>NZ_JAFBBJ010000001.1:2400000-2706515 GCF_016907085.1 Clavibacter michiganensis | reverse complement strand
CGGCGCCGCGCGACGACGTCCACGGCACGAGCCGCTCCCGCAGGAGCGCGTACGACTCGGGGGTGCCGTCCTCCGAGAGGTCGCCCGAGCCGACGAGGAGCCGTACCCCGGGCACACGGTCGGCCTCGACGAGGACGCGCTCGAGGGCGGCGCCCGTGTCGACGACGCCCTGGTGGAGGCCGCCGTCGCGCAGGAGGTGCGTGTCGCTGAGGTGGACGAGGCGCAGGGATCCGGGAGGCAGTGCGTGCATGCGCCGACCCTACGGGGGCCGGCCGACACCGCGGCGGCCGTCCGGCGGACATCGGGTGACGCCGCCTCGCGGGACCGGCGCCCGCGCATCCCCCGGCGGTAGCCTCGTGCCACGACGAGAGGGAACCCCATGGCGACGCGCGACGAGATGGACTGCTGGCTCACCGACATGGACGGCGTGCTGGTGCACGAGAACCAGGCCCTGCCCGGCGCGGCGGCCCTCATCCAGCAGTGGCAGGACCAGGGGAAGCCCTTCCTCGTGCTCACGAACAACAGCATCTTCACGCCGCGCGACCTCTCCGCCCGGCTCCGCGCGTCCGGCCTGCACGTGCCCGAGGAGTCGATCTGGACGTCCGCGCTCGCGACCGCCGCGTTCCTCGAGCAGCAGATGCCCGGCGGATCCGCGTTCGTCATCGGCGAGGCCGGCCTGACCACGGCGCTGCACGAGGCGGGCTTCATCATGACCGACACGAAGCCCGACTTCGTGGTCATCGGCGAGACGCGCAACTACTCGTTCGAGGCCATCACGCGGGCGATCCGCCTCATCAACGGCGGCGCGCGCTACATCGCGACGAACCCCGACGCGACCGGCCCGAGCGCCGAGGGCGTGCTGCCCGCGACGGGCGCGGTGCTCGCGCTCATCTCGAAGGCCACGGGCAAGGAGCCGTACATCGTCGGCAAGCCCAACCCGATGATGTTCCGCTCGGCGCTCAACAAGATCGGCGCGCACTCCGAGAGCACCGGCATGATCGGCGACCGGATGGACACCGACATCATCGCGGGCATCGAGGCGGGGCTGCACACGGTGCTCGTGCTCACGGGGATCAGCGACCGCGCCGAGATCGAGCGCTACCCGTTCCGGCCCGACGAGGTGCTGTCGGGCGTCACCGAGCTGCTGGATCCGGAGCCGGTCGAGTCCGAGCTCTGATCAGCGGGCGACGGCACGGACCCGGCTAGGGGACGACGGGCGGCTGCGGGACGCCGATGCTTCCCGTGAACGTGCCGCCGCCGGCGCGCGAGACGAAGCAGTACGCGTCGCGGTCGCCCGCGGTCCACTCGTCCTGCGTGATCGGGTACGCCGACTGGTACTGCACGTCGGAGTAGGCGCGGGCGGCCGCGTAGTCGATCACGGTGTCGGCGATGCAGAGCTCCTCGGCGGAGTCGCGCACGGCGTCCTCGCCGGGGAACGTTTCGCCCGTCTGCGGCAGGGCGACGCGGGCGACCATCTGCGCGTGGTGCTCGGAGCCGCAGTCGACGACCGTGTACTCCTCCTCCCACGGCGTGGAGTAAGGGTCGATGCACTCGCCGCCGAGCAGCGCGTCCCACGCCTGGGTGCCGGCCGCGGCCGGGCCCTGCACGGGATCCGTGGGAGTGGGCGACGGGGTGGGCGTCGCCTCGGGGGTCGCGGTCGCGACGGGGGCGGCGTCGGGCGCGGCGCCGGATCCGAGGCGCTGGCCCAGGTAGAAGAGGCCGACGAGGAGCAGCACCAGGAGGATCGCGCCGCCGACCCAGAGGCCGGTGCGACGCGGGCCGCGGGGTCCGCGCGCGGGCGGGGCGGCGGGAGGTGCGGGGACGCGTGCTGTGTCGAGGACAGGTGCGCGGGGCGCCGGCGCCCGGGGTGCGGGCGGGGCCGCGTACGGCGGCGGGACGGGCGCGGGACGCGGGGTCGGATCCGGACGCGGGGAGGCGGCCGGGACGGCGACCGTGGGGGCGTCCCTGTCGGGGCGCGGGGCGGCGGCCGCCGCGGCAGCCGCAGCACCGGCGGCGGGGAGGACGCGCGTGCGGTCGTCGGCGGCGGTGTCCTCGGAGTCGCCTGCGCGGACGTCGTCGGGATCCGCGACGGCGGGGGCGCGCTCGTCGTCGGGATCCGTCGCGACGTCGCCGAAGAGGAGGTCGATGGCGTCCACGGGCTCGGCGGGGGCATCCTCCGACGCGGGGGCGATCGGGGCGTCGGCGGACTCGGCGTCGGCCCGGGGCGCGGCGTCGTGCTCGGGTGCGCGGTCGGCGTCCGACGATCCGACCACCGGCGAGGGCAGCACTGCCGTCTCCGGCTCGGGCGTCGCCTCGGGCGTCGCCTCCGGCTCCGGCGTGACCTCGGGCTCGGGCGCGGTCTCCGCGACATCCACGGTCGGCGCCGCGTCGGTCGGCCCGGCTGGTGCGGCGGCGGCAGGCGCGGCGGCCGGGGCGGATCCAGACGCCCACGCCATCGCGGCGGCGCGCGCCGCGGCGGCCGCGGGAGCGAGCGGCGCCGGGGACGCGTCATCGTCATCGTGCTCGGCCTCGTGCTCGGCGGGGCCGGCGGGGTCGTCGACGACCCCCGCGTCCTCGTCCGCCTGCTCGTCGCGGAGCGGGGTCAGCTGCACGGAGCCGTCGGGGGCGTCGACCTCGGCCTCGGCCTCGGCCTCGTCGGCGGGATCCTCGACGAGCTCCGCGTCGACCACCGGCGCGTCGGACGGGGCGACCGGCAGGGCCACGTCCCGCGCGTCGTCGACCGGCTCGAGCACCAGCTCGGCGGGGGCGTCGTCGACCGGCGCGGGATCCGCCTCGACCTCGCCGGACAGCACCTCGCCCGTGAGCGGCTCGCCGGGTGCGTCGTCCGCGGGGGCGGGCACGTATCCGGGGTCGGGCTCGCCGGGGAACTCCACGTCGCCCGCGTCGACGGTCGCGTCCGCGATTCCGGGCTCGGGCGCAGGCGCCTCGGGGTCGGCGTCGGTGCCCTGGGGGTCCTCGCCGGGATCCACCTGGTCGAGCGGGGCGACGCGCGCGTCGTCCTCGGTCGGGTCGAGCGGGACGATCCCCGCGAGGATGTCGCCGTCGGCGGGCGGCGTCGGGTCGGCGGGAGCGGGATCCACCCCGGCCTCCTGGGCCTCAGGAGCGTCCCGCTCCGCGGGCACGGGCTCACGGCCGGCCGAACGACCCCATCCGATGGGCGCCAGCGGCTGCGCGGGGCGCTCGCGGTCGGCGTCGGTCGCGGGACGGACCGCGAACGGGTCGTCGTCGTCGCGACCGGATCCGGTCCCCTCGCCGCCGGGCGCCGCGCTCACTAGGCCAGCCCCAGGTCCTCGAGGCCGATCGCGTACAGGTAGCGGTGGCCCGCGGCCTCGATCACCTCGCGGGCGTCGGTCGAGCGGTCGACGACCACGGCGACCGCGGCGATCTCCGCGCCCACCTTCTCGAGCGCCTCGATGGCCTTCAGCGGGGATCCGCCGGTGGTGGAGGTGTCCTCGACGACGATGACGCGCTTGCCCTGGAGGTCCGGGCCCTCGACCTGGCGGCCGCGGCCGTGGTCCTTCGGCTCCTTGCGGACGACGAACGCGTCGTAGCCGCGGCCGACCGCGGCGCCCTGGTGCAGGATCGCGGCGGCGATGGGATCCGCGCCCATCGTCAGCCCGCCGACCGCGGCCACGTCGGGCACGTCCGCGATGAGGTCGAGCATGACCTGCCCGATGAGCGGCGCGACGCGGTGGTCGAGGCTCACGCGGCGGAGGTCGACGTAGTAGGTGGCCTTCTTGCCGCTCGTCAGGGTGAAGTCGCCGTGGAAGACGGCGTCCTCCTTGATGTGGGCGATGAGCTGCTGGCGGGCGTCGGAGGTCGTCACGCAGCCGATCCTACGGGCGGGGAACCGCGCCGCCCGGTGCGACGGGCGGGCGGGACGCGGACCGGATCAGGAGTCGGACGACGTCGGCAGGCCGAACACCGTGCCGACGGCGGCCACGTCGTCGCCGCCGTGGCCGGCCGCGGACGCCTCCGCGTACGTCTCGCGGAGCGCCTCGAGCATGGCCGTGTCGAAGTCGTGCGCGTCGGCGCCGTCGAGCGCGGCGAGCATCAGCGTCACGTCCTTGAGCAGGCCGTCGAGCGCGAACGACGGCGCGAGCTCGCCGGACAGCATCGCGCCGCCCTTGAGGTGCGCGTACGGGGTGTCGGCCGCGCCGCCCGCGATCGCGTCGAGGAAGAGGCGCGGCTCGACGCCGAGCAGGCGCGCGAGGCCGAGCGACTGGCCGGTGGCCGCGGTGATGGAGGCGATCCAGGCGTTGCACGCGAGCTTGAGGGCGGATCCGGGACCCGCCTCGGTGCCGGCGACCACGGTGCGCGAGCCGGTCGCCTCGAGGACGGGGCGGGCGACGGCGAGGTCGGCCTCGGATCCGGAGACGAGGTGCACGAGGAGGCCCTGCTCGGCGGGGCCGCGCGTGCCGAGCACGGGCGCGTCGACGAAGCGGATGCCGTGCTCGGCGGCGAGCGCGGCGATCCGGCGGGTGCCCTCGACCCCGACCGTGGAGGACTGCAGCACGACGGCGTCGGGACGCAGCGCGGGCGCGACCTCGGCGAGGACCGCGAGGACGGCGTCCTGGTCGAACAGCATGATCACGACGACGTCCGCGTCGCGCACGGCGTCCGCGGCGCTCTCGGCGACGGTCGCGCCGGCGTCGGCGAGGGGCGCGGCCTTGTCGGCGCTGCGGTTCCAGACCGTGAGCGGGAGGCCGGCGCGGAGGATCGAGCGGCTCATGCCGGAGCCCATGACCCCGGTGCCGAGGAGCGCCACGCGGGGCGGCCCGTCGGACGCGGGGGTGGATGCGGGCGCAGCAGCGGTGTCGTCGGTCATCCCCCGACGGTACGCCCGCGATCTGCGAGGACGACGGACGCGGACGGTCCGCGGACGCGGCGACGGGCCGCCCGTCGCCAGGACAGGCGGCCCGTCGGGGCACGCGGAGACGGGTCAGACGGCGGGCGCCTCGGCGGCCTCGTCGGATCCCTCGCCGGGCATGACGATGTCGGCGACCGTGACGTCGACGCGCGTCACCTGGCGGCCGACGAGCTCGGTCACGGCGTCGGAGATGGCGGCGCGCACGTCGGCCGCGATGTCCTGGAGCGGCACGCCGTACTCGGCGACGAGGGTCACCTCGAACGCGACGCCCGCCTCCTGGGCGTCGACCGCGATGCCCTGAGTGAGGTCGGTCTGGCCGATGCGGTCGCGGAGCTGGCCGATGACGCGGGCCGCGCCGCCGCCCAGCGCGTGGACGCCCGGGATGTCGCGGACCGCGAGGCCGGCGACCTTGGCGATCACGCCGTCGGTGACGGTGGTGTCGCCCTCGGCGAGGACGCTCCCCGTGACCCCGGCGCTCGTGGACGCGACGCGGGTGACGTCGGCGGGGGTGCTGGTGTTCTGGTCGCTCATGCGGTTCCTCCTCGAGATGCCCGGTCGCCCGGGCGCTGCTGTGGTAGTCATGGGTGAGACGCACGGACGGCGTGGTCCGTCACGGATCGCTCCCGGATCCGCCTCGTCTCCCAGCGCACACGGAGGTACGGCATGGCCCTCTCCTCCTCGCTGCAGGACGCGGGCGACGGCATCCTCGCCGAGCGCGCGGCCGACGGGGACGCCCGGGCCTTCGAGGTGCTGGTGCGCCGGCACGCTCCGTACATGCGCGCCTTCGCGATCCGCCTCACCGGATCCCGCGCCGACGCCGACGACGCCGTGCAGGAGGCCCTCATCACCGCGTGGGACCGCCTGCCGACGCTCGAGAAGCCCGACCGCGTGAAGAGCTGGCTGCTGCAGATCGTCAGCCGCAAGTCCATCGACCGGATCCGCGCTCGCCGACCGGTCGACGACATCGACGACCACGAGATCGCCGACCGCCTCACCTCCCCGGAGCGCGACGCCGAGACGTCGTCGCAGATGCGCGCGCTGGCCGGCGTCCTCGACGCGCTGCCCCGCGAGCAGCGCGAGGTGTGGATGCTGCGCGAGGTGGGAGGCTTCTCCTACGAGGAGATCGCGGAGAAGCTGGGCGCGACGCCCTCGACCGTGCGCGGCCGGCTGTCCCGGGCGCGCACCACCGTGATGACGAGCATGGAGGCATGGCGATGAGCGTCACCGGACCCGGCGATCCCGGGGAGCGCCTGCCCGTGGATCCCGCACCCGCGCTCGACGCCGACGGCGCGCCCCTCGACATGGCCGCCCTCGCCGACTACCTCGACCGCGGGCGCACCCCGCGCATCGCCGCCTACGAGGACGACCCCGAGACCCGCAACGCGCTGCGCGCCCTCGAGCACATGCGCGACCTCGGCCGCGAGCTCGTGCAGGTCGAGGCGGAGGAGGCCGACGCCCCGGGCGACGACTTCTTCCGCGGCGTGCTCGCCCACATCAGCCGCGAGTCGCGCGCCGGGCGCGACATCCCGCTCTCCCACCCGGACCCGGCCGTCAGCCTCGCGCTCACCGAGGGCGCCGTGCGCACCCTGGTGCGGCAGGCCGGCGACGAGGTGCCGGGCGTCCTCGTCGGCCGGTGCACGCTCGACGGCGACGTCACGCGCGCCGGCGAGCCCGTGCGGGTGGCGCTCACCCTGAGCGTCGTGTGGGGGGAACCGCTGCCCGAGCTCGCGCAGCGCGTGCGCGAGCGGGTCCACGCGGCCCTGCTCCGGCACACCGAGCTGAGCGTCGAGGGCATCGACGTGACCGTGGTGGACGTGCAGGCGCGTCCCGTGCAGGAGGAGGCCGGAGATGACCCTCGACGATGACGCGTCGGCCGCCGTGCCCGCGCCGCTGCCCGCGCCCGTCCCCGTGCCGCTCCCCTCCCCGGCCGACCTGTCGCGCGACCTGACCGCCGTGCTCCGCGGCGTCGCGGGCGTGGCCGACGTCTATGCGCCGCGCTCGCCGATCCTGCTGGCCGCCCAGCAGGTGGTCGAGGGCGTCGTGGCCGGATCCTCCACGGCGACCGAGCAGCTCGTCACCGTCGAGACCGGCGAGGGCACCGTGCTCGTCGAGGCGTCCATCGCGGTGGACGCGTCGAGCCGCGCGAGCGACACCGCGCGCGCCGCCGTCGACGCGATCCGCGCGAGCCTCGCCGAGTCGGTGGGCCCCGAGGCCGCCGCGCTCGCGGCCGTCACGGTGCGCGTCGGCAGCATCGGCTGACCCTCCGCGCGGACGGCCGCCCGGCCCGCTCCCGGTACCGTGGACGCATGCGCGTCGCCACCTGGAACGTCAACTCCATCCGCACCCGCGTGGGCCGCGTCGTCGACTGGCTCGTGCGCGAGGACGTCGACGTGCTGGCCATGCAGGAGATCAAGTGCAAGCCGGAGCAGTTCCCGATGCAGGCGTTCGAGGAGGCCGGCTACGAGGTCGCCGTGCACGGGCTCAGCCAGTGGAACGGCGTCGCGATCGCGAGCCGCCTGCCGCTCGAGGACGTCGTGACGACGTTCGAGGGGATGCCGCGCTTCGGCAAGCCCGACGCCTCCGGGCAGCCGCCGCTCGAGGCGCGCGCGATGGGCGCGACCGTCGCGGGCGTCCGCCTCTGGAGCCTCTACGTCCCCAACGGCCGCGGCCTCGACGATCCGCACTACTCCTACAAGCTCGAGTGGCTCGGGGCGCTCGCGGCCGACACGCGCGCCTGGCTCGCCGCGGATCCCGCCACCCCGCTCGCGCTCATGGGCGACTGGAACGTGGCGCCGCTCGACACCGACGTGTGGGATCCCGCGCTCTTCGAGGGCAAGACCCACACATCCGCGCCCGAGCGCGCCGCCTTCGCCGCGTTCCTCGACGCCGGCCTCGCGGACGTCGTGCGTCCCTCGATCCCCGAGGGATACACGTACTGGGACTACCAGCAGCTGCGGTTCCCGCGGAACGAGGGCATGCGGATCGACTTCATCCTCGGGAACGACCGGTTCCAGGAGCTCGTGGGCGCGCCGCGGATCCACCGCGACGAGCGCAAGGGCGACGGCCCGAGCGACCACGTGCCGGTGGCCGTGGACCTCGACGTGGAGACCGAGCTCGACGACGACCGGCCGATGATCTTCTGATCCGCCGGGCCCGCGCGGCACGGCCGCGCCCGCTCCTCCCGCCCCGGCCGATTCCCGCCCCGCCGCACGCGCCCCGTAGTCTCGTGCCGTGACCCCCGACGACGACGCGACCCCGGCCCCCGGCCGCCGCGCCGCCCGCGGACGCCGCGCCGCCGCCCCGCCGGCTCGACGGCGCCGCCTGCCGGAGGTGCCGCGGATCGCCCTGCCGACGCTCCCCCGCGGACGCGGACGCGACGCGTCGGACGAGGAGGCGCCTCGCCGCGGAGGGGCCGGACGCGCCGGCTCCGCCGTCCGCGACGAGGATCCCGCCGGCCCCGACTGGGTGCCCCGCTGGATCCGCCGGATCGACCGCCGCGTCCTCGTCACCACGCTCGTCTCGATGCTCGTCGCCGCCGTCGTGGGCGGCAGCATCGCGGCCCTCGGGCTCGGCCTCATCTTCGTCACCGACGCGTGCGACGTGGACGCCTACGTCTGCCGCGACTCGCTCTTCACCATCGGCTACGGGACCGCTGTCGCGGGCCCGCTGCTGCTCACGGGGATCGCGGTGATCGTCGCGCTCGTCGGCATGATCCGCGGGCGCACCCGGCCGTGGCTGGTGCTGCTGATCGGCGTGGGCGCGTCGCTCGCGGCGTACATCCTCGGCGCCGTGCTCGTGCTCGTCGCCGTGCCCGGCTCCTCCCCCGTCACCTGATCCCGATCGCCCGTACCCCATCCCGCCGCGGCGGCGGCGGGGTCTCGGCGGTCCGCTAGCGTGGGGAGTCCGGCGCCTGACGCGGATCCGGGGGATCGGCCGCTCGTGCGGCAGGCGAGGGGGCGGTAGTGGACAGCGGACGTGTGGCTCTGGTCATCGAGGACGACGGCGACATTCGCCAGCTGCTCGAGGTGGTCCTGCGCCAGGGCGGCTTCGAGGTGCACTCCGCCGGCACCGCGACCGACGGCGTGCGTCTGGCCGCGGAGGTCTCCCCGGACGTCATCACGCTCGACGTGGGCCTGCCCGACTTCGACGGCTTCGAGGCCGCGCGCCGCATCCGCCTCGTGAGCGACGCCTACATCGTGATGCTCACCGCGCAGGGCGAGGAGGTCGACACCCTGCTCGGGCTCGAGGCCGGCGCGGATGACTACATCGTGAAGCCGTTCCGTCCGCGCGAGCTCCGCGCGCGCATCTCCGCGATGATGCGGCGACCGCGCGGCGGCGGGGACGCGACGGCGACCCCCGCGGCCGGCGTCCCGGCGGCGCCGAGCGCCCCGAGCGCTCCGAGCACCCCGAGCCCCGCCGTCGAGGCGGAGGAGCCGGCGCAGCCCGAGGCCCCCGCCGCCACGCCCGTCGTCCCGGCGACGGCGCCGACCGAACCCGCGTCCGCGGACGAGGACGTCCTGCGCCACAACGGCCTCGAGCTCGACGAGGGCACGCGCCACGTCACGGTCGACGGCGAGCCGGTCGACCTCACGCGCACCGAGTTCGACCTGCTCGCGTCCATCCTCGCGAGCGGGGGGCGCGTGCGCACCAAGGGCGACCTCGTGCGCGACATCCGCAGCGGCTCCTACGCCGTCGCCTCCTCCACCGAGCCGGAGGAGCGCGCGGTCGAGGTGCACCTCGGCAACCTGCGCCGGAAGCTGCACGACGACCCGCGCGAGGCGCGGTGGATCCAGACGGTGCGCGGCGTCGGCTACCGGCTCGCGCCGCCGCGCGACTGAGCCGCCGAGCGCCGACGGGCGTCCTGGGGCTGCCGCGGGACCGGTCGGTCCCGCGGCAGCTGCGCCGTGGATCGGGGTCCCCTCGGGTGGGATCCCGCTCCGTTCCTCCGACCGGCCTGTCGCGGGAGCCGGTCGGGCGTGCGCGCGGGCCGTCGGGGCTGCCTCGCGCACGGGTCTAGTCGGGCGGGTGCCCCTGCTCCGCGCGGATCCAGGACCGCATCGCGTCCATGCTCCGCTCGCCCACCTCGCCGAGCTCCGGCAGCATCGCCTGGGCGCGGGCGTGGTCGGCGGAGCGGATGGCCCGCTCGAGGTGCGCCGCGACGTCGCTGAGCAGGAGCGCGCCGACCATCGCCGCCGAGCTCTTCACGCTCAGGCACGCGTCGAGCGCCGCCGGCCGGTCGCCGGCGCGCACGGCCGTGTCGAGGCGGTCCCAGCGGCTCGGCCACAGGTCGACGAAGAAGCGCAGGAAGTCGACGCAGGCGTGCTGCCCGTCGGTGAGCGCGCCGGGGCAGGTCGGCTCAGCGGGAGCGGGAGCGGAGGCGGAGGCGGGGGCGCCGACCGGACGGGGGGATCCGGCCGGCGCCTGCCCGCGACCCGGTGCGGGGGCACCGCGGGTCGCGAGGCGGTCGTCCGGGAGGGGGGATCCGGACGACGGGGTCCCGCGGCGCGGCTCGGGGTGGCCGCGCGGCGGGGTCACGCCGCCCGGCGCGGGAACACCGGGGGGCGGAGCGGGAGTGCCCGTCGCGGGGACGACGGACAGACGGGCGGGGCCGGGCTCATCCGACAGCTCGACCAGCAGCTGCTCCAGGACGCGGACGTCGAGGAGCGGGGGGAGCTGCGGGACACGGGCGGCATGGGCGTTCACGCCCGGCCGCCGACGAGACGATCCGAAGGACCGGGGAGGCCGCCGTCGGGCACCGGCCGCGCATCCGTGGATCCGGCACGGCACCCGGTGCGCGCGGCTCGGGTGCCGCTCGCGGGGTGGTCGTGGGGGATCATCCGGTCCTTCGATCGCTCGTGTCGGACGGGTGGCCCCGTCGTCCTCCGAGCGTGACACCGCCGGATGCCGGATCGGATCAAGGTGGGGACAAGATCAGCTCAAGTCGGGCGGGATGTGGCACCGCCGACGCGCAGCGGCAGCCGCACGCGCATCGTGGTGCCCGTGCCGACGGCGCTCTCCACCTCGATGGACCCGTCGTGCGCCTCCACGATCGAGCGGGTGATGCTGAGGCCGAGCCCCACGCCCGCGACCGTGCTCGCGCGGGCCGAGTTGGTGCGGAAGAAGCGCGTGAACAGCTGCGCGGTGTCCTCCGCCGACATGCCCACGCCGTCGTCGGTCACGCAGAGGCGGAGGTGGTCGCCGTCGACGTCCACCTCGGTGGTGACCGTGCCGCCCTCCGGCGTGTACTTCACCGCGTTGCTGAGCAGGTTGTCGAGCACCTGGCCGATGCGCACGGCGTCGACCTCGGCGACCAGCTCCTCGTACTCCGGCTCGATCAGCGTGACGCCGCTCGCCTTCGCGTGGGGGCGGATCACGTCGAGCGCGTTCTCGACGATCTCGCCCACGTCGACGAGGTTGCGGTTGACGGCGAGCCGGTGCTGCGCCGCCGTGAGGAGGTCGCCGATGAGGCCGAGGAGGCGCTGCGCGTTGCGCTCCACGATCGCGAGGCGGGCCGCGGTGATCCGGTCGTCGATGTCGTCCTCGACGAGGTCGTCGGCGATGAGCTCGACGTAGCCGAGGATCGAGGTGAGCGGCGTCTTCAGCTCGTGCGAGACGCTCGCCACGAAGTCCTCGCGCTCGGTGACCGCGAGCGCGAGCGCCGTGACGTCGGTGCTGATGACGACCGTGCCGAACACCCGCCCGGACTCGTCCACGAGCGGCGAGAGCGAGGCGAGCACGGCCTTCTGCGCGCCGCCGTCGCCCACCCAGTAGACCTCCCGCCCGACGGTCTCGCCGGCGCGGGCCCGGGCCACGAGCTGGCGCTCGGGCGGCACGAGCGTGGTGCGGTCCTCCTCGTAGACGTGGATGCCGAGCATCGGGTCGTCCGCGTCGGCCGGGCCGGCGAGCGCCATGAGCTCCTGAGCGGCGCGGTTGCGCATCATGATCCGCCCGCCGGCGTCGAGGACGACGACCGTGTCGTCGATCGCGTCGAGCACGCCGTCGATGATCGTGTTGCGCTCCTGCAGGTCGACGAGCGTGCCGGTCAGCTCGAGCTGCATCTCCTCCAGGCGCGCGTGCTGCCGGATGAGCTGCTGCGCGAGCAGGTTCACGGCGACGGCCACGAGGAGCATCACGAGCGGGAGCACGACGAGGTGCGACCAGCCGGTCGCGCCCTCCGGCAGGGTGCCCGTCCGGAGGTAGGGCAGCGCCAGCACCGACGCCGTGCCGAGGGCGCCGAGCCACAGGACGTGCAGGGCGAAGGAGTACGCCAGCCAGATCACGGGGAACACGAGGAGGAACGCGGTCGACGGCACCTGGTCGGCGATCGCGTCGTGGCAGAGGGCGAGCGCCGCGAAGTCGAGCATCGGCAGCACGGCCACCCAGTCGGAGTCGATGCGCTCCCAGGGGACGACGGCCGCGATGATCGTGACGATCGCGGCGATGACGGTCCCCGCCACGAACCCGGGATCCGCCAGGGAGCCGAGGTCGTCCGCGCCCGCGACGATGGCGACCACGGCGAGGCTCAGGATGAAGGGCAGCTGCGCGTGCAGCGGCTTGGAGAGCGTCATGCTGCGGAACGTCGACTGCGCTCGGGAGCCGGCGCCAGGCCGCACGTCGGAGGGAGCAAGCTCGCCCACGTGACCCCCCAGGATGCGGTCACCCCGTCCCGCCCATCGATCCTAGCCACGAGTGGAGCGTCCGCCCGGGGCCGACGTACCCCGTGCTATGGGCACGTACGATTCCCGGATGGCCGATCTCCCGCACGAGCACCGCGTGGAGATCGCGTTCCTCGTCGCCTCGCCGGTGCACCGGCTGGAGGGACGCCCGTCCGACGGCCCGCGTGACGAGCCGGGCGAGCCGCCGTCGCGGTCGTCGGTGCGCGTGCGCGCGGGCCTCGGGATCGTCGGCGACCGGTACTTCGGCCAGCGCGCGCACCGCACGGCGGCGGTCACGGTGATGGCCGTCGAGTCGGTGGAGCGCGTGGCGGCGGAGCTCGGGGTCGACGCGGGCCTGGATCCCGTCGACACCCGGCGCAACGTGCTGCTGCGCGGCGCGGACGTGGACCGGCTGCGGGGCATGCGCTTCAGCATCGACTCCGGCGACGGGCCCGTCGAGTTCCAGGGCCACCGCCCGGCGAACCCGTGCGCGTGGATGGACGTGATGCTCGCGCCCGGCGCCTTCCGCGCGCTCCGCGGCCGCGGCGGGGTGCGCTGCGAGCCGCTCGGCGACGGGATCCTCACGGTGGGCCCGGCCGTGCTCCGCACCGAGCGCCCGCTCGGCGACGAGGACGTGGACGACGGGGCGCGCCTGTTCTGACGCGCCCCGCCGCCTCTCCCCGGCGGCTGCGTCCCGGGTCAGTGGACGGGCGTGCCGCCCGTGACCGCGATCGTCTCGCCGCTCGTGAAGCTCGACTCCTGGCTCGCGAGGAACACGTAGGTCGCGGCGATCTCCGCGGGCTGGCCGGGGCGGCCGTAGACCGACTGGGATCCGAACTCCTCCACGTCCGACGCGGACTGGCCGACGGGCTGCAGCACGGTCCAGAACGGGCCGGGCGCGACCGAGTTGACGCGGATCCCCTTCGGCGCGAGCTGCTGCGCGAGCCCCTGCGTGAAGTTGCGGATCGCGCCCTTGGAGACGGCGTAGTCGATCTTGTCGGGGCTCGGCTGGTACGCCTGCGAGGAGCTCGTCGTGATGATGCTGCCGCCCTTCGGGAGGTGCGGGATCACGGCCTTGCTCAGCCAGAACAGCGAGTAGACGTTGGTCTTCATCGTGCGGTCGAGCTGCTCGGAGTCGAGGTCGAGGATGTCGTCCTCGTTGCGCTGGTAGCCCGCGACCATCACGAGGCAGTCGAGCCCGCCGAGCGCCGCGACGGACGCCTGCACGATGTCCTGGCACGCGGTCTCGTCGGAGATGTCGCCGGGCACGAGCGCGGCGGTGCGCCCGTCGGCCTCGATCGTGGACGCGGTGTCGCGCGCGTCCTCGAGCTCCTCGTCGAGGAAGTTGAGCGCGATGTCGGCGCCCTCGCGCGCGAACGCGATGGCGACGGCCTTCCCGATGCCGGAGTCGGCGCCCGTGATGAGGACCCTGCGGCCCGCCAGGCGGCCGAAGCCGACGTAGCTGTCCTGGCCGTGGTCGGGCGTCGGCTCGAAGCGCTTCTCGTCGCCGGGGCCCGTCTGCTCCTGCTGCGGGAACGGCGGGGACGGGTACTGCGCGATCGGGTCCTGGATCTCGTACTGGTTGCCGGAGTTGCGGATCTCGCTCATGCGCTGCGCCTTCGTTCGGGGATCGTGGGGTCACGTCCAGCCTGGCCCGGCGGGTGCGCGGCGTCCGGGCGCGGCGTCCGGCGTCCGGCTCCTACGCTCGACGCATGACGACGCCCGACGCCGACCTCCCGCCCGTCGAGTTCGCGTTCCCGGGGCCGCTGCGGGATCAGCTCGTGGCCGCGATCGTGTCGGGCGAGAAGACCTCGACGAGCTCGCTGCTCGTCCAGTACGACGCCGACGACGAGGAGCTGCCGGTCGTCGGATCCCGCGGCGCCGTCGTCGACTCCGCCGGGCGTCCGGTGCTCGTGGTCGAGACGACGGCCGTGGAGGTCGCGCGGCTCGCGGACGTGCCGCTCGCGCACGCGGTGGACGAGGGCGAGGGATTCACCACGGTGGCGGAGTGGCGCGCCGGGCACGAGGGGTTCTGGGCCTCGGCCGAGGTCGCGGCCGAACTGCCCGCCGGGTTCCGGCTCGACGACGACACCGAGATCGTGCTGGAGCGCTTCCGGGTGGTGGGCACCGTGGATCGCCCCGCCTAGGGTCGGATCATGCGCCACCTCCTCTCCGCCGCCCTCGCGACCGCCGCCCTCGTCGTCCTCTCCGGCTGCGCGACGGCGGATCCGCGTCCCGGGACCGCGTCGGCGGGAGCCGCCGCATCCGCCGCGACGACCGGCGTGCTCGCGGCCGACACGACCGCGGCCGTCACCCTGCCGCCCGTCGGCACGGGCTTCGACTACCAGCTCGGCGGCGCCTCCCCCGTGCCGGCGGGCGCGGGCATCGTCGTCCGCGACAGCACGGACGAGCCCGCCGGCGGCGCGTACGGCGTCTGCTACGTGAACGGCTTCCAGACCCAGCCGGGCGAGACCTGGCCCGACGACCTGCTGGTGCAGGGCGACGACGGGCCGCTCGTGGATCCGAACTGGGACGACGAGTTCATCCTCGACACCTCGACCGCCCAGAAGCGCACGGCCATCGCGGCCCGGCAGGCGACGACGGTCGACCGCTGCGCCGACGCCGGGTTCCAGGCGGTCGAGTTCGACAACCTCGACTCCTGGTACCGCTCCGCGGGCGCCCTGGATGCGGACGACGCGCTGGCCCTCGCGACTCTGCTCGTGGATCACGCGCACGACCGCGGCCTCGCCGTCGCGCAGAAGAACACCACCGACATCGGGTCCCGCGGTCGCGACGAGGCCGGCTTCGACTTCGCCATCGCCGAGGAGTGCGACCGCTGGAAGGAGTGCGCCGACTACACGGCGGTCTACGGGCCGCACGTGCTCGACGTCGAGTACACCGACGACCTGCGCGGCACGGCCGACGAGGTGTGCGCGCGGATCCTGGCGCTGGATCCCGCGCCCCGCGCCATCGTGCGCGACCGCGACCTCGTGCCCGCGAGCGAGGACGGGTACGCGTTCGCGGCCTGCTGAGCGGGATCGCCCGCCCCGTGACACGATGCGGGGATGGACGACGACGACCGGCGGGCGGAGATCGCGGAGCTGCGCCGCCGCGTCTTCGGGCCGGATCGGGATCCGCGCGACGCCGCCGCATCCGCGCGGCTGCGCGAGCTCGAGGGGCGGGGTGCGGCGTCCTCGGCGGATCCTGATCGGGGCGAGCCGGACGGCACTCGTGAGACCGCCCCGCGCGACGGCGGATCCGACGCGGCACCTCCCCGGCGCGTGCGACGCAGCCCGCGCATCCGCCCGCGCCTCGTCGCCGCCTGGGCCGCCTCCCTCGTGATCGTCGCGGTCGCCGCCGCGGGTGGCACCGCCTGGTGGCTCGGCGAGGAGCGCGGCACGGTCGCGATGCTGGAGCTGGAGCCGCCGCCGGTGCCGGACAACGCGACCTACCTCTCGGTCGACACGGGATCCATCGCGCCCGGCTCGCTCTTCGCCACGTTCCACGGGATCTCGGTCGGACGCGTGCCGAGGGTCGAGGCGAGGACGGGCGCGGAGGAGGTCTGCCTGGTGGCCGGCCCGGCGAAGCAGGACGGTTCGGTCGAGGGCCCCGAGGGCTGCGCCACGGGCGCCGTCCCCGCGCGCACGGCCGTCGTCGTCACCGCCGACCAGCCGCAGGAGCTCCGCGACGCGTTCCCCCTGGGCACCACGCTGGCGTTCGAGCTGGAGGACGACGGCGAGACGGTGCGGGTCCGGACCGTCGGCGGCTGACGCTCCCTCCCCACCGGCGTCGCGACGCCGGCATCCCGAGCGCGGCGGCGGCCGACGTGCGGCGGCCCTGTCGGATCCGCTAGGTTGTCTTCCATTCGGGGAGCGCACCTATCGGGGTGCCTCGTCTGGTTCGATTTCCGGAGCTCTCCACCACGCGCCGCCGTCGCGGCACGCGCGCTCTCCGCACGCGATCCCGGTCGCCTACGCGTCGGGCAGCGAATAGGAGACCGGCAGCAGGTCGCGGATCGCGATCATCTCGGGTCCGTCGACGCCGGGCACGGCCACGCGGATGCCGGGCTGGAGATCCAGCATCACCTGGCGGCACCGGCCGCAGGGCGGGGCGATCCCGCGACCGCCGTCGCCCACCGCCGCCATCGCGACGAGCGGTCCCGCGTGCGCGGCGGCGGCGGCGCCCAGCGCGACGAGCTCCGCGCACGGGCCGCCCGTGAAGTGGAAGACGTTGACGCCGGTGTGGATCCGGCCGGCGACGTCGAGGGCCGCCGCCGCCATGGTGTGGTCCGGGTCCGCGCCGAGCGTCCGGGCGAGGGCCTCTGCGGCGTCGATCAGCCGGACCTCGGAGTCGTGGAGGCGCATGCGCCCATCCTGGCGGACCGATGCTCCGTCACGCCTCGCTCGCGCCTCCCCCTAGGCTCGACGACCATGCCCTCCTCCTCTGCGCGTCGCGCCCTCGTCCTCGGCGGGACCGGCGCGATCGGCGGCGCGACGGCCGAGCGACTGGCGCGCGACGGGTGGTCGGTCGACGTGACGGGCCGCGATCCGCTCGCCATGCCCGCCGCCCTCGCCGACCTCGGCGTGCGCTTCCACGCCGTCGACCGCGCCGACGCCCGCGGCATCGAGCGGCTGACCGGCGACGGCGTCGACCTGCTCGTCGACCTCGTCGCGTTCACGGCGGCCGACGTCCAGGCGCTGCTGCCGGCGATGCGGGCGAGCGGATCCGTCGTCGTCGCCTCCTCCCGCGCCGTGCACGTCGACGACGCGGGCCGGCACGTCAACGGCGACGAGCCGCCGCGCTTCCCCGTCCCGATCCCCGAGGACGGCCCGACGCTCCCGACCGCCGCCCCCGGCACCGACCCCTTCACGCGCGAGGGCTACGCGCCCTCGAAGGTCGCCGTGGAGCGGGCGGCCCTCGACAGCGGGCTGCCGGTGACGGTGATCCGCCCGTCCAAGGTGCACGGCAGGTGGGCCAGGAACGCCCGCACCCGAGCGATCGCCGAGCGGATGCTCGCGGGCGCGGAGACCATCGAGCTGGCCGACCGCGGCGCGTCCGTCGACCACCTCACCGCGGCGGCGAACGCGGCGGCGCTCATCGCGCGGGTCGCCGACGTGCCCGGCGCGCGGATCCTCCACTCCGCCGACCCGGATCCGCTCACGGCCGCCGAGATCGTCGCCGTGATCGCCGACGAGCTCGGCTGGCGCGGACGCATCGTGCCGCTGGCGCCGGGCGTCGACGGCGGCGCCCACCCGTGGGCCGCCGCGCACCCGATCGTGCTCGACACGCGCGCGTCCCTCGCGCTCGGCTACGCCCCCGTCGGGCCGGGCGCGGAGCTGCTGCGCGCCGAGGTCGCGTGGGTCCGCGACGGATCCGCCGCGGCACCGGGGATCATCGGGGCATGACCGCACCCCTGCGCATCGTCTCGCTCGTCTTCCCGCACGTGACCCAGCTCGACCTCACCGGTCCGGTGCAGGTGCTGTCCCGGCTCCCCGGCGCCGTGGTCGACCTCGCCTGGCACCGCATCGAGCCCGTCCCGACCGACAGCGGCTTCGCGCTCCTGCCGACTACCTCGTTCGCCGACGCCCCGCAGGCCGACGTGCTCCTCGTGCCCGGCGGCCGCGGTGCCTTCGACCTCATGGCCGACGCCGAGGCCGTCGCGTTCATCGAGCGGCAGGCGGCGGGCGCCAGGCACGTGCTCGGGGTCTGCACCGGGGCCTTCGCGCTCGGCGCCGCGGGCCTCCTCCGCGGGCGCCGGGCCACGACCCACTGGGCCTCGCATCCGCTGCTCGAGCTGCTGGGCGCGATCCCCGTGGCCGAGCGCGTCGTGCGGGACGGGAACCTGATCACGGGCGGCGGCGTGACGAGCGGCATCGACGCGGCGCTGGTGCTCGCGGCGGAGATCGCGGGCGACGCGGAGGCCCGCGCGATCCAGCTGGCCCTCGAGTACGACCCGCGGCCGCCGTTCGACGCGGGGCACCCGTCGCGCCCCGAGGCCGACCCGGCGCAGGTCGAGGAGGCGATGGCCCACGCCCGGCGTGAGCGCGCACCGCTCGTCGTCCGTGCGGCCGAGCGGCTGGGCGACGCGGGCTGACCGCCGGTCCCGTCGTCCCGCCCCGCCTGGCCGCTCCCCGTCGCATCCGCCCCCGATCCCGGTCGCGCGCGCCCGGACCTGGCAGGGTCGTCAGGGCGGGGGTCCACCGATCCGCGCAGATCCCCCGAGGAGCACCATGCCGCTGATCCGTTTCCTGTTCGTCGCCGTCCCCGTCATCCGGAAGTTCCTGCGCAGCCGTCAGGGCAAGGCCGCCATGGCCAAGGGCAAGGCGCAGATGGCGAAGCGCTCGCAGAAGCGCGCCGCCCAGCGCGCCTCCACCGGTCGCCGCTAGGTCGCGAGCCCGGGGCCGCTAGGTCCCGGGCGCCAGCAGCGCCGCGATCACCAGCAGCACCGGGATCGACGCGACCGTCGTGATCAGCACGGTGTCGCGCGCGAGCACCACGCCGCGCTCGTAGCGCGACGCGAAGTTGAAGATGTTCTGCGCGGTCGGCAGGCCCGCGATCACGGTCGCCGCGAACGTCTGCGGCGCGTCAAGGTGGAACGCGAACCGCGCGAGCAGGAACGCGGCGAGCGGCATCACCACCGTCTTGATCACCGAGGCCACGATGATCTCGCCGCGACCGGATCCCGGCGCGAGCGGCTTCCGCCCCACGAGCGACATGCCGAACGCCATCAGCACGATGGGGATCGCCGCGCCGCCGATCAGCCGGAAGGGCTCGTAGATCGCGTCGGGGACCTGCAGCCCGGTGATCGCGATGAGGATGCCGAGCATCGACGCGATGATCATCGGGTTGCGCAGCGGCTGCGTGAGGATCCCGACCACCGACGCGGATCCGCGGCTCGAGATGTCGAGCACCGTGAGCGTGGTCGGCGCGAGCACCAGCAGCTGGAGCAGCAGCACGGGCGCGACGAGCTGGGCGTCGCCGAGCACGTAGATCGCGACCGGCAGGCCGATGTTGTTGGCGTTGACGTAGCTCGCGGACGCCGCGCCGATGGTGGTCTCCGCGACCGGCCGGCGGAAGAGGATCCGCGCCACGACCAGGTAGAGGATCGCCGCGACCGCCACCGCGCTCGCCGACGTGAGCAGGAACGCCGAGAACACGACGTGCAGGTCGGCCTTCGCCAGCACCGTGAACAGCAGCGCGGGCGTCGCGACGAAGAACGCGACGCGGTTGAGGGAGTGCTGGGCGCCGGGCCCCGCGATCCCGGAGCGGCCGACGCCGTAGCCCACGGCGATGATGAAGCCGATGATGGCGAAGCCGGTCAGCACCCCGATCATCCGACTCCCCTCGCCCGCGTCCTCCCACCCTACGGGCGCCCGGGGCCCGCTCCGGCGCGCGGCCGTCACCCCGCCCGTTCAGCGCCGGGACACCGCCGCGTCATGCGATCCGCCTAGCGTCGCCCCCGTCGCGCCCGCGACCGACCCGCACCCGCCGCCGCGCGCACCCCGCGCCGCGCCCGCTCCGCCAGGAACCCATGCGCCTCCGCACCCGCCGCCGCCTGTCCGCCTCCGTCGCGCTCGCGCTGGCCCTCGGGATCGCCGCCGGCGGATCCGCCCTCCCGGCGCTCGCCGCGACCGGCACCGGCGCGGCCGGCCGCACGTACTACAGCAGCAAGACCCCGTACCAGCCGCAGGGCACCGCGGCCGACCTCGCGCCCGCGCCCGCCGGGTTCGCGCCCGTCTACACGGAGTCGGTCGCGCGCCACGGATCCCGCGCCCTGTCGAGCTTCAAGTACGACTCCCTCACCACGCAGGTGTGGGAGCAGGCGCGATCCGAGGGCGCGCTGACGTCGCTCGGCCGGACCCTCGGCCCGGAGGTGGCGAAGCTCACGGCCGCGAACAAGAAGCTCGGCTACGGCAACCTCACGGGCCAGGGCGCCGACCAGCACCGCGGCATCGGCGCGCGCGTGGTCGAGCGGCTGCCGTCGCTCTTCGCCGGGATCGACGCGGGATCCGACACCGTCGCGCTCGAGAGCTCGGGCGAGGCGCGCGCCACCGCATCCGGCAAGGCGTTCGCCGAGGGCCTGAAGCGAGCGGATCCGCTCCTCGCCTCGCACCTGCCGAAGGACATCCAGAAGGACCCCGACACGCTCTACTTCCACAAGTCGGCCGCCAACGCCGACTACCAGGCGTACGAGGACGGGCCCGCGGTGACCGCCGCGGTGGATGCGATCCACGCCCAGCCCCGCAGCCACGAGGCCGCCCGCCGCCTGCTCGAGCGCGTCTACACGCCCGCCTTCGTCGACCGCCTCGCGGCCGGGCAGTTCCACTTCGTCGACGGCGGCGACGGCGGCACCCACGTCGACGACGAGCTCGACGCCGCGATGATGCTCTACAACCTCTACATCATCGCGCCCGACATGACGGAGGAGGTCAGCGTCGACTTCGACCGCTACTTCGCGGGCGACGACGCGGACACCGAGTGGTTCGCCTACCTGCTCGACGCGGAGGACTTCTACTCGAAGGGCCCGGCGTTCCAGGGCAGCGACATCACGTACAGGATGGCCACGCCGCTCCTCGACGACTTCCTCGACTCGATGGACGCGCGGCTCGCCGGATCCTCCACGGCCGCGACCTTCCGCTTCGCGCACGCCGAGACGATCATCCCGTTCGCGGCCCTCCTCGGCCTGCCCGGCTCGACGCAGCCCGTGACCCCGGAGGCCCCGTACACGTACGCGACGAACGCCTGGCGCGGCGAGACCGTCACACCGATGGCCGCGAACGTGCAGTGGGACGTCTTCCGCGACGCGAGCGGCCGCGCCATCGTGCGGATGCTCTACGACGAGAAGGCGATCCCGTTCCGCGCGGGCTGCACGCCCATCGCCCCGGGCTCGCTGTTCTACGACACGGCCGAGGTGCGCCGCTGCCTCACGGGCGCCGCCGCGGTGGATCCCGGGACGACCGCGCCCGGCGCGTCCGACCCCGGTCGGCTCCCGGGCTCGCCCGCCGAGCTCGCCGCCGCCGACGCCTCCGCCGCGCGCGGCGACACCCTCGCGGCCACGGGCATGTCGGCCGACGAGCTGCCGTTCCTGGCCGTCCTCGCCATCGCGCTCGGCGCGGCGGGGATCACCGCGGTGGGCGTGGTGCGGCGGCCGCGGAAGGACCGACCCGCCGCCGATCCGCGCTAGGCGCCCGGCGCCACCAGCCCCTCCATCACGTCGAAGAAGGCGCTCCAGCCCTGGATCGTCATCTCGCGCTGCTCGGGCGTGAACTCGCCCGCGCGCTGCGTCATGGTCATGCACGTGGCGCCGCCCGCGACCTCCTCGAGGTCGACCGTGAGCGGCTCGCCCGCGGGCTCGGCGGGCCGGTCGGTCAGCGTCATCGCGATGCGCGACGGCCGGTCGAGCTCGACGTACTCCCCCGCCCAGTCGATGGATCCGCCGTCGGGCAGGCGCATCACCGCGCTCCACGCGCCGCCGACGCGCACGTCCATGCGCAGGGTGTCGAGCGGCACGTCGACCGCGGCGGTGCCGAACCAGGCGGAGAAGTCGGCCGGCGTGGTCCACGCGTCGAACACGCGCTCCCTCGGGGCCGCGAACGTGCGGGTGATGACGATGGGCTCGGACACGGCGACCTCCTGCGGATGCGAGGACGCCGCCGCCCGATCCGGACGACGGCGTCACACGCAGTCAAGCAGGGGATAGCCGCACGTGGCGAGCGGATCGTGGCGCCTATCGGGTGCGCTGCGGCCGATGGGAGACGGAGACGTACCAGGTGGACCCGGGGCGCGAGAAGACGGGCCCGGTGCTGCCTGCGGTCCCGAACCCCGGGGCGCAGTTCGCGCCCCGGAAGCTCTGCACCGTGAAGTACTCGTTCGCGGGGAGGCTGATGGCGATCCCGGGGGCGAAGGACGGGTCCGGCAGCGTCTGGCAGAAGCGGAGGGAGCCGTGACGCTCCGCGACGAAGATCGAGCCGACGCCGTCCCGGTCGAGGAACGTGATGTCGACCTGGCCGTCGGAGGAGGGGCGGGCTCCCGCCGAGACGGCCGCGGACGCCGGCGCGACGCCCGCGCCGACCGTGAGCGCGGATCCGAGGAGCGCGACGGCCGCGAGCAGGGCGCGAGCGCGACGGCGGGCGGAGGTGGAGGGCGTGGACGACATGGCGATGCCTCGCATTCGGGTCGGAGAGCAGACGGGGATGGCACCGATGGTGCCGATCCCCGCCCCTCGGGCCCGCGCGCCCGCCACAGCCTCAGCCGGCGGAGGGGCCGCCCGCGCCGCGATCGCGCGACTCGCTCGCGGACACCCCGACCACGGAGGCGTCGTCGGCCGCATCCGGCCCGGTCGCCTGCGCCGGGCTCGTGCCGGCTCGGACGCCCGCGCGCTGCTCCGCCTCGAGCCGCTCGGCCTCCTCGCCGCCCACCGCCTCGCCGCGGGCGACGAGCCCGGCGACGTCCGACAGCGGGATCTGCTTGAGCACGAGCGAGAGCACGAACGCGATCGCGATGAACGGCACCAGGTACCAGAACACGGGCGCCAGCGCGTCGGCGTACGCGTTCACGATCCCGTCGCGCACGGCGTCGGGCAGCCCGTCGAGCGCCTGCGGGTCGATGCTGCTGGCCGAGCTCGCGGCGGCGTCGGGCGAGGCACCTGCGCCGGCGAACACGCCCGTGAGGTTCTCGGTGAGGCGCGTCGTGAACAGCGTGCCGAACACGGCCGTGCCGAGCGCGGCGCCCACCTCGCGGAAGTAGTTGTTCGTGCTGGTCGCCGTGCCGATCTGCGCGGCGGGCACCGCGTTCTGCACCACGAGCACCACCACCTGCATGATGAGGCCGAGGCCCAGCCCGAAGACGAACAGGAACACGCAGATCAGCCACACGGGCGTCTCGGCGGTGAGCGAGGTCATCAGCACGAGCGCGAGCATCGTGAGGAGCGTCCCGACGATGGGGAAGATCCGGTACTTCCCGGTGCGGCTGATCAGGATGCCCGACGTGATCGACATGCCGATGAGGCCCACCATCATCGGCAGGAGCAGCAGCCCCGAGACCGCGGCGGAGGTGCCGGTGGACATCTGCAGGAACGTGGGTACGAAGCCGATCGCGGCGAACATCCCGATGCCGAGCGCGAGGCCGATGGCCGTGGCGTTCACGAAGACGGGGTTCCGGAAGAGGCTCAGCGGGATCACCGGGTCGTCGGCCCGCGACTCCGTGAACACGAACAGGGACGCCGCGACCACGAGCCCGAGGCCCCACGCCCAGGTGGCGAGCGATCCCCAGCCGTACGCCTTGTCGCCGCCGAAGTCGGTGAAGAAGATGAGGCACGTGGTGGCGAGCGAGAGCAGCACGACGCCGGCCACGTCGATCCGCTTGGTCGCCCTCTTGCTCGGCAGCGTGAGCGTGATGAACGCCACGACGAACGCCGCGATCCCGATGGGGATGTTGATGTAGAACGCCCACTGCCAGGTGAGGTGGTCGACGAAGAAGCCGCCGAGGAGCGGCCCGCCGACGGCCGAGAGGCCGAAGATGCCGCCGAGCGGGCCGAGGTACTTGCCGCGCTGGTTGGCCGGCACGATGTCGGCGATGATCGACTGCGACAGGATCATGAGCCCGCCGCCGCCGAGGCCCTGCGCCGCGCGGAACACGACGAACGACCAGAAGTCGCCCGCGAACGCGCAGCCGACCGAGGCGAGCGTGAAGATCGCGATGGCCGCGAGGAAGAGGTTGCGCCGCCCGAGCACGTCGCCGAACTTGCCGTAGATGGGCATGACGATCGTGGTGGCGAGCAGGTACGCCGTGGTGATCCAGACCTGGTGGTCGACGCCGCCGAGCTCGCCGACGATGGTCGGCATCGCGGTGGAGACGATGGTCTGGTCGAGGCTCGACAGGAGCATGCCGGCGATGAGGGCCGAGAAGATGATCCAGATGCGCCGCTGCGTGAGCAGGAGGGGCGCGGGGGCGGTGGCGGTCATGGGGTCCGTTCGTGCTGGCGGGTGGTCACGGTGGTGGGATGCGCGATCTCGCGGAGGGCGTCGAGGCGCCGCCGCAGGATGAGCTCGATGGGATCGGCGTTGCCGGGGACGAGGAACTCGCGCGCGCTCGCCCGGCCGAGGGCGCCCATGGTCTGGACGACGACGGTCGCGCGGAGGTCGCCGGCCGGCAGCCCCTCGCGGCGCTCGACGAGGAGCACGTCCTTCGCCTCGTCCTCCATGGCGGCCTCGAGGGCGCGCACGAGGAGGCCGGGCTCGCGGCGGAAGGCCGCGTGCATGTCCTGCATGGACGTGCCGTCGGTGTCGAGCCGGGCCCAGCGCTCGAGGCACAGCTCCGCGAGGTCGTCGAGGAGGGTCGGCGAGAGCGCCGGATCCCGCGGGTCGCCGGCCGCGACGAACGCCTCCTCGAGGTCGGCGGTGTCGACGTGCGCGGAGCGCCCGAAGAGCGCGTCCTCCTTGGAGGCGAAGTAGTTGAAGAAGGTGCGCCGGGAGACGCCGGCCTCGTCGCAGACCTCCTCGACGGTGAAGCCGGAGAGGCCGCGCGCGGCGGTGAGCCGGCGCGCGATCGTCGTCAGACGCGCCGAGGTCTCGACCCGGCGACGCTCGCGGAGTCCCGTTGCACTTGCCGTCACGGAGTGCATGTTTGCACCATTACGCATTCAGTGCAAGTGCGGGGTCCCCGCCGGGGTCAGATGCGGAAGCCCTCCGGCCAGCCGTGCGCCTCGAGGTAGGCGCGCACGCGCTCGACGTCGGCGTCCGACGGCATCTCCGAGGTGACGCCCGCGATGGCGGAGGCGACGTCGAGGCGGCTGGCCGGCAGCCCGCCCTCGGACGCGAGCCGGGCGCTCACCTCCTGCACCTCCTCGTCGCTGAGGCGGCGGCGCAGCAGCGCCAGCAGCGGCACGAAGTCCTGCTCGGGGAGGCCGGCGGGGTATCCGGCGCGCAGCCACGAGACGATCCGGGAGACGAGGCCCGTGCGCTCGGTCGCGCGCGCGTCGGCCGCGTCCGGCTCGTGCAGGTCCTCGGGGGAACCGAGCGGCCAGCCCGCCGCCGCCAGCCGGGCCGAGACGCGCACCAGGTCCTCGGGCATCGCGGGGCCGAGCAGGAGCTCCTCGACGCGGTCGCGGAGCTGGCTCCGGCCGATCTCCTCGCCGGCCGCATCCGCCGCCACGGCGTCGTCGACGAGCTGGTCGACCACCTGCTCGAGCTCCTCGGCGGTGAGGCTGCGGCGGAGGATCCCGAGCAGCGGCACGTAGTCCTGGTCCGGCACGCCGGACGGGTAGCCCGCCCGCAGCCAGCCGACGACGCGCTGGACGATGCCGCGGTCGGGGCGGTCGGGGACGACGACGCCGGTCGCGCCGTCGCCCGGCCCGCCGCCCTCGGATGCGCTGTCGGTCATGATCAGCCCTTCGAGGTGAAGGTCGGGATGACGTGCTCGAAGCTCACCGACTGGCCGAAGCCCGTCGCGATGATGAGCGTGAGGCCCGCGACCACGGCGAGGACGACGACCGCGTAGCAGAGGGCGCCGACCGCCTGGAGGACGACGGGCGGCATGCGGCGGGCGGAGTCGGATCCGGCGACGCGGCCGCTGGTGTCGGGGCTGGCGAGCGCGAAGGACCGCACCCCGAGCGCGAAGAGGGCGGGCAGGCCCGCGCCGAGGACGAGGGCGACGAGGGCGACCTGGCCGACGGCGGAGAGGAAGAGGGGGAGCATGGCGGGATCCTTCAGGCGTCGGCGGGCTGGGGGGCGGGGCGGGCGGCCTTCTCGTCGGACCACTCGTCGTTCACGTTGTGCGCGCCCACGTCGTCCTTGCGCGAGCGGACGTAGACGGTGATCGAGACGGCGATGAGCACGAGCGTCATGGCGATGCCGCCCGCGGCGCCGCCGATGAGGTGGCCGAGCCACCACATGACCGCGCCGACGAGGGCGGCGGCCGGGAGGGTGATGACCCACGCGACGACCATGCGCAGCGCCACGCGCCAGCGCACCTGCGCGCCGGGCCGGCCGACGCCGGAGCCGAGGATGGATCCGGTGGCCACGTGCGTGGTGGAGAGCGCGAAGCCGAGGTGGCTGGACGCGAGGATGACCGCGGCCGACGAGCTCTCGGCCGCCATTCCCTGGTGCGTGTCGATCTCCACGAGGCCCTTGCCGACCGTGCGGATGATGCGCCAGCCGCCGATGTAGGTGCCGAGCGAGATGGCGAGCGCGCAGCTGATCTTCACCCAGAACGGCACCGACTCCGTGTCCGTCCAGCCGCCCGCCGCGATGAGCGCGAGCGTGATGACGCCCATGGTCTTCTGCGCGTCGTTCGTGCCGTGGGCGAGCGAGACGAGCGAGGCGCTGCCGATCTGGCCGATGCGGAAGGTGCGGTCGAGGCCGCGCCCGGCGAGGTTGCCGACGATGCGGAACACCAGCCAGGTGCCGACGGCGGCCACCGCCCCGGCGAGGATCGGCGACATGAGCGCCGGGAGGATCACCTTGCCCACGACGCCGTCGAGCTTGGATCCGTCGCCCGCCCAGTTCACGCCGTTGAGGCCGAGGCCCGCGAGCGTCGAGCCGATGAGGCCGCCGAACAGCGCGTGCGAGGAGCTCGACGGGAGGCCGAGCAGCCAGGTGAGCAGGTTCCAGACGATGCCGCCGATGAGGCCCGCGAGCACGATGAGCAGCAGCGCGGATCCGCCGCCCTGCAGCAGCGCCGGGTCGGGGGCGCCCGACTTGTCCTGGATCTTCACGACCGCGTTCGTGACCGTGAGCGCGACCTCGATGCTGAGGAACGCGCCGACGAGGTTGAGCACGGCGGAGAGCGTGACGGCGACCTTGGGCTTCAACGCGCCGGTCGCGATGGACGTGGCCATCGCGTTCGCCGTGTCGTGGAAGCCGTTGGTGAAGTCGAAGGCGAGCGCCGTGATGACGACGAGCACGAGGAGAATGAAGGGATCCACGGCGATGATCCTGCGCCCTGCTCGCGTGTCCCCTCTACGGGGGACCGCCGGGTTCACCCGCTGTTCACCCGCCGCTGTGGAGAAGCCCGCCCCCGCGACCGCCGCCCGGCTCCCGCCGCTCCGATCCCGCCGCTCGACCCGAGAGGACCCGCGATGTCCGACATCCACCCCGCCCCGCATCCCGCCGACCCGGCCGTCGCGCTGGTCCCGGTCGACGTCGCGCGCGACCGCCAGGCGCTCCGGGAGTTCCTCACCTCGAACGCGTTCCCGTTCCACATGCGGTCGGCCCCCACGTCCGCGGAGGTCGACGCGCGCATCGCGGACGGCGACTTCGCGGGGCCCGAGCACGCCGCCCTCTGGATCGACGTCGCGGGATCCGGCCGCGTGGGCCTCGTGGTGCTCGACGAACTCGAGGATCCGGGCGTGCTGTTCGACCTGCGCCTCGCCGAGTCGGCGCGCGGCCGGGGGCTCGGCGTGCCCGTGGTGCGCGCGCTCACGGACCACGTCTTCGGGTCGTACCCGCACGTGACGCGCTTCGAGGCGCAGACGCGCGACGACAACCGCGCGATGCGCCGCGTGCTCGTGCGCGCGGGCTTCGTGAAGGAGGCGCACTACCGCGACGGCTGGCCCGTCGCGGGCGGCGAGCCGCGCGCGTCCGTCGGCTACGCCATCCTCCGCCGCGACCACGAGACGGGGACGACGACGCCCGTGCCGGAGGACGACGAGGCGTAGCGGCAGCCGCTCGCGCACGCATGCTGCGCGAGCAGCCGGATCCACGCGCGGATCCCGCACGCGGGACACGATCTCGCGCCGAACCCGCCGTTACGGTGGAGGGACCGCACGCACCCGCACGATCGGAGGTCGATCCATGTCCAGCGCCGCAGCCCCCGCAGCCGTCATCGGCGAGCCCGAGGTCGTCGAGGACGTCGCGCGCGTCGCCTCCTCCCCCGCCTGGCTCGCCCTCAAGGACGCCGCCGTCGCGCTCCAGCCGATGCAGGTGAAGGACGGCTCGATCCCCGACGCCGCGCACCACGCGGAGGCCGCCCGCCTCATCGCGGTGATCCGCGACGGGATCCGCACGCTCGCCCCGCTCTTCTCGCACGACGCCGCGTACCTCGCCGCGCTCGACGTGGACTTCGCGCGCTGGGTCGACGCCGGCCTCGGCGTCCCCGACTTCCTCGACTCCCTGAACGCGTTCCAGCCGCAGCGCGACCGCGTGGACGGGATCCGGCACCTCGTCGTCTTCCCGATGACCACGCAGAACGGCAGCGCGAGCCGACTGGTCGAGGCCGTGCTCATCGAGGTCGTCTGGCCCGAGTTCGTGGCCGAGCTGGAGGCGGGCGACTACGGCAACGCGCTGTTCGTCCCCATCCGCTTCGTCGACTTCACGCCCGGCTACGACACCAACTCCGCGGTGCTGTTCCCCGAGACCGTCGCCATGCGCGAGGTCCCGACCTTCACGTGGGGCGCGATCTTCGCCGACCGCGAGGCCGCCCGGTTCCGCCGCGTGGTGCGTCACGCCGCCGAGGTCACGAAGCTCGAGCTGCCGGAGGACGCGCGGCGACTGCTGGACGACCAGCGGCTCGCGGAGGAGACCTTCGTGATGTGGGACCTGATCCACGACCGCACGCACATGCGCGGCGACCTGCCGTTCGACCCGTTCATGATCAAGCAGCGGATGCCGTTCTTCCTCTACTCGATCGAGGAGCTGCGCTGCGACCTCACCGCGTTCCGCGAGGCCGTCCGCATTCAGCGCCGGCTCGCCGCGATGGATCCCACCGAGCGCACCGCCGCCGACGACGCGCTCCTCGAGCGCGCCGGGATGGTGCAGCACGCCGTGATCTTCGACCGGATCTTCCGCTTCGCCATCACCGGGTCCCGCGTGCGCAACTACGACGGTCTCGGCGGCCAGCTGCTGTTCGCGTGGCTGCACCAGCACCACGTGCTGCACTGGACCGACACGCGCCTCACGATCGACTGGGACGACGTCGCCGACGTGGTCGTGGCGCTCGCCGACCGCGTGAACGACCTCTACTGGCGCTCGATCGACCGGCCGAAGACCGCGCACTGGCTGGCCGCGTACGCGATGGTCACCGAGACGGTCACGCCGCACCCCGCGTCCACGTGGGCGAAGGGGCCGGACGCGCTGCCGCTCGACGGGCCGCCGAAGGGCCTCACCGACCTCGTGCTCGACGACGAGTTCCCGCTCAGCATGTTCTTCGAGGCGCTGGAGAAGAAGATGCGCGACGTCATCGGATCCACCGCGGGGATCACGGGGCAGACGGCGTGAGCGTCGACGGCCGCGTCGTCGTGGTCGCGGGCGCGTCGAGCGCCGCGGGCCGGGCGGTGTGCGCCGAGCTGACGGCGGCGGGCGCGCGCGTCGTCGCGGTCGGCACGGACGCCGGGCGGCTCGACGACGTCGACGCGTCCCGGCGCGAGGTGTGCGACCTCGCCGACCACGCGGCCGTCGTCGAGCTGGCCGGGCGGATCCGGGCGGACCTCGGCGGCGTCGACGGCCTGATCCACCTGGTCGGCGGCTGGCGAGGCGGCAACGGCCTCGCGGGCCAGACCGACGACGACTGGGACTTCCTGCACGAGCGGCTCGTCACCACGCTGCGCAACACCACGCGCGCGTTCGACGCCGACCTGCAGGCGTCCGACGCGGGCCGGCTCGCGATCGTCTCCTCCACGGCCGTGCAGCGCCCCTACCCCGGCGGCGCCAACTACTCGACCGCGAAGATCGCCGCGGAGACGTGGGTGCGCGCGGTCGACCGCGGGTTCTCCAAGGCCGGATCCCCCGCCCGCACCACGATCTTCGTGGTCAAGGCGCTCGGCGGCCTGGAGAGGGCGCTGGCCCGCCGCATCGTGGGGCTGTGGACCTCCGTGCCGCCCGAGCGCGACCTCATCGAGGGCTGACGCCGCCGCTGCCCTAGCACACGGGCCGGCGCCCCGGAGAGGGGTCGCATGCCCCCTGCCGCGGGCGCGGGAGCGCGGTATACGGTCACGGGGTGACCCCGCCCGCCAGAACCGCCGAGCACGACGCCTTCGGCCCGTGGATCGACACCGTCCGCACCTCCGACGAGGTGCCCCGCCTCTACCGCCCGCACGGCGTCGACCCGTTCGGCGCGCGTCTCGTGCTCAAGGTGCCGCGCGACATCCCCCGCCGCGACACCGACCCGTCGATGGACCTGTACGACCACCTCCTCGTCGTCGGCGACCGCGACCTGGAGGCGCTCTCGCGCGACGGATCCGCGTACACGGCCCGCCGCATCCCCTTCGCCGACATCGTGGCCGTGCGCGACCGCGTCGACCTGCTCGACGGCCTGCTCACGGTGCACACGGCCGACGGCCAGGCCCTGCGGATCCCGTTCAACGGCGCCAGCGCCGACGTGGTCGTGGAGCTGACCGAGCTGCTGATGACGCTCGCGGCCGAGTCCGCCGGGGTGTCCGCCACCTGCCCGAAGAAGGACGCGCGGGCGACGCCGCGCATCGACGTCGGGCAGGACGAGGCCGGCGTCGCGGCGGCGTACTGGGACCTGGCGGCGCGCGATCCGCAGCTCCGCTACCTCTCGTCGCGCCCGCGCACGCCGCTCGTGCCCACCGCCGACGGCTTCCTGGGCGCCCTGCAGCGTCTCCGGCCGATGAGCCTCACGGGCGCGGTCGCCGCGTGCTCGCCGCGCGAGCTGCTGATCCTCACCCGCCGCGACCAGGTGCTCCGCCGCCGCACCGCGACGCTCTCCATCGACCGCCTCCGGATCCTCCGCCACGCCATCTCCAGCACCACCGCCGAGCCGCACCCGCGCTGGGTCGGCATGTCGACGGTGACGATCCGCGCGGGCGCCGCCGCCTTCGAGGTCGTCGCGGCGTCGGCGGACGAGCTGGAGTGCGACCTGGTGACGGGCGGCAGCTGAGCGCCGTGACCGACGCCGTGATCCTCACCGGCACCGTCGGCGCGGGCAAGACCACGACGATGCACGCGCTCGGCGACATCCTCGCCGAGCGCGGGGTGCCGCACGCACTGGTCGACGCGGATGCCCTGCGGCTGCTCCATCCCGCGCCGGCGGACGATCCGTTCCACCAGGAGCTGATGCTCCGCAACCTCGGGGACCTGTCCCGCAACCACCGCGAGGCCGGGGCGCGCGTGGTGGTGGTCGCGGCCGTCGTCGAGCACGCCGGCGACCTGCCGCGATACGCCGCCGCGCTCGGATCCCGCGACCCGCTGCTCGTCCGGCTCACGGTCGACGCCGACGCGGTGCGTGCGCGACTCGACACCCGCCACGGCGACGACGCCGCTGCCCTGGCCTGGCACCGCGACCGCGCTCCGGAGCTCGCCGCGATCATCGACGCCGCGGGCCTCGGCGGCCTCGCGATCGACACCACGTCCCGCACCCCGGCGGAGGTCGCCGCGCTCGTCGCCGACCGCGCCGGCTGGTGAGCGCGCCCCCGTAGGGTCGAGTGATGAGCGACGACCTCCCCCTCGACTTCACCGCGCCCCTCTGGGCCTGGGAGGCGCGGCGCGAGCTCTGGACCTTCGTGTCGCTGCCCGTCGAGCTCACCCCGATGCTGCGGGAGCTGGGGCAGGCCGGCCGCCGCGGGTTCGGATCCGTCCCCGTCCGCGTGCGCGTCGGCAACACGACCTGGCGCACCTCGGTCTTCCCGCAGGGCGACGGCACGTGGATCCTCCCGGTCAAGCGCGCGATCCGCGACGCCCACGGCCTCGAGGTCGGCGACGACGTCCACGTCGACCTCGAGCCGCTGCCGTGAGCGGCACCCGCCGACGGGGTTAGCCCGCGGGCGGCGTGTAGAGCTGCAGGTCGTTGCCCTCGCTGTCCTGGAAGGGGAGGATGCGGCCCCACTCGTGGTCGCTGATCTCGCCCGTGATCTCGGCGCCGCGGCTCTTCATCCGCCCCAGCTCGTCCTCGATCGAGCCGTCGGGCGTGAACGAGATGACCGCGCCGCCGCTCGACGAGCCGCCCGCCTCCTCGCGCGCGTTGAGCCCGATCATCAGGCCGCCCGCGTCGATCTCGCTCCAGTCCGCGTCCTCGCTCGTGATCGTGAGACCGAGCGTGTCGCGGTAGAACGCCACCGCGCGCGTCATGTCCTTCACGGGCAGCCAGACCGTCGCCACCGAATCGACCATGGGATTCCTCCTCGCATCGAGGCCGGTCGGTCGACCGGCTCTCCCTCCCGGTCTACTCCCGACCGCGCGCCGCCTCCGGCCCGGGCAGCGCATCCACGGCCGGCGGAGATGGTTGACAACAATCCACCATCGGCATATGGTTGCCTGCAGTCAACTACCCGGAGGATCATGTCCCAGCACCACCCGGCCACCGCGGCACCCGCGAAGGCCCCCCGCCGCACCGTCTCGGCCGACGGATCCATGTCGAAGCGCCAGGTCCTCGAGTCCCTGTCGGGCCTCCTGCTCGGCATGTTCGTCTCGATCCTCGCCGGCACCGTCGTCTCCACGTCGCTGCCGATCATCATCAGCGACCTCAAGGGCGACCAGTCCGGCTACACCTGGGTCGTCACCGCGACCCTGCTCGCCACCACCGTGAGCACGCCGCTCTGGGGCAAGTTCGCCGACCTCTTCAACCGCAAGCTGCTCATCCAGCTCGCGCTCGGCACCTTCGTGCTGGGATCCGCGCTCGCCGGCTTCTCGCAGAACACCGAGACGCTCATCGTCTTCCGCGTGCTCCAGGGCCTCGGCGCCGGCGGCCTCGCGGCGCTGAGCCAGATCATCATGGCCGACATCATCAGCCCGCGTGACCGCGGCCGCTACGCCGGCCTCTTCGGCGCCGTCATGGCCGTCGGCACGGTCGGCGGCCCGCTCCTCGGCGGCGTCGTGACGGACGCGTTCGGCTGGCGCTGGAACTTCTTCATCGCGCTGCCGATCGCCATCATCGCGATCATCCTGCTGCAGGTCACGCTCCACCTGCCCGCGCACCCGAAGCGCAAGGTGCACGTCGACTACCTCGGCGCGGTCTTCATCGCGAGCGGCGTCTCGCTCCTGCTCATCTGGGTCTCGCAGGCCGGCAAGCAGTTCGAGTGGGCCTCGGGCACCTCGTACCTGATGGCGGGCGGCGCGGTCGTGCTGCTGATCGCCGCGGTGATCACCGAGCTCAAGGTCGCCGAGCCGATCATCCCGCTCACCATGTTCCGCAACCGCACCTTCACGCTCTCGGTGCTCGCGAGCCTCGCGGTCGGCATCTCGCTGTTCGGCACGTCGGTCTTCCTCGCGCAGTACATGCAGCTGTCGCGCGGCGCCACGCCCACCCAGTCGGGCCTGCTCACCATCCCGCTCATGGCCGGCCTGCTCATCTCGTCGACCGTGTTCGGCAACCTGATCAGCCGCCGCGGCAAGTGGAAGGCGATCATGATCACGGGCGCCGTGCTCATCGTCGCCGGCACCTCGCTGCTGTCCACGCTCCGCTACGACACCGACTTCGTGCTCGTGGGCATCTACATGTTCGTGCTCGGCGCGGGCCTCGGGATGCTCATGCAGAACCTCGTCCTCGTCGTGCAGAACGCCATCGAGGTCAAGAACCTCGGCGTCGCCACCAGCGCCGTCACGTTCTTCCGCAGCCTCGGCGGCACCGTCGGCGTCTCGGTGCTCGGCTCCATCCTCGGCACGATCATCGCGTCGGAGATCACCGCCGGGATCACGAAGCTCGCCCCGGCCGACCAGGCCGCCGCGGCGCAGGCGCTCGGCTCCGGCGTCATCCCGCAGGTCTCGCAGCTCAGCCCCGCGGTCCGCACCGTGGTCGAGAGCGCCTACGGAGTGGGCATCGGCGACGTGTTCCTCTACAGCGTGCCGCTCGCGATCGTGTCGCTCGTCGCGGTGATCTTCCTGCCCAACGCGCAGCTCGGCAGCAAGAACGCCGTGCAGCTGAAGAGCGACAAGGCCGCCACCTCCGACGCCCGCGACGTGCACCGCACCGACGGCGAGGACGCGCTCATCGGCGCATCCGCCGGCGCCGTCGCCCTCACCCCGGCCGGCGAGGCGAACCCGACCGGGTCGATCCGACTGCCCGACGCCGAGGACGCCGGGGTCGACGCCCGCCGATGACCGACGAGGACCGCTCCCCCGTGGGCGACGCCGCGGGTGACTCCGCCGGCGTCGCCGACGGGACAGCCGACGGCATCGCCGCGGGCATCGCCGAGGTGGAGGAGCAGATGACCGCCCTCGCCGCGCGCATCCGGGCGACGACCCGGGAGGCCGCGGCCAGGATCCACCCGGAGCTGCCGCCCATCGGCTACAAGATGCTCCGCGTGATCCGCCGCTGCGGCGCGGCCCACGCGAGCGCCGTCGCCGATCAGCTCGGCGTCGACCGCAGCGTGGTCAGCCGCCAGCTCCGCCAGCTCCAGGACCTGGGGCTCGTGGAGGTCGGCGCCGACGCGCAGGACGGCCGCGTGCGCGTGCTCGCGCTCACCCCGGCGGGCCGCGCGGGGATCGAGGCGGACGACGCCGAGGGCGGCAGCCGCCTGATCCGCGGCCTCGGCGGGTGGACGCGCGCGGACCTCGACGCGTTCGCCGGCTACCTCGCGCGGCTCAACGCGGGAGCGCTTCCGGACGCCGCGACCGGCCCGGCGGATCGCGAGGCGGACGCCGCCGCGGCCGCCCCGGCTCCGCGCGCCCCCGTGCACGCGGCCTGACGCCGGGCGGGACGGCTCAGAGGATCACGACGCGCCGTCGGACGGGGATGCGCTCCCCGACCGGCGGCGCGTCGTCGCGTCTGCCGCGGCATCAAGTGGCCCGGGCGCCGGCGCCGGCGCCGGCTCACCGCCGATGGCCGCGTGCAGGGCCTCGAGCGCCGGCAGCGCGCGGGCGATGTCGTGCCGCTCGGTGGCCGTGAGGCTGCGGAGCGCGCCCACGAGCACGCCCTCGGCCGAGCGGTCGAAGGTGCGCAGCAGATCCCGCGCGTGATCCGTGAGGCCCACCTCGGTGCTGCGGCCGTCGCCCTTCGCGAGGCGCCGGTCGACGAGGCCGTCGCGCTCCATGGCGAGGATGAGGTTGCTGACCGTCGAGCGCGCGAGCCCGAGCGCGCGGCCGAGGAGGGTGGGCGTCGCCCATCCGATCGCCTCGAGGCGGCGGAGCACCTCGACCTGCGCGTCGGGCAGGTCCGGCAGGTCGGCCGCGCTCCGCGACGCGTTCATGAGGCGCCGCCGGAAGGGCCCCACCTCCGCGCCGAGCCGCCGGGCGACGACCCGCAGCTCGGCGTCGGTCGGGTCGGAGGGCATGCACCGAGGATACCCAGCTACTTGCGCTTGTCACAAACGCATTCCGGTGTCAGGCTGCCTGCATGACAACGATCACCACGAGCGTCGAGCACCCCGTGCCCGCTCAGGACCTCAGCCCCCTCGTCGGACACCGTCTCATCTACACGTACGCCAACGGCTGGCAGTACGAGATGTACGTCAAGAACGCCACGACCATCGACTACCGCATCCACTCGGGCATGGTCGGCGGCCGCTGGGTCAAGGACCAGACGGTCGACCTCGTCGCCCTCGCCGACGGCGTCTTCAAGGTCTCGTGGAACGAGCCCACGGGCACGAGCGTCGTCGTCAACATCATCCCGGCCGCGCGCGTGCTGCACGGCACGATCTTCTTCCCGCGCTGGGTGGAGGAGGACGGATCCAAGACCGTGCTCTTCCAGAACGACCACCTCGACGAGATGCGCGCGCACCGCGACGCCGGCCCCACGTACCCCATCTACGTCGTGCCGGAGTTCGCGCACATCACCCTCGACGAGTTCGTGGGCGCCGACGACGAGACCGTCGTCGACACCGCCCCCGGCGACCTCCCGGCCGGGTTCGCCGACCGGCGCGGCTGATGGCCGCGGCCCCGGCGCCGCGCGTCGCGCCGCTCGAGCTCGACCACGGCGGGCTCGCCCTCCGCGGCTGGGAGCACGGCACCGTGCGGCCCGGGGCTCCCGCGGCGCTCCTCGTGCACGGCTTCGGCGACTCCGGCACCGGCGGCCACGGGCTGTGGGTGCCGGTCGCCCGGGCGCTGGCCGCGTCCGGCACGGCGGCGCGCGCCTACGACCGGCTCGGCCACGGCGTGAGCGACGGCGACTTCGCCGACGTGCGCCTGCTCGACGAGGTCGACCAGGTGTCCGCGATGATCCGCGCCCTCGCCCGGGACGCGGGCGGACCCGTGCACGTGGTCGCGCACAGCCTCGGCGGCGTCGAGTCGGCGCTGGCCGCCGCCCGGGCGCCCGAGCTCGTCGCGAGCCTCACGCTGTGGTCGCCGGCCGGCGTGGTCGTGGACGACATCACGGAGCACGGCCGCGTGATGAGCGTGCCGCTCGCCGCGTCCCGCGAGCGCGGGATCGTCGACGTCGCCGGCATGGGCCTCGGGCTGGGCTTCCCGGACGAGGTGCTCGCGGGCGTCGACGTCTACGGGCCGGTCGCGGGATACCCGGGCCCGGTGGACGTGCTGCACGGCACCGCGGACGCGATCGTGCCGGTCTCCTACGGCGCGCGCTACGGCGAGCTCATGCCGGGGGCGACCTTCACGGCCGTGGAGGGCGCGGATCACGGCTGGTCGTCGGTGGAGCTGCGCCGGATGCTGGTCGAGCGACTGCTCGCGCACGTGGCGCGGGCGTCGAGCTCGGCCGGCTAGCCCCCGCGGGCGGGCGGACGGGGCACGACGGTCCCGCCCTCCTGTCCCGCCCGCCGCCTCAGCTGGCCGCCGAGCGACCCAGCACGAGGGTGAGGAAGCCGAGCGTTCCGCGGTATCCGCCCAGCCATGCCCGGGTGCTCGACCGACGCGGCCATCACCTGATCCCGGTCGGGGTCGTCAGGGTGCTCCGACGCCCACGTGGCGAGCGCCCCGGTCCACGACCACTCGTAGTCATCCCACTCCTCCAGGGTGCTGACGTGCCCCTGCAGCGGCACCCACCCGTTCGCGGCGGCGACCTCGACGGTGGCCGCGAGGTCGCCGTACTCGTCCGGCTCGGTGCCGAGGAGATCCAGCACCCGCGGGGTCGGCTCCCGCTCCCAGAAGCACTCGCCGACGAGCGCGCGACCGCCCGGACGCAGGTGCCCGTCGATCGCGGCCAGGGTCTGCTCGAACCCGCCGAAGGCGTGCGTCGCGCCCACGCTGAGCACGACGTCGAACCGCTCGACGGACGTCCACGCACGGGCGTCGGCGCAGATGAGCTCGAGTCGATCGGCGAGGCCCTCGCGCTCCGCCTGCTCGCGCACGCGGTCGAAGCCCGCGTCGGAGTGGTCGACCCCGACCGCGATCAGCGACGGCTCACGCCGCAGGGCGCGCAGCAGCCAGCTGCCGTCGCCGCACCCGAGGTCGAGGACCGCGCCGTGGCCTGCGACAGCCCGCGCGAGGAGGCGGTCGACGCTGTCGTCGCCGAGGGGCGAGGCGATGGGGTGGTCGGCGTGGGCGAGGTCGCTGATCCGGTTCCTGTCCATGTCGCGAGCCTAGGTCGGCACAGCCACGCGGAGATGGCGGGGAGGATGGGGGTGTGCTCGCCGATCTCGCCCTCCCCGTCCCGCTCCCCGCCCGCGTCGGCGGGGTGGTCCTCCGCCGCGCGACCGCCGACGACCTCGCCCCGCTCATGGGCCTGCTCGCCGACGACCCCGTGAGCGCCGCGCGCGGCGACCGGGCGGATCCGGGCGACGCCGACCTCTACCGCGGCGCGCTCGCGCGCATCCTCGCGGACCCCGCGAACGACCTCCTCGTGGCGGCCGACGCGGACGGCGCGGTCGTGGGCACGCTGCAGCTCACGGTGATCCCCGGCATGGCCCGGCGCGGCAGCTCCCGCCTCCAGGTGGAGGCCGTGCGCGTGCGGAGCGACCTGCGCTCGGCCGGCATCGGCGGCGCCATCATGCGCTGGGTCGCCGACGCCGCCGCGCCCGCCCTCGGGACGCCGCTCGTGCAGCTCACCTCCGACGCCTCGCGCGTCGACGCCCACCGCTTCTACGAGCGTCTCGGGTACGCGCGCTCGCATGTCGGGTTCAAGCTGCGGATCCCCGAGGCGTAGCCGCGCGGATCAGCCGAGCGCCGACCGCATCGCCTCGAGCACCGCGCGCGCCGCCGTCGGACCGGTGTTGAGGTAGAACACGTCGTCGTCCACGAAGGTGACCGCGTCGTCCTCCACCGCCTGCAGCGTCGGCCAGAGCGGCAGGCCGGTGAGCGCCGTCTCGTCGCCACCCTGCACGCCCGCGAACACGTGGTCGCCCTCGGCCAGGTCGATCTGCTCCTCGCTGATGTCGCGCGAGGTCTGGTCCGTGAAGTCCTGCTCTTCCGGGCGCGGGAGGCCCGCGTCCTCGGCCACGGATCCGGCGAAGGACGCCACGCCGAAGACGCGGATGCGGTCGGCCGAGGAGCGGAGGAACGAGACGGCCGGGCGGTCGGCGAGGCCCGCGCCGAACGCGGCAGCGTCGGACTGGTAGGAGTCGAGCCAGGAGGCGGCCTGCTGGGTGCGGCCGACGGCGTCGGCGAGGAGCAGGAGGTCCTGCTTCCAGTAGAGGCCCGTGCCCTGCGTCGCGACCGTGGGCGCGATGGCGGAGAGGCTCGCGTAGAGCGAGGCCGCGTCCTTGCCGGTGACGTTCATGAGGATCAGGTCGGGCTTCGCGGCCGCGACGCTCTCGATGTCGGGCGAGATGCGGTCGCCGAGCGGCGCGACGGCGGCGAGCGCGTCGGCGTCCTCCGGGAACGCGCGGGTGAGGTAGTCGGGGACGACGGCCGCGCCGTCGGCCGCCGTGGAGGCGACGGGGACGATCCCGAGGGTGAGCAGGGAGTCGGCCTGGCCGGTCGAGATGACGGCGACGCGCTGGGGCGCCGCCGGGATGGTGGTCGTGCCCGCGAAGTGGACGACGGTGCGCGGGAAGACGCCGTCGGGCTGGCCGCTGCCCTTGCCCTCGGGCATGGTGCGCGGGGTGGTGTAGCCGGTGCCGGCGGGGTCGGCCGCGGTGCCCGTGCCGGGACCGGAGGCGGATCCGGACGATGCGGCGGGCGCGGCGCACGCGGTGAGCGCGACGAGGACGGCGGCGGCGACCGCGAGGCCCGCGAGGCCGCGGCGGCGGGTGGGACGGCGGTCGGGTCGGGTGTCGGGGCGGGGCGGGGAGGCGATGATCACCGAGGCAGCTTAGGGTAGCCTTACCCGGCCATGCCACCGACCCGATCCGCGCCCGCCGCCTCCGCCGTCGCGGTCGTGGCCCTCGCCGCGCTCGTCGCGCTCGTCGCCGTGAGCCTCGCGACCGGATCCCGCGACATCGCCCTCGACTCCGTGTGGCGCGCGATCCAGCACCCGGACGACGGCAGCCGCGACGCGATCATCGTCTGGCAGCTGCGGGCCCCGCGCACGCTCCTCGCCGTGGCGGTCGGCGTGCTCCTCGCGGTCGCGGGCGTCGTGATGCAGGCCATGACCCGCAACCCGCTCGCGGAGCCGGGCCTTCTCGGCGTCAACGCGGGCGCGTCGCTCGCCGTGGTGCTCAGCGTGGCGGTCTTCGGCGTCGGCTCGGCCGCCGGCTACGCGGGGCCCGCGTTCGCCGGCGCCGCCCTCGCCGCCGTGGTCGTGGTGCTCGTCGGGATGCGGGCGGGGCCGCGCGCGGATCCGACGCGCCTCCTCCTCGCCGGGACCGCGCTCACCGCGAGCCTCGCCTCCGTCACGGGCGTCGTCACGCTCTCCGACTCCCGCACGTTCGGCGACTACCGCTCCTGGGTGGTGGGATCCGTGGCCTCGCGCGACCCCGCCGACCTCGTCTGGCTCCTCCCGCTCACGGTCGTCGTGGTCGTCGGTGCGCTCCTGCTCGTGCGCCCGCTCGCGGTGCTCGCGCTCGGCGACGACACGGCCACCGCGCTCGGCAGCTCGGTCGGGCGCGTGCGGCTGGCGGGCTTCGTCCTCGTGACGCTCGCGTGCGGGGCCGCCACCGCGGTCGCCGGCCCGATCTCGTTCGTGGGGCTCGTCGTGCCGCACGCGGTGCGCCTGGTCGTCGGGCGCCGCGAGCGGCGTGTGCTGCTCGGATCCGTGGCGGCCGGACCCCTGCTCGTGCTCGGCGCCGACGTGCTCGGCCGCATCGTCGCGCGGCCCGGCGAGCTGGAGGCCGGCATCGTCACGGCGTTCATCGGCGCGCCCGTGCTGCTCGCCCTGGTGCTCCGGCGGACGGGCGCGCGGTGAGACCGCGCATCCCGCGGCGCGACCGCATCGTGCTCGGGATCCTCGTGCTCGCGATCCTCGGCGCCGCCGCGGTCGGCCTCGGCACGGGCGCCTACCCGCTGTCGCCGGCCCAGGTGCTCGACGCCCTGCTCGGCGGCGGCGACGCGCAGGCCCGCTTCATCGTCGCCGACCAGCGACTGCCGCGCGTGGTGTGCGCGATCGCGGTCGGTGCGGCGCTCGGCCTCAGCGGCATGGTCTTCCAGAGCGTCTCGCGCAACCCGCTCGGCAGCCCGGACGTCATCGGCTTCAGCACGGGCGCGGCCACCGGCGGGCTCGTCGCGATCCTGGTGACGGGATCCACCGTCGCGGCGCCCTCCTCGGCCGGATCCATCGCGCTCGGCACGGTCGTCGGCGGCTTCGCGACCGCCTTCGCCGTGCACCTGATGAGCTCCCGCACCGCGACCACGGGCGAGCGGCTCGTGCTCGTGGGCATCGCGGTCGGGGCGATGCTCGCCTCGGTCAACGACTTCCTCATCACCCGCAGCGACCTCGAGCTCGCCCAGGCCGCCGCGACCTGGCGCTTCGGCACGCTCAACGGGATCTCGTGGCCGCAGGTCGCGCCGGCCGTCGTCGTGCTCGCCGTGATCGTGCCGCTCGCGTTCCTCGGCGAGCCGCCGCTGCGCATGCTCGAGATGGGCGACGACACCGCCCGCGCGCTCGGCCTCGACGTCGGCAGGTGGCGGACCGCTCTGCTGGCGGCGGGCGTCGCGCTGGCCGCGGTCGGCGTCGCGGCCGTGGGCCCGGTCGGGTTCGTCGCGCTCGCCGCACCGCACCTCGCCCGTCGCATGATGCCCGGGAGCCGCGGCCGCATGCTCCCCGCGCTCGTGGTCGGCGCGCTGCTGCTGAGCGTGGCGGACCTCGTGGCCGGGCGCCTGCTCAGCCCGTTCCAGATCCCGGTCGGGCTCGCGACCTCCGCGCTCGGCGGCCTCTACCTCCTGTGGCTGCTGGCCTCCCCGGACACGTCGCGCCGGGCGGCATCGGGCGGGTGATCCGCGCGGGCCGCTCCGCCCTCAGTCCTCGACGCGCACGCGGAAGTGCCGCGCGAAGACCGAGCCGAGCGCCATGAGCTGGGTGGAGTCGAGGACGGCGCCGCGGAGGCCGTCGGGGGTGTCGAGGTCCATGATCTCGGCGCCGCGGAGATCCAGGTGCGTGAGGCTCGAGTCGGCGAGGTCGAGCGTGCCGATGGTGGTGCGGGCGAACGCGATGCGCATGCCGGCGGTGCCGCGGAGGTCGAGCTCCTCGATGGCGCAGTCGGTGATGAGCAGGTCCGTAATCTTCGACCCGCGCAGGTTCATGAACCCGAGCCGGCAGTCGGTGATGTGCACCGAGGAGAGCGTGGCGTCGTAGAGCTCGGCGGACCCCACGCGCGAGCCCTCGAGACGCACGTCGCGCATGCGCATCCGGGGCGCCTTCAGCACGGGCGCGTCGAGGCGGGAGGCGAGCACGTCCACGAGGCTCGCGGCGGTGAGGTCGGCCTCGTGCAGGCGGATCCGCTCGAGCGCGCACTCCTCGAACCCGATGTCGACGAGGTCGGCGTCCGTCAGGTCGGCGTCGGCGAACCGCAGCCGCTCGAAGGACGCGTGCGCGTCGAGGTCGGACGGGTCGCCGTCGGCGAGGCCCTCGAGCCGCGGGTCGCTGATCCGGGGAGGGAGGATGCGGGTGGATGCGGCCATGCGGGCCTCCGGGTGCTCGGGTGGGTGTCGTCCGGCTGGCGACGCCCACCACGGTACGGGAGACCCCCACGGGTGGCGGGGGCCGGCATGACCATCCGCGGCGTCGTCGTGCGCTGTCCGCCGCGCCCCCGTTCCGCGCGACACGTCGACAGCCGGCCGCGCCGCGCGGTAGGCATGCACCGGGCACGGCGATCGGCGGTGCCGGACCGGGGGATCCATGCACGCACCACGTCGACGCGCCCTGATCGGGCTGCTCTCGCTCTCGCTCGTCCTGTCCGCGCAGGCCGGCATCGCGGGATCCGCCGCCGCGGCCGATGCGCCGACCGCCACGGGCACCAGCACGACCCGCGCCACGCCCGCCTTCACCGCGTCGCCCAAGCCGACCATCTCCGGCACCCCGCGCGTCGGATCCACGCTCACCGCGGTCACGGGCGACTGGGCGCCGAAGCCGACGACCTTCGGCTACCGCTGGTGGCGCGACGGCGCGGCCATCGCGGGCGCGACCGGATCCACGCTGAGGCTGACCGCCGCGGACGCCGGCGCGCGCATCGACCTCACCGTCACCGCGCGTCGGGGCGGGTACGCGTCCCTCGCGCGATCGAGCGGGCCGACGGCCACCGTGGCGCCCGCCACCACGACGCCCGCCCCGACCCCTACGCCCACGGCCCCGACGCCGGAACCGACCCCGGATCCCACGCCGACCCCGGATCCGACGCCCACGCCCGACCCCGCACCTCCCGCCACCACGGCCCCCTTCACCGAGGCCTCGACGCCGGTGATCACGGGCGACGTGCAGGTCGGCCGCCCGCTGCGCGCCGTCGCCGGCGTCTGGACCCCGCGCCCGACGTCGTTCGCCTACGCCTGGTCCGTGGACGGCGTGGCCGTCGCGGGCGCGACGTCCATCTCCTACACGCCCGTCGACGCGGACGCCGGGAAGCGGATCACCGCGACGGTCACCGGCATCGCCCCGGGGATCACGCCCACCAGCCGCACCAGCGCACCCACGGCGGCGGTCGCTGCGGCCGGCATCGACCTCCCGGAGCAGCCGTCGACCGGGAAGGTGGTCGGGAACGTCTACCTCGACTCCGTGGATCCGGCCAACCTCGTCTCCTCCGGCGAGATCTACCTCGAGCCCGCGCCCCAGGAGTTCAGCGACGGCCTCGTCTCGGGCGTCGTCGGCGGCGCGTTCGCCTTCTCGGGCGTGCGTCCCGGTGAGTACCGGCTGCATGCCTTCTTCAACGTCGACGGCAAGTACCTCTACCAGTACTACGGGCAGACGAATGACGTGACCCGGGCGCAGACGTTCGCCGTGCAGGCCGACGGCACCGTGCGCATCGACGTGGTGCTGAAGCGGTACTCCACCATCCAGGGCACGGTCACCACCACGGGCGGGGTGCCGGGGGCGCGGCTCACGGTCAGCGGATACCGCGCATCGGACGGCAAGCTGCTCGACAGCGTCACCACCGACGCGCAGGGCCGGTACAGCCTCACGTACGCCGAGCCCGGCGACTACCTCGTCAAGGTAGGGACGCCCACAGGAGACTCCCGCGGCATCATCGGCGAGTGGTACTCGGACGCCTACGACCAGGCGAGCGCCACACCCATCACGGTCACGCAGTGGGGCACCGCGCTGACCGGGATCGACGTGGAGCTGGCCCGCGGGGCGAGCGCGAAGGGCCAGATCTACCGGTCCGACGGGGTGGGAACCCCCGCGGCGTCCGTCCGATTCGTCCCCGTCGCCGCGGCCGCGGAGGGAGTGCGTCCGACCACGGGCCTCGTGGCGTCCACTGACCAGTACGGCCGCTTCAGCCTCAACGGGATCACGCCCGGCGAGTACGTCGTGTACGTCGCCGCGCCCGGCGAGACGCCGGAGCAACTCCCCCGATGGGCCGGGGGCACCGGCAGCCTCGCCACCGCGACCCGCTACACGGCGACGCTCGACGGGCAGCTGCCGTCGATCTACGTGCAGCTCGCGCGGGATCCGTCCGCCCGGGCCGCCCGCGCCGCGCCGATCGCACGATGACCGCCCCCATCGGGGGTCGTGACCTCAGGGCGGCAGCGGAGTAGACCGGTGTCCCGACCGGCACCCCGCCGGTCCGAGCATCGGAGCACCCATGCCTTCCGTCCGCCGACGCGGTCTCGTCGGCCTCATCGCCCTGGCCCTGATCACCGCAGCTCAGGCCGGCCCCGTCTCCCCCGCGTCCGCGGATCCCGCCCCGGCGCCCGACGCCGCCACCGCCACCGTCGTCGGCCGCGTCTACCTCGACCGCGTGGATCCCCGGAACCTCGTCCGCACGGGCGAGGTCTCGCTCGAGCTAGCCGACATCCCCTTCGGCGACAGCGTCGACATCGTCGACGGCGCGTTCCGGTTCGCTGGCGTGCGCGCCACCCGCTACACGCTGCGGGCCTGGGTCGCGCTCGGCGGCACGCCCGCCTCGCAGTACCTCGGCCAGGTCAACGAATGGCGGGACGCGCGCTTCTTCACCGCGTCCGCCGGACGCGAGACCCGCGTCGACATCGTGATCCGCACCCCCGCGGGCCTCGGCGGCACGGTCACGCTCCCGGGCGGCGCGCCCGCCGCGGCCGCGCCCGTGGACGTCCTGCGCGCCACCGGCGACGGGCGCCTGGAGGCGTCCGGGTTCACGGACGCGTCCGGCCGCTACGCGCTCGGCAACCTGGAGCCCGGCTTCTACGTCGTGCGCTTCGGCACGCCGTCGTCGGATCCGCGCGCCTACCTCCCCGAGTGGTCCGGCGACCGGACGCAGCGCGCGCTGGCGCTGCGCATCGCCGTCTCGCGCTGGGGCCAGGTGGTCACGGGCGTCGATGCGACGCTCGCGCCCGCCCCGTGATGCGGCCGCCCGACGTCGACGGAGGTCGGGCGGCCCGCGCGCCGGGGCTCACGCGTTGTCGTCCCCGTTGTCGATCGCGACCTGGCGGTTCGGATCCGCGAACGGCAGCCCCTCCGCGCCCGACACGTCGTCCATGTCCTCGCCGAACTCGCGCGTGTGGACGCGGTGCGCGATGCGCTCGTCGTCCATGCGCTGCGAGAGGCCCGCGTAGGTGGTCTCGAGGTGCGGCACGCGGCGGATCACGTCCATCACGAGCCGGAACCGGTCGAGGTCGTTGAGCATCAGCATGTCGAACGGCGTGGTCGTGCCGCCCTGCTCCACGAAGCCGCGCACGTGCATGTTCGCGTGGTTGTGGCGCTTGTACGTGAGGCGGTGGATGAGCGACGGGTAGCCGTGGAACGCGAAGATGACGGGCTTGTCGCGCGTGAAGAGCGCGTCGAAGGATCCGTCGTCGAGCCCGTGCGGGTGCTGCGTCGAGTCCTGCAGCCGCATCAGGTCCACCACGTTCACGAACCGCACGCGCAGCTGCGGGATCTCCCGCTTGAGGATCTGCACCGCCGCCATCGCCTCCACGGTCGGGATGTCGCCCGCGCACGCGACGACCACGTCGGGCTCGAGCCCCGGCACCTCGGTGCCCGCCCACTCCCACACGCCCACGCCGCGTGCCCCGTGCGCCCGCGCCTCCTCGAGCGAGAGCAGGCTCGCGGTCGGCTGCTTGCCCGCGACGACCACGTTGATGAGGTCGGTGCCGCGGAGGCAGTGGTCCATGGTCACGAGCAGCGAGTTCGCGTCGAACGGCAGGTACACGCGCACGATCTCGGCGCGCTTGTTCACGACGTGGTCGAGGAATCCCGGATCCTGGTGCGAGAACCCGTTGTGGTCCTGCCGCCACACGTGCGAGGAGAGCAGGTACGTGAACGACGCGACCGGCCGCCGCCACTCCACCTTCGAGCTCGACTCGAGCCACTTCGCGTACTGGTTGAACATCGAGTCGACGATGTGGATGAAGGCCTCGTACGACGTGAAGAGCCCGTGCCGGCCGGTGAGCAGGTACGCCTCGAGCAGCCCCTGCGTGATGTTCTCGTTGAGGATCTCGATGACCCGGCCCTCGTGCGCCAGGTGCTCGTCGACCGGCAGCACCTCGCCCTGCCAGGCCTTGGCCGTGACCTCGTAGACGTCGTCGAGGCGGTTGCTGGCGGTCTCGTCGGGGCCGAAGATCCGGAAGTCGAGCGGGTTGCGGGCGATCACGTCGCGCAGCCAGCCGCCGAGCACGCGGGTCGGCTCGGCGATGACGCCGCGACCGTCGCTGAAGTCGATCGCGTTCACCTCGAGCGGCGGGAGCCGGAGGTCGCGGCGGAGCAGGCCGCCGTTCGCGTGCGGGTTGGCGCTCATCCGCCGGTCGCCCTCGGGCCGGTTCGGCTGGAGCGCGGGCGTCAGGCGGCCGTCGCGGTCGAAGAGCTCGTGCGGGCGGTAGCTCTCGAGCCACTCCTGGAGCTGGCGGAGGTGATCCGGGTCGTCGCGGACACCTGAGAGCGGCACCTGGTGCGCGCGCCACGTGCCCTCGACCTGCTTGCCGTCGACCTCCTTGGGGCCGGTCCAGCCCTTCGGGGTGCGGAGGATCAGCATCGGCCACGCCGGGCGCTCCTCGCTGCCGCCCGTGCGGGCCGCGAGCTGGATCCGGCTGATCTCGTCGAGCGCGTCGCCCAGCGCGAGCGCGAACCGCTCGTGCACCGCCGCGTGGTCCTCGCCGTCGAAGCCACCCGAAACGATCCGCGGGGAGTAGCCGTAACCGGTGAAGAGCGCGAGCAGCTCCTCCTCCGGGATGCGCGCGAGCACGGTGGGGTTCGCGATCTTCCAGCCGTTGAGGTTGAGGATCGGCAGCACGGCCCCGTCCGACTCCGGGTCGAGGAACTTGTCGAGGTGCCAGCTGGCGGCGAGGGTCGCGGTCTCCGCCTCGCCGTCGCCGATCACGCACGCGACCACGAGGTCGGGGTTGTCGAGCGCGGCGCCGTACGCGTGCACGAGCGAGTACCCGAGCTCGCCGCCCTCGTTGATGGATCCGGGCGTCTCCGGCGCCGCGTGCGACGGCACGCCGCCCGGGAACGAGAACTGGCGGAAGAGGTGGCGGAGGCCGTCGCGATCGGGCGTCGCCGCGGAGAACAGCTCCGAGTAGGTGCCGTCGAGGTACGCGTTGGCGACCATGCCGGGGCCGCCGTGGCCGGGGCCGGCGATGTAGATCATGTCGAGGTCGCGCTCGATGATCGCCCGGTTGAGGTGCGCGTAGACGAAGTTCAGCAGCGGGGTCGTGCCCCAGTGCCCGAGCAGTCGCGGCTTGATGTCGTCGCGCGTGAGCGGACGCTCGAGCAGCGGGTCGTCCAGCAGGTAGATCTGGCCGACGGAGAGGTAGTTGGCGGCGCGCCACCACCCGTCGACGACGTCGAGGTAGAGGGGCGCGGCGGGGTCGCGGGGTGCGGTGTCGGAGGCCATGCATCAGCCTACGGCGGCGGGTGCGCGGCGTCCCGGGTGGCGGGTGCGCATTCGGTCGACGCCCAGCGGCACGGGCCGGGGAGCGATCGGACGGGAGCCGCCGGTCGGGTCCTAGGGTCGTCGCGTCCCCGCGCGGTCGGCGCGCTCCCGCCGCGCATCGGCCGGCCGCACGGCCGCGCTCCCGTGAACGGAAGAAGGAGAACCACCATGCCCCACCGCATCGCCCGCACCACGACCGCCCGGGCGGCGCTCGCCGTCGGCGCCCTCGCCGGGGCGCTCGTCCTCGTCCCGACGGTCGCGCAGGCCGCGCCCGCGGCGACCCATGCGAGCTCCGTCGCGCGTGCCGTCGCCCACGGCTCCGCCGACCCCGCCACCTCGCTCCGCCGGGGAGACGGGTGCATCTGGGGCCCGCCCGGGGACATCGGCGCCGCCACCGACCGCGCGCGCTCCGACGACGGATCCAGCACCCCGCCCCGGATCCACTGCTGAGGTGCCCCGCCCCGCGCGCCCACCGGGTGCGCGGGGCGGGTCGCGTCGGAGGCGGCGCCGGCGATGCCGCGGATGCGCCCTGAGGAGGATCCGCGCGACCGCCGACCGAGGTCGCCTACCGTGCTCGACGATCCGGTCGGGCAGGCCGCTCGGACGCCCGACCCCGACGAGGCCCCGTGTCCACCCTGATCCCCCTCCGCCGCGCCCGGCATGCCGCCGCGGTCGCCGCCATCGCCGTCGTCCTCGCGGTCGCCGCGCCGATCTCCGCCCCCGCTCGCGCCGCGGACGCCGCCCCGGTCGACGAGATCGCCGTCCCCCGGAGCGACGTCTCCGGCTTCGGCGGCGGCGTGGTCTTCGCCCCCGAGGCGCCCGCCGGCACGACGCTCGGCGCCGTCGTCATCACACCGGGCTTCCGCGACACGCACGCGGACATGCGCTGGTACGGCGAGGCGCTCGCGGCCGCCGGCTACGTCGCCTTCACCATCGACACGGACGGGGTCCTCGACCGCCCCGGCCAGCGCGAGCAGGAGACGCTGGCCGCGGTCGACTACCTCACGGGATCCAGCGCCGTGTCGGCCGAGGTGGATCCCGCCCGCGTGGCCGTCCTCGGCTACTCGATGGGCGGGGCGGGCGTCCTCCGGGCTGCCCAGGCGCGCCACGAGCTGAAGGCCGTGGTCGCCGTGGAGCCGTTCGACGTGCCCGCGTCCTATCCGTCGGACACCACGCCGACCCTCATCATCACCGGCCAGGCCGACCCGGTCGCGATCCCCTTCCTCATGGGCAAGCGCATGTACCGGTCGATCCCGGCGCCCACCCCCAAGGAGTACGTCGAGCTCCGCGGCGCCGGGCACACCGCCGGGGTGCGGACCCCGAACGCCACCATCCGCGACGCCGCCACCACGTTCCTCGCCCGCTACCTCGACGGCGACGAGTCCGTGAGCATCTGCCCGGCCCCCGCGGCCACGGGTCCCATCAGCGCCTCGATGAGCTACTGCGGCTGACGTAGCTCCTCGATCCGGCACGACGACGGCGCCGCCTCCCGCGAGGGAGACGGCGCCGTCGCGTGGATCAGGTGACGCGGATCAGGCCGTCTTCGTCGGCCCGTAGAACGCCTCGATGTCGGCGAGCTCGCGCTCGGCCGTCTCCTGGACGAGGGCCAGCAGGTCCTTGTCGAGGCCGGGCGCGAACTCCTCGAGCCGCTCGGGCGCGATGGTCGACGGGAAGCCGACGGGCGCCTGCTCGGTCGCGGTCAGGCCGGTGCCGTCGTTCGAGGGCGACGCGCCCTGGAAGATCCGGCCGGCCTCGCTCTTGCCGTCGAGGTCGAAGCTGTACTGCTTGCTCTGGAGCCCCAGGTCGAGGAGCTTCTTCACCTCGGGGAACTGCTCGGCGTTGGTCTTCGGGATCGGCAGGAGCTTGCCCCAGTCGACGCCGAGCGTCTCGAGCGCCTTCGCGTACGCGTTCTCGTGCGCCTGGTCGCGCACGATGAGGTAGGCGACGGTCGCGCGGGCGACGGGGTTGTCCGTCATCTCGTAGATGCGGCACTTCTGCAGGCGGCCGGTCGACTCGAGCATGACGTTGTACAGCAGGTCGAGCGGGAGGTTGCCCGAGTTGTAGACGTAGCTGCCGCTCCACGGGTTGCCGGCGGCGTCGACGGGCAGCGCGCCCTGGGCACCCACGAGGTGGTGGTGGATGTTGCCGTGGTCGAGCGCGATGCTGAGCGGCGTCGCCCCGCCCTTGCCCGGGGTGTCGAGCGGGTCGGTGAGCTTGCCGCTGTACTCGGGCGACCCGTCGAGCAGGCGCGAGATCGTGGTGCCGATGAGCTCGACGTGGCTGATCTCCTCGGTGCCGACGCCCTGGATCAGGTCGCGGTACGGCTTGGCGGCGGCGCCGCGGAAGTTCATGGCCTGGAAGAGGTACTGCATCATCGTGCGCATCTCGCCGAACTGGCCGCCGAGGCCCTCCTGCAGCGCGTTGGCGGCGGCGGGGTCGGGCTCGCCGTCGGCGATCTCGTTGATCCAGGTCTGTGCGTGGAAGTACATAGGTGCTCCTATGTCTTCATGCGGCGAAACCATCGCGCCTCCACCCTGCTCCGGACGGCGAGCAGCCTGCGGGATGCGGTGGGGGCTTGCCAGGGTCCGGTCGATCGGGTAACGGGGGACGAGTGTCCGGCGGTCGTCGCTCCCGGTCCCGCGCGGATCCGCCCCGGTAGGGTGTGCGCAGCGACGGGGGATGCGACCGGCCCGCGCCCCGGCGGGCGCGACGCGAGGCGCCGCGTCGGAGGATGCCGGATGGAGTGCGGGTGAGCGTCAGGAGCGGCGGCGAGCGGCTCGGACTCCGCGAGGTCGCGGAGCGCGCGGGCGTCTCGCACATGACCGTCTCGCGCGTGCTCAACGGGCACCCGCAGGTCAAGGAGTCGACCCGGCAGCGCGTGCTCGAGGTCGTCGCCGAGCTCGACTTCCGGCCGAACATGGCGGCCCGGCAGCTCGTCACGCAGCGGGCCCTGCGCATCGGCGTGCTCATCGAGAGCGCCGTCGAGTTCGGGCCGTCGAGCATCCTGCGCGCCATCGAGCGGTCGGCGCGCGACGGCGGCTACTCGGTCGCGTCGTTCGCGCTGCGCGACGACGAGGACGCGACGCCCGAGGAGGCCGTGCGCCACCTCACCGGCCAGGGCATCGACGCGCTGTGCGTGGTCGCGCCGCGCTCGTCGTCCGTCGCCGTGCTGCGCACCATCACGACCGGGCTGCCGACGCTCGTGGTGAAGGCCGAGAAGGATCCGGCGTTCCTCACGGTCTCGGTCGACCAGTCCGCGGGCACGCGGCTCGTGGTCGACCACCTCGCGAGCCTCGGCCACCGCGACGTGCTGCACGTCTCCGGCCCGCTCGACTGGCTCGACGCACGCGCCCGCGAGCGCGCCTTCCACGCGCGCACCCGGGCGTGGGGCATGCGCGAGCGGCCCATCGTGATCGGCGACTGGTCGAGCGACTTCGGCTACGACTTCGCGAAGGGGCTCACCGCGGTGCCCGAGTACACGGCCGTGTTCGTGGCGAACGACGAGATGGCGCTCGGCGTGATCCACGGGCTGCACGACCGCGGGATCCGCGTGCCGGAGGACCTCAGCGTCGTCGGCTTCGACGACCTGCCCGTCTCCCGCCACTTCCTCCCGCCGCTCACGACCGTCCGGCAGGACTTCCCGGCGCTCGGATCGCTCGTGGTCGACGTGCTCATCGCCGCGATCGAGGGGCGCGAGATCCCGCAGGCGACGCGGATCCCGGCCGAGCTCGTGGTGCGCGACTCGAGCGCCGCCGCCCGCCGCGTCGACTGATTCCGGCACCCGGGGGATCCGCGGCCCGGCCCCCTCCCCGCGCCGCCGACCGGCGGCTACAGTCGTGCACACCGGGCCCGCCCGGAACGCGGCCGCCGCCCGGCCCGGAACCCGAGGAGCACCAGGTGCGTCACGCACGGGGATCGACGACGATCCGCCCGACCGGCCCGAGCGCCGCTCCCGGATCCGCGCGCCCCGCGCGCTCCGACACCTCGACCCGCCCCACCGTGCGCATGCGGGGCATCACCGTCGCCTTCCCGAACGGCGTCGCGCTCGACGGCGTGGACCTCGACCTGCACCCCGGCGAGGTGCACGCGCTCCTCGGCGAGAACGGCGCGGGCAAGTCGACGCTCATCAAGGCGCTGCTCGGCGTGCACCGCATCGAGGCGGGCGAGATCCTCGTCGACGGCGAGCCCGTGCGGCTCGGAGGGCCGGCGGATGCGCGCGCCCTCGGGATCCAGGCCGCGTTCCAGGAGTCGCACCTGGTCGAGAACCTCAGCGTCGGCGAGAACGTGATGCTCGGCCACGAGATGCGGGGCCGCCTCGGCATCTCGTGGCGCCGGACGCACGAGCGCGCCGCCGCCATGCTCGCGGAGCTCGGCCTCGCGGACCTGGATCCCCGCGACCGCCTCGCCGACCTCTCCCCCGCCAGCCGCCAGCTCGTCTCCATCGCCCGCGCCATGGTCGACCGGCCGCGCGTGCTGGTGCTCGACGAGCCCACCTCGAGCCTCGACGCCGACGACGTGGCGCGCCTGTTCCAGGTGATCCGCCGCCTCCGCGACCAGGGCGTCGCGATCCTGTTCGTCTCCCACTTCCTCGAGCAGGTGCTGGCGCTCAGCGACCGGATGACCGTGCTCCGCGGCGGCGTGAAGGTGAGCGACCACCTGCCGCACGAGATCGACCGGGCCGAGCTGATCGCGCGCATGATCGGCACCGACGTGGCGCACCTCAAGCGCATCGGCTCGGAGCGGCGGGCGCACCGCGTGGATCCGGTCGGGCCGCCGCTGTACCGCGCCGCCGGCGTCGGCCGCCGCGGGATGCTGCGGCCGGTGGACCTCGAGCTGCACCCGGGCGAGGTGGTGGGCATCGCGGGGCTGCGCGGATCCGGCCGCACCGAGCTCGCGCGCCTGCTCGCGGGCGCCGACCGGGCCGACGGCGGCGTGGTGACGCTCGGCGGGCGCGACGTCGTGATCGACCGGCCGGCCGACGCGCTGCGGAACCGCGTGGCCCTCTCGGCGGAGGACCGCGGCGCCGAGGGCCTCATCGGCGAGCTGAGCGTGCGCGAGAACATCGTGCTCGCGCTGCAGGCGCTGCGCGGCTGGGCGCATCCGCTCGCCAAGGCCGAGCGCGAGGACCTCGTCGAGCGGCACATCGAGCACTTCGGCATCACGCCGGCGGACCCCGCGACGCCCGCCGGCCAGCTCTCCGGCGGGAACCAGCAGAAGGTGCTGCTCGCGCGCTGGCTGGCGATCCGGCCGCGCGTGCTGATCCTCGACGAGCCGACGCGCGGCGTCGACATCCGCGCGAAGGTCGACATCCAGGCGCACATCGCGCAGCTCGCGCTCGAGGGCGTCGCGGTCGTCTTCATCTCCAGCGCGTTCGACGAGCTCGTGCGCGTGAGCGACCGGATCGTCGTGCTCAAGGACCGGGAGAAGATCGGCGAGCTGGCCAACGGGCCGGGCGTGACGGTCGACACGCTCGTCGAGCTGATCGCGGCGCCCGCCGACGAGGAGGACGAGGGCGACTTCCCGCTGCCGGCGCTGCCGGGGCTTCCGGAGCCGCCCCGACGCTGATGCGCGTCCGCCGCGACGGCGCCCTTGTGCCACCAGAACTGTTACCGGTAACATCCCGAGCACGCGGCAGCACCCCGCGCCACCGCAGCACGACCGGCCCGACTGCCGGAACGGGACGCCGACGTCCCGACATCTCAAGGAGGAGATACATGTCCACGAAGAGGCGCATCGCCACCATCGCCGCAGCCGGGGCCATCGCCCTGAGCCTCGCGGCCTGCAACAGCAACTCCGGCACCGGATCCACGGCGGGCGGCGCCGCGGACAGCGGCGGCGAGACGGCCACCGTCGGCTTCGTCGCGGTCGGCCCCGAGGGCGCCTGGCGCCAGGCCAACGAGAAGGACATCCAGGACACCTTCACGAAGGAGGCCGGGTTCGACCTCAAGTACGCGCCCGCCACCAACAACGACCAGAAGTCGCAGATCGACGCGTTCACGTCGTTCGTCGACGAGGGCGTCGACGTGATCCTGCTCTCGGCCACCGAGGGATCCGGCTGGGAGGACTCGCTCGAGCGCGCCAAGGAGGCCGAGATCCCCGTGGTCCTCATCGACCGCGGCATCGAGCCCGACGACGACTCGCTCTACGCGACCCGCATCGCGCCCGACAACATCGCCGTGAGCTCGTCGGTCGCCGACTGGGCCAAGACCGCCCTGCCCGAGGGCGGCAAGTACTTCACCCTCGAGGGCCCGGCAGGCGTCTCGGTCGTGAACGAGCGCAACGAGGGCTGGGACGAGGTCATCGGCGCCGAGAGCTCCTTCACGAAGGTCGGCGCGCAGACCGCGAACTGGTCGACCGAGGAGGCCAAGAGCGTCTTCGAGACCGTGCTCAAGTCGAACGCGAACGACGTGCAGATGGTCTTCGCGCAGAACGACGAGATGGGCCTCGGCGCCGTCCAGGCCGTCGAGGAGGCAGGCCTCACGCCCGGCGAGGACGTGAAGATCGCGACCATCGACGGCACCAAGAACGCGCTGCAGGCGCTGGCCGACGGCAAGCTCAGCTTCGTCGCCGAGTACAACCCGCTGTTCGGCGGCACCGCGCTCGAGGCCGTGCAGGCGCTGCTCGACGGCGAGAGCGTCGAGTCGTCGATCGTCGTCCCGTCGGACGTGTTCGACTCGCCCGAGAAGGCCGCCACCGCGCTGCCCGACCGGAAGTTCTGACCCGCCCGCACGGACACCCGCGGCGGGGCGGACCATCCGCCCCGCCGCCCACCCGCCCGGCGACGACGCCGGCGGAGGAACGGAGCACGCGCCATGCAGGCACCCAGCCCGATCGTCGAGATGCAGGGCATCACCATCTCCTTCCCCGGCGTCAAGGCGCTCGACGGGGTGAGCTTGCGGCTCTTCCCGGGCGAGGTCCACACGCTCATGGGCGAGAACGGCGCCGGGAAGTCGACGCTCATCAAGGCGCTCACGGGCGTCTACGGGATCGACTCGGGCCGCGTCCTCGTAGGAGGCAGCGAGCGCCGCCTCTCCGGCACCGCCGACGCGCAGGCCGCCGGGATATCCACGGTCTACCAGGAGGTCAACCTCTGCGGGAACCTCACCATCGGCGAGAACGTCATGCTCGGCCACGAGAAGCGCGGCCGGTTCGGCATCGACTGGAGGGGCACGCACGCCGCCGCCACCGAGGTGCTGGCGCGCGTGGGCCTCGGCCACCTGGATCCGCGCACCCCGCTCTCCGCGCTCAGCCTCGCGCTGCAGCAGCTCGTCGCGATCAGCCGCGCCACCGTCGTCGACGCCCGCGTGCTGATCCTCGACGAGCCGACCTCCAGCCTCGACGCCGACGAGGTCGAGGGCCTCTTCCGCGTGATGCGCCGCCTCCGCGACGAGGGCGTCGCCATCCTCTTCGTCTCCCACTTCCTCGACCAGGTCTTCGCGATCAGCGACCGGCTCACGGTGCTGCGCAACGGGAAGCTCGTGGGCGAGCACCTCACCCGGGACATCGACCGGGCCGGGCTCATCGCCCTGATGATCGGCAAGGACCTGCAGGCCCTCCGCTCCCTCGACCGCGAGCGCGCCTCGCGGCAGGTGGCCGACGGCGAGCCCGTCTACCGGGCCACCGGCATCGGCCGCAAGGGCTCGCTCGACGCGACCGACGTCGAGCTCCGCCGCGGCGAGGTCGTCGGCCTCGCCGGGCTCCTCGGCTCCGGTCGCACCGAGCTCGCGCGCCTCCTCTACGGGGTCGACAAGCCGGACACCGGATCCGTGACCATGGACGGCGCGCCCGTCGCCATCTCCTCCCCCGCCAAGGCGCTGAGGCACCGCATCGCGTTCTCCAGCGAGAACCGGCGCGACGAGGGGATCATCCGCGACCTCAGCGTGCGGGAGAACCTCGTGCTCGCCGTGCAGGCGAAGCGCGGCTGGGCACGTCCCCTGCCGCGCAAGGAGAAGGACCGGATCGTCGCGAAGTACCTCACCGAGCTCAACGTGCGGCCCGCGGATCCCGACCGGCCCATCCGGAACCTGTCCGGCGGCAACCAGCAGAAGGTGCTGCTCGGCCGCTGGCTCGCGACCGAGCCGGAGCTGCTGATCCTCGACGAGCCGACCCGCGGGATCGACGTGGGCGCCAAGGCCGAGATCCAGGAGCAGGTCGCGGCCCTCGCCGACACGGGCGTCGCCGTCGTGTTCATCTCCTCGGAGCTCGAGGAGGTGGTGCGGCTCAGCGACCGCATCGTCGTGCTCAAGGACCACCGCAAGATCGCCGAGCTGGAGGCGGGACCCGACGTGACGGCGCAGTCGATCGTCGCCGCCATCGCGGAGGAGGGCGTCTCCGACGTCGCGCTCGCGACCGTGCCCGACACCGCGACCCGCACCGCGCCCGAGGAGGCAGCACGATGAGCGACACCACTCCCGCGAAGCGGAGCCCGCGCCCGCTCGCCGACGTGCTGCACCGGCCCTGGTTCTGGGGCACGGTCGCGATCGTGCTGCTGCTCGCCATCAACGTGGCGAAGGACCCCGGCTACCTCGCGCTCTCGGTGAACCCCGACACGGGGAACCTCGTGGGCAACCTCGTCGACATCCTCCGCGCCGCGGCGCCCGTGCTGATGATCGCGGTCGGCATGTGCCTCGTGGTCGCGACCGGCGGCATCGACCTCAGCGTCGGCTCGATCATGGTGGTCGCCGGCGCCGTCTCCATGGAGTTCCTGAAGGCGGCCGGATCCGACTCGCTCGGCGTCGCGCTCGGCGCGATGGGCCTCGCGCTCCTCATCGCCGGGATCCTCGGCGCGGTGAACGGCATGCTCGTCTCCGTCGTGGGGCTGCAGCCGTTCATCAGCACGCTCGTGATCATGCTCGCCGGCCGCGGGCTCGCGAAGGTCATCACGGCCGGGCAGAACACGGCCGCGTCGAACGAGCCGTTCCGCTGGGTCGCGAACGGCTACCTCGTGGGGCTGCCGGTGGTGTTCCTGCTGGCCGTGCTGATCACGATCGGCGTCGCCGTGCTCGTGCGCCGCAGCGCCCTCGGCCTCATGATCGAGGCGATCGGCATGGATCCGCAGGCCGCGCGCCTCGCGGGCCTCGACCGCCGCGCGCTCCTGTTCACCGCGTACATCGCGAGCGGCCTGCTCGCGGGCGTCGCCGGGATCTTCGCCACCGCCAGCGTCATGACGGTCGACGTCTCCCGCACCGGCTACCAGCTGGAGCTCGACGCGATCCTCGCGGTCGTCATCGGCGGCACCTCGCTCGCGGGCGGCAAGTTCCACCTGCTCGGGGCGGCCGTCGGCGCGCTCCTCATCGCGACCCTCGACAAGACGGTCGTGTTCCTCGGCATCTCGTCCTCGGCGACGCCCGCCTTCAAGGCGATCGTGATCGTCGCGATCGTGCTCCTGCAGTCCCGGCGCGTCCGCGCGCTGTTCACGCGGCGCCGCCCGCCGGCGCCCACACCCGTGCCGACCGAGAAGGAGGCCGTGCCCGCATGAGCGCCACGACGATCCAGCCGCCCGTGACCCCGACGCCCGCGCCGGGACCCGGCACCGCATCCCGGCCGCCGCGCCGACGCATGCGCCTCCGCCTCGACTCGCTGCCGACGGTCGCCGCCCTGGTGATCCTGCTGGCGATGCTGGCCTACGGCGAGATCGCGTACGGCCGGATCCTGCAGGCCGCGACGCTGTCGAACCTGCTCATCAACAACGCGCACGTCATCGTGCTCGCGGTGGGGCTCACGTTCGTGATCCTCACGGGCGGCATCGACCTGTCCGTCGGCGCGATCGTCGCCGTCAGCAGCGTCGCGGGCGTGCTGCTCGCGAACGCGGGCTGGAACCCGTGGGTGGTGATGGTGCTGATGATCCTCATCGGCACGGCCTCCGGAATCGTCTCGGGCGTCCTGATCCAGTTCTTCGACGTGCAGCCGTTCATCGCGACGCTCGCGATGATGTTCCTCGGCCGCGGGCTCGCCTCCATCCTCAGCACGGTGCCCGAGCGGCTCGACGACGCGTCGCCGCTGCGCTCGCTCGCCACCAACATGAAGGTGGTCGACGGCCCGAAGGTGAACGACGTCGTCACGACGCCGGGCGTGCTCATCGCGCTCGTCGTGGTGGCCGTCGCGTTCTTCGTGCTGCACCGCACGCGCCTCGGCCGCACGGTCTACGCCACCGGCGGATCCGAGCAGTCGGCCGCGCTCATGGGCCTGCCCGTGCGCCGCACGAAGCTCGCCGTCTACGTGATCAGCGGCACGCTCGCCGGCCTCGCCTCCGTGATCTACACGGCCCGCCTCGGCAGCGCGCAGAACATCACCGGCATCGGCTGGGAGCTCGACGCGATCGCCGCGACCGTGATCGGCGGCACCCTCCTCACCGGCGGCGTCGGCTTCGTGCTCGGGTCGGTCGTGGGCGCGCTCGTGCTCGGCCTCATGAACGTGCTCATCACCCGCGACGGCGGCATCCCGCCGGAGGCGACCACCATCATCACGGGCGGGATCCTGCTGGTCTTCGTGCTGCTGCAGCGCGCGGTGATGGCGCGGGGGCGGCGGACGTAGCGCACGCGGCCCGCACTGCTTACTAGCTTTAGGGCGCTTTATCCATTCGACATAAACCGTGATAAAGCTTGTAAGCTGCGTCCATGGACGCCCTGAGTAACCCCTACACGCCCAATGCCGGAGCTCAACCCGAGATCCTCATCGGGCGCGATGAGCAGACGACGGCATTCCGCAATCTGCTCGGACGACTCCGCCGGGGCCGCACGGATCAGTCCATGATCATCACCGGCCTCCGCGGGGTCGGCAAGACGGTGCTGCTGAACAGCTTCCGCACCATCGCGCTCCAGGAGCATTGGGAGGTCATCGAGTTCGAGGCCGTGAAGCACGGTGAGAGCCGCTTCCGCCAGACGATCGCATCGCAGCTCAAGGCTGCCCTCCTCCGCATCTCCCCCCGCGCCCGTTGGAGCGACAAGGGTGCGCGAGCAGCGAGCGTCCTCAGCTCGTTCGCGGTGTCGGTGAACGCTGAGGGGACGTGGTCGATCGGCTGGGACGTTCCGGCCGCCGAGGGTCTGGCCGACCATGGCGATCTGGCTATGGACCTGACGGACGTGCTCATCGCCGTCGGCGAGGCGGCTTCCGAAAAGGGCGACGGCATCGTCCTGCTCATCGACGAGGTCCAGTTCTTGGACTCCCGCCAGCTCGAGGCGCTCATCCAAGCGATCCACAAGACCGTCCAACGCAGCCTCCCCGTGACGTTCGTCGGCGCGGGACTGCCGCAGATCGCCGAGCTCGTAGGCGATGCCAAGTCCTACTCGGAGCGGTTGTTCAAATTTCCGCGCATCGACTCCCTGGACGAGGACGACGCGAGGGCCGCTTTGGTCGAGCCGGCAGCGGCGGAGGGGGCGAGCTTCGACGCCGATGCCGTCGCACTCGCCGTGGAGATCACCAGCGGCTACCCCTACTTCATCCAAGAGCTCGGGTCGCAGGTGTGGACGATCGCATCGAACGATCGCATCACCCGCGAAGACGTCGTCCTCGCCCAGGATGCGTACGAGGCCAAGCTCGACAGCTCGTTCTTCCGCGTCCGTCTCGACCGCGCCACTCCCCTGCAGACCGCCTACATGCGCGCGATGGCAGAGCTAGGGGCCGCACCCCAGAAGGCAGGCGACGTCGCTGCTCTCATGGACAGGAGTTCGACCCAACTGGGTCCTACTCGGGCGGAGCTCATCGAGATGGGCCTGCTCTTCACTCCGGAGCACGGATACGCCGCTTTCACCGTCCCGGACTTCGACCGCTTCATGAAGCGCGCGGTACCCGTGCTCGACGTTCCTCCCGTAGGTGCCCGACGCCCCCGTCGGCCACTGAACCCCTGAGCACCGGAGGACGTCCATGACCCACCCGCTCCCCCTGCACGTCACCGACGCCGACCTCGACGACCTCCGCGACCGGATCCGCCGCACGCGCTGGGCGCCCGCGTGGCCGGTCGACGCCTGGGAGGCGGGCACGGACCAGGCGACACTGCGACGCCTGGCTGTCGTCTGGGCCGACGGGTACGACTGGCGGGCGCGCGAGCGGGAGATCCGCGCGCTGCCGTGGGCGGTCGCCGACCTCGACGGCACGCCGATCTCCTACCTGCGCTTCGAGGCCGAGCGCGCCGGCGGCCTGCCGATCGTCCTCACGAACGGCTGGCCGAGCTCCGCGCTCGAGCTGGTGCCGCTCGCGGAGCGGCTGTCGCAGCCATCCCGCTCCGGGGGCGACCCGGACGACGCGGTCACCGTAATCGTCCCGGCGCTCCCCGGCTTCCCGTTCTCGCCGCCGCGGCCGCGGATGGACGAGCCGACGCACGAGCTCTGGCACCGGCTGATGACGGAGCAGCTGGGCTTCGCGCGGTACGCGGCGCACGGCGGCGACCTCGGCGCGGGGATCACGTCGCGGCTGGCGGAGGCGCACCCGGAGGCGGTGGCGGGGATTCACCTGATGGCGGTCGCCGCGCCCACGGACCTCGACGAGGCGACGCTCACCGATGAGGAGCGCGCGCACGTGGAGGAGATGCGCACATGGGAGGCGGACGAGGGCGGCTACGAGCACCAGCAGCAGACGCGTCCGTTGACCCTCGCGCCCGCGCTGCAGGACTCGCCCGTGGGGCTGCTGTCGTGGATCCTCGAGAAGCACCGCGCGTGGAGCGATTGCGGCGGAGACGTGTCCCGCGTGTTCAGCGACGACCACCTGCTGACACTCGCGTCGCTCTACTGGTTCACGGGATCCATCGGCACCTCGCTCCGCCCGTACTTCGCGTACGGCTCCGGACGCACCGCGCCGGTGGAGCGCGTGCGGGTGCCGACCGCGGTCGCCGTCTTCCCGCACGACCTGGTGCACCCGCCGCGGAGCTGGGCCGAGCGCACCTACGACGTCGCCAGGTACACGACCATGCCGCGCGGCGGCCACTTCGCGCCGCACGAGGAGCCGGGGCTGCTGGCGGACGACATCACGGCGTTCCTGCGGATGCTGCGGTAGTGCCGTCCGGTCAGGCGCCCGCCGGGACCGGATCCATGTGCCCGAGCTCGATCACGTTCCCGTCAGGGTCGCGCAGCTGCCGCTGGTACATGAAGCCGAGGTCGACGGCCGGCCTGGCCTCGGATCCGCCGGCGGCGAGGCCCGCGGTCGCGCGCGCGTCCACGTCCTGGCGGCTGTCGAGCATGACGGCGGTGATGGCCGCGGCGCTCGTGGACGGGTCGCCCACGGGCAGGTCGAGGAACGACTGGAAGAAGTCGCGCGTGAGCAGCATGAAGGCGCTGCGGTCGGCCTCCACGACGAGGCACGCGGCGTTCCGATCCGTGAAGTCCGGGTTCACGGTGCAGCCGACGGCCTCGTAGAACGCGATCGCGCGGGGCAGGTCGGTGACGGGCAGGTTGACGAAGATCATGGGCATGGCGGTCTCCCCTTCGAGACGGTCGGCGTCGATGCGATCAGCGTCCCGTGCACGGCGACCGCGGTCAAGGCCCGCGACCACCGGTGTCGTCTACCGGCCGCCGCGCTCCCGCTTCCGCCGCAGCGACCAGCGGAGCATGATGCCGCCGACCACGATGAACAGCCCGCCGGCGACGTAGCCCAGCACGCGCTGCTCCGGATGCAGGGTGCCGTAGACGATCGCGACGATCCCCGTGATCACGAGGTAGAGGTACTGGTCGCGCATGATCGACGAGGCCAAGCCCTCGTCCCGGTCGTCCGCCATGCCTGAAGCCTGGCAGGGCGCGGCGGCCGCGTCACGACCGACGGCCACCGGTCCCCTGCGGGATCCGGTGGCCGTCGTGGTGCGTGCTGCGGGTCAGCGCTTCTTCAGCGCCCCCGTCGACCAGAGCGCCACCGCGATGAGCACCGGCTGGAAGAACAGCCGGCCGAGGCGCTTGCCATCGGTGTCGAGGCCGAAGGCGTCGCGCTTGTGGACGTACTGCGCGATGTTGCCCGGGAAGATCGCCGTGAAGAACGCGGCGGCCGCCCAGCCCGCGAGGCCGCGGCGCGAGCGCGCGAACAGCAGGGCCGAGCCGAGCGTGATCTCGGCGACGCCGGATCCGATGACGGTCACGTCCTCGGGCACCGGCAGCGACTTCGGGACCTGCGCGCGGAACTCCTCGCGCGCGACCGTGAGGTGGGTCACGCCGGCGAACGCGAGGAAGGCTCCGAGCACGACGCGGGCGGCCGTGCGCGGGAAGGACGTGCGGGCGACGCCGGCCATTAGTCGTCCGAGACGGTGACGACGACCTCGATGTTGCCGCGGGTCGCGTTCGAGTAGGGGCAGACCTGGTGGGCCTGGTCGGCGAGCTCCTGCGCGAGGTCGTGCTCGACCCCGGGGATGACGACCTCGAGGTGCACGGCGAGCATGTAGCCGCCCTGGCCGTTGGAGCCGATGCTCACGCGGCTGCCGACGCTCGAGTCCGCGATCTTCACCTTGCGCGCGCGGGCGACGCCCTGCAGCGCGGAGTGGAAGCACGCGGCGTAGCCGGCGGCGAAGAGCTGCTCGGGGTTCGCGCCCTCGCCGGATCCGCCCATGGCCTTGGGGATGGAGAGGTCGAGCGCGAGGTCGCTGTCGCTGACGGCCACACGGCCGTCGCGGCCGGCTCCCGTGGCGAGGGCCTCCGCGGTGTAGAGGGCGTCCATGTCGGTTCCTTCCGTTCGTGGCCGCTCGTGGCGGCCGGGGTGGGGATGGGTGGTGCGGATCAGGGGGTGCGGGTGCGCGCCGACGCCTCGGCCGGTCGGGTGGCGGGGTTCGCGAGCGCCTCGGTCGTGGTCTCCTGCATGCCCGCGGTCAGCAGCTGCAGGGTGGCGAGGAGCTGGCGCGCGCGGTCGAGGTCGAGGCCCATGCCGCGGATGATCGCCGCGGGCACGTGCGCGAGCTCGGCCCGCACGGTGCGGCCGCGCTCGGCGAGCGACACGGTGACGACGCGCTGGTCGGCGGAGATCCGGCGCCGCGTGATGAAGCCGGCCTCCTCCATCCGCGCGAGCAGCGGCGAGAGCGTGCCCGAGTCGAGGTCGAGCTGCTGTCCGAGCTCGGTGACCGTGCGGTCGTCGCCCGACCAGAGCAGCACCAGCACGAGGTACTGCGGGTAGGTGAGGCCCCACGGCGCGAGGAGCGCGCGGTAGGCCTGGGTCGTGGATCGCGACGCCGTGTAGAGCGAGAAGCAGACCAGCTCGTCGGCGATGCGCGCGGGCGGCGCGGTCTCGTCGGCGGGCATGCAGCTCTCGGTTCCGGTCATGCTCCGACCCTGCCACGGAACAAGATTGTGCGCAATTCATCTCGGCCGATGCCCAGCGGAGGAGCGCCGCCCAAGTACCCTGGAGCGACATGATCACGAGACGAGAGGCCGCGCTGCGGCTGGGCATCCCGCTGGAGATGGCCACGCGCCACGGCATCCCGGGGCGCGTCCCGGAGTCCGAGATCGCCGCGATGGACCAGGATCCGCCCGCCTGGCTCGCGCAGTCCCGCGCCAACGCGACCGGCAAGCGGCCGGTCTGGGTGCAGCTGACGTGCGAGGTCTGCGGCTTCACCGAGGCCGTGCGCCCCAAGAAGTGGTGGCCCGAGTTCTCCTACCTCTCCTGCGAGCGGCACTCCCCCGACGAGCTCCCCGAGCCCGCGCTCGGCCTGGCTCGCCGCGAGGTCGACGGGATCGGCAGCCGATTCGTGGGCGTGGTGGACGAGCGGCCGTAGCCGCCTGCGCGAGCGACCGCCGGATCAGGCCGCGACGCCCTCCTCGCGCGCCCCCGCGTACGCCGCCCCGCCCTCGCGCAGCGCCGGGCAGTGCTCCGGCGTCGGGTGCAGGCAGATGTCGATGACGCGGTTCAGCTCCTCGCGGGCGCGCTCGAGCTCGGCGATGGCCGCGGTGATCCGGTCGCGCTCGGAGCGCAGGAGCGCGAGCGACTCGGGCGCCGCGACGCCCGAGTCGACGCTCGGCAGGAGCTGGCGGATCGTTCGGCTGGGGAGACCAGCGGCGAACAGCTGCTGGATGAGCTGCACGCGCTCGACCGCCGCCTCCGGGTAGACGCGCTGGCCGCTCGTGGTGCGCTCGGCCGGCAGCAGGCCCTGCTCCTCGTAGTACCGGAGCGCCCGCGTGCTCACGCCCGCTCGCCCCGCCACGTCGCCGATCCGCAGCATGTCGCCTCTTCCCTCGTGGTGGTGATCCCGTCGATCTCGCGGGCGGACTTGCCCTTCACGTCGACGTCAACTCCTAGCGTAGGCCGCGCCGCACTCCGCGAACGACGCGGGCGGCAGGAGGAAGAGCACGCATGGACATCCAGGATCGGGTCGCCCTCGTCACCGGCGCCAACCGCGGCATCGGCCGCACCTTCGTCGAGGAGCTGCTCGAGCGCGGCGCCCGCAAGGTCTACGCGACCGCGCGCCGACCCGAGGCGATCGACATCCCCGGCGTCGAGGTGCTGCGCCTCGACCTCACCGACCCGGCGTCCGTCAGCGCCGCCGCGGAGGCCGCGCAGGACGTGACGCTCGTCGTCAACAACGCGGGCATCTCCACCGGCGCCGCGCTCATCACGGGCGACATGGCGGAGATCCGCCGCGAGATGGACACCCACTTCTACGGGACGCTCGGCGTGATCCGCGCCTTCGCGCCCGTGCTCGCGGCCAACGGCGGGGGCGGGATCGTCAACATCCTGTCGGCCCTGTCGTGGTTCTCGACCTCCGGCGCCGGCGGCTACGCGGCGGCGAAGGCGGCCGAGTGGAACATGACGAACGCGGTGCGGCTGGAGCTCGCCGGGCAGGGCACCCTCGTGCAGGGCGTGCACCTCGGCGCCGCGGACACCGACATCATGGCCGGCTACGACGGCCCGATGATCGCCCCGCGCGACGTCGCCCGGGCGTCGCTCGACGGCGTGGTCGCGGGATCCGTCGAGGTCGTCGTCGACGACTGGAGCCGCATGGTGAAGGACTCGCTGGCCGGCGACCCCGCCCCGTTCTACGAGCGGATGCGCGCGATCCTCGGCTGATCGCCGCCGGCCGGCCGGGGAGGGCCCGCCGCCGGGAGCGCGTCAGAGGGACTCGAGCGCGTCGACCGCCTGCCGCACCCCGCGCTCCCGCCGCATGAGCCCGCCCACCTCGGTCGCCCGCTCGCGTCGGGACAGGGCGTCGCCCATCGCGGGCACGAGGGCGTCGACCGACAGGCGGCGCAGCGGGATCGGGGCGGCGCCCACCCCCTGCCGGTGCAGCTGGGCGCCCCAGAACGGCTGGTCGGCCATGAAGGGCACGACGACGGCGGGCACGCCCGCCCGGGCGACGGCGTGCGAGGTGCCGGCCCCGCCGTGGTGCACGGCGAGCGCCGCGCCCGGCAGCACCTGGTCGAACGGCGCCGACCGCACCACCAGCACGTCGGGTCCCCGGCACTCCTCCGGCAGCGCGAGCCCGCCCCACCCGGTGAGGACCAGCACCCGCAGGCCGTGGGCGCGGGCGCGGGCGGCCGTGACGATCGCGCGCCCGCGGGCCGACGCATCGCCTTTCGCCATGGATCCGAACGAGGCGACGACGTAGGGGCCGGCGCCCTGGAACTCGCCGACGACCGGGTCCAGGGACGCCGCCGACGCCTCGTCGTACCAGGCGCCCGTCTGGTGCACCCGCTCCGGCCAGTCGTCGGGACGCGGCAGCAGCTGCGGGCTCACGGCCATGAGCGTCGCGCGCGACGGCGAGCGCCGGGCAGGACGACGACCGCCCGGCAGCTCGGCCGCGGCGCGCGCCACGTCGCCGTCGAAGAGGCGCGCGACGGCGCGCGGCACCGCGTAGGTGGAGCGGTTGCGCGCACCGAGGTCGCGGGTGGCCGTGGGACCGCCGGCGGCGGGGAAGCGCGCGCTGGCGGTGGCCACCGGCGCGAACTCCACCACCACGCGCGGGACGCCGAGCGCGTCCGCCACCAAGGGCGCGCTGAGGATCAGGGGGTGGTGGATCACCACGTCGGGCTCGAAGGCGACCGTCTCGCGGACCGCCGCGACGATCGTCCGCCGCATCGCGGGCCGCACCTCCGTGCGCAGGTGGTGCGCGAGGGCCCAGGGGGTGCGGCGGGCCGGCGAGAGCACCCGCTGCACGTCCAGGTCGAGGCGCACGCAGTCCACGCCCTCGGGCGCGACCGCGTCGTCGGGCAGTGCGAGCCGCACCTCGTGACCGCGGGACGCGGCGTGTCGCGCCAGGGCCGCGAAGGGCTCCACGTCGCCCCGGGTACCGGCGGTGAGCAGCATCAGGCGCATCGGGTCAGTCTGGACCCGGAAGCCGTGACGCCTCCGCCCGCGTCCACGGCGTACGCTCGTGCGAGTGACCGACGGCAGCGAGACCATGTCCCGCACCGCCCCGTCGGGGATCGGCGTGGCCGTGCGCCGCCTCGTGCTCATCTCGCGCCCGGTGCTGTGGATCAACACCATCGGGTCCGGTCTCGTGGCCGTGTGGCTCACCGGCGCGCTGTTCGACCTGCGGGCCCTGCCGATCATCCTGTGGCTGACCCTGCCGTTCAACCTGCTCATCTACGGCGTCAACGACATCTACGACCAGGACACGGACGCGGCCAACCCCCGCAAGGGATCCATCGAGGGTGCGCGCATCCGCCAGTCCGAGGTGCGGTTCATCGCCTGGGCCGTCGCCGCCGTCAACGTCCCGTTCCTCGTCTGGTTCGTCCTCACGCTGCCGCCGCTCGCGAACGCGGCGATCCTGCTCTACGCGGGCGTGTTCGTCTTCTACTCCGCGCCCCCGCTGCGCTTCAAGGCCCGGCCCTTCCTCGACTCGCTGAGCAACGCGGCCTACGCGCTGCCGCTGGTGATCGTGCCGGCGGCCCTCGAGGTGACGCCGGTCTGGCCCGCCGCCCTCGGCCTCATGGCCTGGAGCGTCGCGAAGCACGCCTTCGACGCGGTGCAGGACATCGTGGAGGACCGCGAAGCGGGCATCACCACCACCGCGGTGCGGCTCGGCCCGCGCGGGACGGCCCTGTGGAGCGGCGCCTGGTGGCTCGTCTCCACGGCGCTCTTCGCGGTGGTGAGCGTGCCCGTGGCGGCCGTCAACCTGCTCATCGCCGGGATCCTCGTGGTCGGCCTGCTGCGCGACCCGCGGCCGGAGACCGGCCACCGCCTCTACCGCCTGTCGGTCGCATTCCCGTACATCGCCGGGACGTTCGCCGGGGTCCTGCTCATGGTCTCGATCGTGCTGGGAGGTACCCCGTGAGCCGCATCGTCGTGGTCGGCGGCGGGATGGGCGGGCTCACCGCCTCCGCGCTGCTCGCGCACGCGGGCCACCGCGTCACCCTGCTCGAGGCCTCCCCGGAGCTCGGCGGCAAGAGCCGGCGCATCCGGCTGGGCGACGACCGCATCGACACCGGCCCGTCGCTGGTGACGTTCCCCGCGGTGTGGGACGAGCTGCTGCGGCGGCTCGGCGACGGCGGCCGCGCGCCCGAGCGCCCCCGCGACGACGGCGCGCTCGACCTGGTGCGGATGCCCGAGGTCGGCCGCTACTACTACGACGGCCAGGAGACCTCCCTGCCGGTGGCGCCCGATCACCCCTGGTACCCCGCCTGGAAGCGGTTCTCCGACCTGCACGCGCCCCTCGCCGACGACGTGACCGAGCTGCTGCTCGCCGATCCCCTCGACCGGGCCGCGCTCCCGGCGCTGCGCCGGCTGCTGGACGTCTACGGCACGCGACTCACCACGCGCGCCTACCTCGACGGCCTTCCGTGGCTGCCCGACGGGCTGCGCGAGATCATCGCGATCCACACCCTCAACGCGGGCGTCTCTCCCGCGCGCACCCCGGCCCTCTACGCGAGCATGCCGGCGATCATGGCGGAGACCGGCGCCTGGGTGCCGCGCGGCGGTGTGTACGAGATCGTGCTCGCGCTCGGTCGGCTGGTCGAGGCGGCCGGGGTCGACGTGCGCACCGGCGAGGCCGTCACCCGCATCGAGCGCGGCTCGGTCACCACCGCCGTGGGGCGCTACCCCGCCGACCTCGTCGTTAGCGCCCTCGACGCCGACCGGCTGACCACGCTCATGGGGCCGTCGCGGATCCCGGCGCTCCCCCGCCTGCGCCCCCGCGCCCTCTCCTGCTCGGCCGTCGCGCTCTACGGCGTGCTGCGGGAGGAGCTGCCGGCGGAGATCGCGACGCACAGCGTGGTGCTCCCGACGCGGCCCGCCGCGCTGCACCGCAGCCTCGAGGCGGGCGACGAGCCGGCGGACACCATGGTGTTCGTCAACCAGTACCGCGCCGGCGAGGTGTACCCGAACCCGCGCAGCACCGTCGGGATCCTGCTCACGGCTCCCGCCGACGGCCGTCGCTACACGGCCGAGCACCCCTTCGTGCGGCGCGAGGTCGACCGCGTCTCGGCGGCGATGGGGCTCGACGGGCCCCTCACCGACCTTCTCGACGAGCAGACCGTGCTCGATCCGCGCTACTACGGCGAGGGCGGCGAGCCGCACGGCGCGCTCTACGGGGCCGCGCGTCCGCCGTGGCTGAGCGGGCCGTTCCACCGCCCGTCGTACAACGACCCCTGGCGGCCCTGGCTGTGGCGCGTCGGCGCGTCGGTGCATCCCGGCGGCGGGATCCCCGCGGTGGTGGGCGGCGCGATGATCGCGGTGACCCGGCTGCTCAAGTCGAACCCGGCCTGACGCGGGGGCGGCGCTTACCCCGCGGTGACGCGCACGGATGCGCCCTCGAGCACGAACTCGAGCGCCGTGCCCTCGGGGAACTCGTCGCGGAGCTCGGCCGGCATGTCGCCCGTGACCGTGAGGACCCCGCGGGCCGGGAACGAGCCGGCCGCGCATCCGCCGACGGGGTTCGCGCCGCGGGCGAAGCGCGGGGCGACGACCGTCACGCACGCCGCGTCGTCTGCGGGGTTCTCGAGGCCGATCACCGTGAGGCCGTGGAACTCGCCGACGCCCGTCGCGACGTCCTGGTACCAGTCGTCCCAGCGGTCGGGGACGGGACGGTCGGGATCCAGCGCGACGGTCCCGACGTCGCGGCCCGTCATCGACGCGAAGCCGGAGGTCAGCGCGACGGTCGCGCCGACCGCGACGAGGACGGACGCGGCCCAGAGGATCGCGGTGCGGCGGCGGCGGCGGCGCGGGGCGGGCGGGCGGGCAGCGCGGGCGTCGTCCTCGTCGAGATCGTCCGTCGCCGGGCCGTGCGCCGCCGGGTCGCGCTCCTCGAGGGCGGGGTCCGCGGGATCGGCTGCGGAGCGGACGCCGGGTGCGGCTGCCCGCGCCGAGGCCGACGCGACGGCCGTGCCGCCCTTGCGCGCCTCGAGCTCCCGCAGGCGGTCGAGCTCGGCGTCGTCCAGATCGGGGGCGGGTCCGTAGGCACGACGGCGCAGCTCCCGGAGCTCGCTGCGCTGCGCCTCGTCCATGTGCCGATCCTGTCACCGCGCGCCGCGCGTGTCCCGGGCGGCATCGCGGCCCTGTCCCCCTGGCGACCGCGCGCCTACGCTCGGCCCATGCTCACCGAGACCGACCTGCGGCTGCCCGACGGCCGCACGCTGCACTGCTACGACACGGGATCCGGCGACGGCGCCGACCTCGTGGTCGTCTACCACCACGGCACCCCGAACGTGGGGCCGCCGCCCGCGCCGCTCGTGGAGGCGCCGGCGGGCCGCGGGATCCGGTGGGTGTCGTACGACCGGCCGGGGTACGGCGGATCCGCGCCGAACCCGGGCCGCACCGTCGCGACCACCGTGGCCGACGACGCGGCCGTCGCGGACGCCCTCGGCATCGACCGGTTCGCCGTGCTCGGGCACTCGAGCGGCGCGGTGCTGGCGCTGGCGGCGGCGGCCGCTCTCCCGGGCCGCGTGCTCGGCGCGCTGTGCGGAGCGGCCCTCGCGCCGATCCGGGCGGAGGGCCTCGACTGGTTCGCCGGCATGCACGCGGGCGGCGAGCGCGAGCTGCGGGCCGCGGTGGCCGGGCGGGAGGCGCTCGAGCAGGAGCTGGCCGCGTCCGCGTTCGACCCGGCGATGTTCACCGACGGCGACCTCCGCGCCCTGGAGACCGACTGGGCGTGGTTGGACGGGGTCGCGTCGCACGGCCTCGACGCCGGTCCCGGCGGCATGGTCGACGACGACCTCGCGCTCGTCGCCGACTGGGGCGTCGACCTCGCCGCCGTCCGCGCGCCGGTGATCCTGCTGCACGGCGACGCCGACCGGATCGCACCGGTCGCGCACGCGCGCTGGCTGGCCGACCGCGTGCCGGGCGCCGAGCTCGTGATCCGGCCGGGCGACGGCCACATCGCGGTGCTGCGGGGCGCCGCGGACGCGCTCGCCCGGCTGCGGGAGCGCATCTCCGCCGCATAGGAGAGGTACGCACCCGCGGAAACGGCTCTCGCCGACCCGGACGGATCCGGATCGGCGAGAGGAGCGGCGGAGCGACGCGCGTCAGTGCCCGCGCGACACCCGTCGCGGCAGCGCGAACACGAGCGCGAAGGCGACGACCGCGAAGATCGCGCTGACGCCCATGGCCGAGGCCGAGGCGTCCGTGAACGCCTGCGGCACCATCTGCGGGCCCTGGATCCCGGCGCCCGCGACGCCCGCGAACAGCACGCTGCCGATGACCGCGATGCCGACCGCCGAGCCGACGCGCTGCACGGTGCCGATGACACCGGACGCGGCACCCGCCTCGGCCGGATCCACCGTCGCGACGATGAACTGCGCGTTCGGGGCGATGAAGAGGCCGTTGCCGATGCCCGCGAGCAGCAGCGGGACGAGGAGCATCCAGCTGTTCAGGTCGGCCGCGGCGGTGTTGAGCAGCACGAGCCACAGCCAGATGAGGCCGACGCTCACGAGCGCCGTGCCGATCACGAGCACGGTGCGGCCGAGGCGGTTCGTGAGGCGGTTGCTCTGCGAGGAGCCGACGATGCTCCCGATCGCGAACGGGATCGAGACGAGGCCGGACTCGAGCGCCGAGTTGCCGAGGCCCGACTGCCACAGGATCGAGATCGTGAAGAAGATGCTCGTGAAGGCGGCGAAGTACACCATCGCGAGGATCACGCCGCCCGTGAACGCCGGGTGCGTGAACAGGTGCGGCGGCACGAGGACGCCCTTCGAGCGCCGGGTCTGCATGACCTCCCACGCGCCGAAGAGCGCGAGGAGCACGACGCCGCCCGCGAGGGAGAGGTAGGTCCAGAGCGGCCAGCCCTGGTCCTGGCCGTCGATGAGCGGCACGAGCAGCGCGACGAGGCCGGCGCTCACGAGGAGGATGCCGACGAGGTCGACGCCCGAGGGGGCGGGGGCCGTGGCGGGCGCGGCCGCGCCCTGCTTCGTGCCCGCGCGCTGCCCGGACTGCGCGCGCACGTCGCCCGCGACCTCCTCGGCCACCTGGCGGCTCGGGAGCAGGAAGATCGCGGCGATGACGGTCGCGAGGCCCACGGGCAGGTTCACGAAGAAGACCAGGCGCCAGCCCGACTCCTCCCCGGCGGCCTGGATGATGAGGCCTCCCACGATCGGGCCGAGCGCGGACGAGACGCCGATGACGGCGCCCATGATGGCGAACGCCTTGCCGCGCGCCTGCGGCGGGAACAGCAGCTGGATGAAGGCGGTCACCGCAGGCACGAACAGTCCGCCCGCGAGCCCCTGCACCACGCGCGCGATCACGAGCTGGAGGTCGTCCTGAGCCACACCGCACGCGAGGCTGGCGAGCGTGAAGAGCGCGATGCCCGTCACGAAGACCCACTTGTGCCCGTAGCGGTCGCCGAGGCGGCCGGCGGGGATCAGCGCGAGGCCGAACGCGAGCGCGTAGCCGGAGATGATCCAGCTCAGCGTCGACTCGGAGGCGTCGAGGCTCGTGCGGATGGTGGGCAGCGCCACGTTCACGATGGTGGTGTCGAGCAGCGCGATGAACATGCCGGCGAGCAGCACGATGAGCGCCTGCCAGGCGCGCCGCGAGACGACGGGGGCGGCGGGCCGGCCTGCGTCGCCGGGCGCGCCGGTGCCGCCGGGCGCCGGGCGGGCGGATGCGGTGGTGTCGGACATGGGGTCCTTTCGTGCCGGCGCGGGCGTCGGCGGTGGTGCGAGCGGATCCGTCCGGCGAGCGCACGCGCGGGCGACGAGGGCGCGGGACCGGAGGTCGGGCGCCTCTCGTGCTGGCGGGCGGCGGGCACGGAGGGGGATCCGCGGCGGTGCGGGAGAGACGGCCGGGCGGATGCGCCCGTCCCGTCAGTCTGGCACCGGTTGACCCGTGCGGCCTATCCCGGTGTCCGGCCACAGGCTCCCGTCACCGGCGGGCGTTCCGTCATCAGGCGGATGCGCCCGCGGGGCCCGCGTCGATACCGTGGGCGGATGAGCGCCGCACCCGCCCCCGACAGCGTCGACCGCTTCTGGGTGCGGCCGCGGCCCGACCGCGCGGGGCTGCGGTTCGACGTGATCCTCGCGCTCGTGATGCTCGTGCTCACCGCGTTCAGCGTCATGCAGTACTACGCGCTCGGCATGTACCCCTCGCGGCCCGCGATCTGGGTCATCGTCGCCTGGCTCATGCTGATGTGCGTCCCGCTCGCCTTCCGCCGCCTCCAGCCGGAGGCGGTGACGCTCGTGATCGGCGTGACGTTCGTCGTGGGCGCGTACCAGTACGTCCCGGAGGTGCTGTTCTCGAACATCGCCATGTTCATCGCGATGTACTCGCTCGGCGCCTGGGGCAGGAACCGCCTGCGGGCCAACATCGTGCGCGGCGTGATCGTCGTCGGCATGTTCGCGTGGCTGTTCAGCGCGCTGCTGCAGACCTCGGGGTTCTACTCGATCACCGCTTCCGTCTTCAAGAACGCCCCGGCCGACTCCTGGATCCCCGCGCCGATCGCGTCCGGCCTCGTGACGATCATCACCAACCTCCTCTACTTCGGCGGCGCCTGGTACTTCGGCGACCGCGCCTGGGCCTCGGCGCGGGATCGCTGCGCGCTCGAGACGCGCACCGCCGAGCTGGCGACGGAGCGCGAGCGGGTCGCGGAACAGGCGGTCACGATCGAGCGGGTGCGCATCGCGCGGGAGCTGCACGACGTCGTCGCCCACCACGTGTCGGTGATGGGCGTGCACGCGGGCGCGGCGCGGCGCGTCCTCGCCCGCGACGCGGACAAGGCGGCGGCATCGCTCGGCATCGTGGAGGACAACGCGCGCAGCGCCATCGAGGAGCTGCACCGCATGCTCGTCGCGCTCCGGCAGGAGGAGGACGGCGCGGGATCCGACGAGCGCGCCGGCGCCGACCCCACCCGCACCGCGTCCACCCGCGGCGTCGACCAGCTGCACGAGCTCGTCGCGGACGCGTGCGGCGCGGGCCTGCAGGTCGCGTTCGACGTCATCGGCACCCCGCGGCCGCTCACGCCGACGGTCGACCTCATCGTCTACCGGGTCGCGCAGGAGTCGCTCACTAACGTGCGCAAGCACGCGGGGACGGGCGCGCGCGTCGACCTCCGCCTGCGCTACCTCGCCGGCCGCGTCGAGGTGGAGGTGAGCGACGGCGGGCCCGCGGGCGCCGCGGCGGCCGCGGCGGCGGGTCCCGTGCGGAACGGGCCGGGCGGTCTCGGCCAGCGCGGCATGCGGGAGCGCGTGGCGGCGGTCGGCGGATCCATCGAGATCGGCCCGAAGGCCCGCGGCGGGTACCTCGTGCGGGCATCGGTGCCGACCGGGCGTGCACCCGTCGTGCCGCCCGTGCCGATGCCCGTGCCCCTCTCCGCATCCGTCCCCGCGTCCATGCCCGCACCCGCACCCGCACCCGAGGAGACCCGCGCATGAGCGCCGACCCGATCGCCCCCACCGCCGGCGCGCCCGCGTCCGTCCGCGTCCTGCTCGTCGACGACCAGGCGCTCGTGCGCGCCGGCTTCCGCGTGATCCTCGAGAGCGAGGACGGCATCGAGGTGGTCGGCGAGGCCGCCGACGGCGAGGAGGGCGTGCGCCTGGCCGCCGCGCTCGCGCCTGACGTGATCTGCATGGACGTGCAGATGCCGCGCGTCGACGGGCTCGAGGCCACGCGCCGCATCGTCGCCGACCCGTCCATCCGGGCCGGCGTCCTCATGCTCACCACGTTCGACCGCGAGGACTACCTCTTCACCGCGCTCGACGCGGGCGCGAGCGGCTTCGTGCTGAAGAGCGCGTCGCCGGAGTCGCTCGTGGAGGCCGTCCACGTGATCGCGCGCGGTGACGCGCTGCTGTCGCCCGACGTCACCCGCCGGGTCATCGAGCGCTTCGGCCGCGGATCCGGCGCCTCCGACGACGGCGCCGCGACGCCGCTCCCCGCCCCGACGATCCCCACCGACCCGCGCGTCGCCACCCTCACCGACCGCGAGCTCGAGGTGCTGCGCCTCCTCGCCGAGGGCCTCGCGAACGCGGAGATCGCCGAGCGCCTCTACCTCGGCGAGGCCACGGTGAAGACGCACGTCTCGCGCCTGCTGCTCAAGCTCGGCGTGCGCGACCGCGTGCAGGCCGTCGTGTTCGCCTACGAGCGCGGCATCGTCGTGCCGGGCGCGAGCTGAGCCACGCTGCTGTCGAGGACTACGCGTCGTAGGCGACGTGGTGCAGCTCGGCGTCCGTCCGCTCCGCGTGCAGTCGCGTGTACTCGCGCGCGATGACCTCGGGCGCCGCGTCCGGGTGCCCGCCGCCGATGAGGGCCGTGATCCCGACGTGGGCGACGTAGACGCCCTTCGGCGCGAGGGCGGCGTGCAGGTTGAGCGTCCAGTTGCGGAGGCCCGCGGCCGCGATGTTGACGTTGCCGAGGAACGGCAGGGGCGAGATGGATCCGCCGCCGGTCGTGACGAGCACGGTGCCGCGTCCGGCCTCGATCATGCCCGGCAGGACGTGGCCGACCGCGGTGAGGGCGCCGCCGAGGTAGAAGTCGATCTGCGGCTGCAGGTTCGCAGGTGTCACCTCGAGGACGTCGACGGACTCGAGGGACGGGTCGGCCGGGGAGAACTCGAGCACGTCGATCGGGCCGAGCGCGGCGACGACCGCGTCGAGCGCGCGGGTGATGCTCGCGGCGTCGCGGATGTCGGCCGCGAAGCCCTGCGCGGTGACGCCCTCGGCGCCGAGGGTGGCGGCGAGGCCGTCGAGCTTGGCCTGATCGCGGGAGACGAGCGCGACGGCGAAGCCCTCGCGGCCGAACGCGCGGGCGATCTCGAGGCCGAGTCCGGCGCCTGCGCCGACGATGGTGATGAGGGGCATGGGGATCCTTCGTCCTGGCCGGCCGCAGCCGGCGTGAGCGGTAAGTTGAGGGTGACCTCAGGTGCGAGTGTACGCATGACTTGAGGCATTCCTCAACTTAAGGGAGCCCGATGACCGAACAGCGGAGCATGCGGCGCGACGCGCGCGCCAACGTCGAGAAGCTGCACGCGGCGGCCCTAACGACGTTCACCGCGCGCGGCCTCGGCGCGCCGCTGGAGGACATCGCGCGGGCGGCGGGCGTCAGCATCGGCACGCTCTACAACCGCGTCGGCTCCCGCGAGGCGCTCATCGACGCGGTGATCCCGACCATCGCGGGCGAGAAGCTGCTGGCCCTCAAGGCGTCCGTCGACGCGCAGCCCACCCCGCGCGCACGCCTCGAACGCTTCGTGCACGGCATGGTCGACCTGCAGCTCGAGGACCCCGCCCTCAACGACGCGATGCTCCGCCGCTTCCCCGAGGCCGCCGCGCTCATCAGCACCTGCGATCGCTCCCTCGCGCTCGGGCGTCGGCTCGTCGAGGAGGCGCACGACGACGGGTCCCTGTCGGACGACTTCACCGACGACGACCTCATGGCGATCATCTGGCTGGCCGGCACCGCCAGCCGGGACGCGGCGGCGCCGGACGCCTGGAGACGGGTCATCGACCGGAGCCTGGCCGCCGCGTGGCGGGCGCCCGCGTGAGCCGCCCGCGTCAGAACCCGCCGCGCTGCGACATCGGGGACAGCACCAGCTCGTCGATCCGCACGTGCGGCGGCGAGACGAGCACGAACATCGCCGCGCGCGCCACGTCGTCGGGCGCGAGCATCGCGGCGCGCTCGGCGGCGTCGGGCACAGTGGGACGGAGCGCGAGGAAGTCGCTGTCGATGGTGCCGGGGCAGAGGTGCGTGGCGCGGATCCCGCTGCCCGCCTCCTGCGCGTTGAGGTCGCGCACCAGCGCCCCGAGCGCGGTCTTCGAGGCGCTGTAGGCGACGCCGGCGCCCGGCGAGTGCGTCCACGCGGCGTAGGAGGAGACGAGCACGACCGTGCCGCCGGACGCGCGCAGCAGCGGGAGCGCGGCCGCGACCTGGTGCGCGGGGCCGGTGAGGTTGGTCGCGACGATGCGGTCGAAGTCGGCGACGTCCTGCTCGGCCCACGAGCGGCGCGGGGCGTTGAGGCCGGCGGCGACCACGACGCCGTCGAGCCGATCGAGGCCCGCCACCACGGCGGCGAGCGCGGCGTCGTCGGTCACGTCGAGCGGCGCGACGACCGCGGTGGATCCGAGGTCGTCGACGAGCGCGCGCGTCTCCTCGAGCGCCTCCCGGCGCCGGCCCGAGAGCACGAGCCGCCAGCCGTCGCGGGCCGCGGCGACGGCGGTCGCGCGGCCCACGCCGGATCCCGCGCCGCTGATCCACAGCGTCCGCGGGCTCGCCGATCCCTCCCCAGGCGCGTCGCCGTCGTGGTCGTCGTGCGCCCGTGCTGCGGACATGGCGGTCTCCCTCGGTCACCCCTACGTTGAGGGAAACGCTATTAGGACTGTGGGGAACACGCATGCTCATCGACCTCCGCGACAGGGTCGTCGTCGTCTCCGGTGCCGCCCAGGGCATCGGCCGGGCCATCGCCGAGCGCTTCCAGGAGGAGGGGTGCCGGGTCTTCGGGCTCGACCTCCGCTTCCGCGACGCGCTGCCGGAGGGGATCACCGCGATCGTCGCCGACGTCACCGACCCGGCGTCCGTGCAGGCCGCGGTCGCGCAGGTGGTCGCGACGGCCGGCCGGGTGGACGTGCTCGTGAACAACGCCGGGATCAACGTCGAGGGGTCGGTCGAGACGCTGGATCCCGCGCGCTTCCAGGCCGCGTTCGACGTCAACGTCGGCGGCGTGTTCCTGCTCTCGCAGGCCGTCATCCCGGCCATGAAGGCGGCGGGAGGCGGGCGCATCATCAACGCGGCGTCGTTCGCGGCCGTCATCCCGAGCGTCGGGGCGGCCGCCTACGGCGCGTCGAAGGCGGCGGTCGTGCAGTTCACGCGCGTGCTCGCGAGCGAGCTCGGGCCGTGGGGCATCACCGTCAACGCGTATGCGCCCGGCATGATCCCCACGGCCATGAACGGCTTCGCCGAGATGCCGGAGCCCGCGCAGGACCGCCTGCTCGACACCCTCAGCATCCGCCGGTGGGAGCGGCCCGACGACGTGGCCGACCTGCTCGTGTTCCTCGCGAGCGACCGCGCCGGCTACATCACGGGCACGCTCGTCGACGTCAGCGGCGGCAAGCTCGCGACGCAGATGCCGCAGCGCGCGTACGAGGGCGATGGCGCGCCGGAGCGCGGGCCGCGGGACGGCGCCCGATGAGCGTCACCGTCTGGGACGCCGTGCCGCTCGACACGGTCCGCTCCGAGCACGCCGAGGCACCGCTGTGGGACGCCGCGCGCGGCACCCTCCTCTGGGCCGACCAGTACGTCGGCATCGTGCGCGAGGCCACGCTCGATCCGGTCACGCTCGCGGTCGGGCCCGTCACGGAGACGCACGTCGGCGGGCCGGTCGGCGCGGTCGTCCGGCACGCGGACGGCGGCCACGTGCTCGCCGCCCGCGACGGCTTCGTCCGCCTCACGGCGGAGGGCGAGCTGATCCCCCTGGCCGACGTGCTGCCGGCTGACGGCATCCGGCGCCGCATGAACGACGGCGAGGTGGATCCGCGCGGCCGCCTCTGGGCGGGATCCATGGCCTTCGACAAGACGCCCGGCGCGGGCGCTCTCTACCTGCTCGACCGCGGCCGCGCGACGACCGTCCTCGAGGGCGTCACCATCTCCAACGGCACCGCGTTCTCGGCCGACGGCGCCGAGATGCTCTACATCGACACCCCCACGCAGCAGGTGCGGCGCTTCCGCGTCACCGACGAGGGCGGGCTGACGGATCCCGAGGTGGTGGTCGAGATCGACCCCGCCGACGGCCACCCCGACGGCATGTGCGTCGACGACGAGGGCTCCATCTGGGTCGCGCTCTGGGGCGGCAGCGAGGTTCGCCGCTACTCCCCGACCGGCGAGCACGTCGGTTCGGTGCGCGTCGACGCGCCCCAGGTCTCCAGCTGCGCGTTCGTGGGCCCCGACCGCGACGTGCTCGTCATCACCACCTCGCAGGAGGGCTACACGCCCGAGGACTCGGCCCGCCATCCGCGCGCGGGCACGCTGTTCGCTGTTCGGCCGGGCGTCGCGGGCCCGGCGGCGAGCGCCTACGCGTAGGCGGTGATCGAGGCGGAGTCGACGAAGCCGGATCCGCGTCCGGCACGGCGGGCGGCTCCCCCGACGAGCGCGGCCGACGCGACGGCTACCACGACCCCGGCGAGCACGGCGGCCATGACGGCACCGAGGGACGAGTGCGCGAGCACGAGCCCCGCGACGAAGGCGAGGCCCTGCACGAGCCACAGCGCGTGGATCCACCGCCGCCACGAACGCCGCGCCGTGGTCACGCGGTCGAGGCCGCGGCGCACCCGGGCGACCGCGACGACCCGGACGAGCACCGACAGCGCCGACAGGCCGAGCCCGGAGAGCGCGAGCGGCGCGGTGCCGATGCCGGTGGCGATCGACGCGAAGAGCACGAAGCCCGCCGCGCCGATCCCGTCGGCGACGGCCTGGACGACGGTGGCGCTGCGCATGATCCGACCCTAGGAGAGCCGACCGCGCGGATCCCCGCCGGCCGCGCCCCATTCCGCCGAGGCCGCGCCCCCATCCCCCACCCGGTTCCCCCTCACGGCGGACTCCCCCGCGCGCCCCCGCACCTAGCGTGAGCAGCACGGATCACCCGTGCCCACCGAGGAGGCCATTCGTGCTCGAAGTCCAGAACGTCACGCGATCGTTCGGGGACCGCCGCGTCCTCGACGACGTGTCCTTCGCCGTGCGGCCGGGGAGGCTGACCGGCTTCGTCGGCGGCAACGGCGCCGGCAAGACCACCACCATGCGGATCATGCTCGGCGTGCTCACCGCCGACTCCGGCGCTGTATCGCTGAACGGCAGCGACCTCGGCACCTCCAGCCGCCGCACCTTCGGCTACATGCCCGAGGAGCGCGGCCTCTACCCGAAGATGAAGCTGCAGGAGCAGATCGTCTACCTCGGCCGCCTCCACGGCATGAGCGCCGCTGACGCGACCGCCAGCACCGAGCGCCTGCTCGAGCGGCTCAGCCTCGGCGAGCGCCGGAACGACCCCATCGAGTCGCTGTCGCTCGGCAACCAGCAGCGGGCGCAGATCGCGGCGAGCCTCGTGCACGACCCCGAGGTGCTCGTGCTCGACGAGCCGTTCTCGGGCCTCGACCCGATCGCGGTCGAGACCGTCCTGGGCGTCCTCACCGAGCGGGCTGCCCAGGGCGTGCCCGTGCTCTTCTCCTCGCACCAGCTCGACATCGTGGAGCGCCTCTGCGACGACGTGGTCGTCATCGCCGAGGGCCGGATCCGGGCATCCGGCGACCGCGAGGAGCTGCGCGACCAGCACAGCCGCCCCCTCACGGAGCTGCAGATCGCGGGCGACGGCGGCTGGGTGCGCGACGTGCCCGGTGTCGAGGTCGTCGAGTTCGACGGCGGCTACGTGCTCTTCGAGGCCGAGGAGGAGGCGCGGCAGCGCGTGCTCGCCGAGGCCGTCTCCCGCGGATCCGTCACGGGCTTCACCCGTCGCCGCCCCACCCTCAGCGAGATCTTCCAGGAGGTCGTCCAGTGAGCACCACCACCGCGAGCCGACGGGGCACCGCCCCGACGTTCGCCCAGTCCACGCTGCTCGTGACGGGCCGCGAGGTGCGCATGCGCCTGCGCAGCAAGTCGTTCCTCATCAGCACGGGGATCCTGCTCGTCGGGATCCTCGCCTCCATCATCGTGAGCGGCTTCCTCACCGCGAACGGCGGCCCGGGGAACGGCGACACCACGCGCGTCGCCGTGGTCGGCTCCGCCCAGCAGGCCGTCTCGGGCGCCGCGTCGCTCGAGGGCGTGCCCGCCGACAGCGTCGAGGACGCGCGGGCGATGGTGCGCGACGGCGAGGTGGACGCGGCGGTCGTCCCCGACACCCAGGCGGACTCCGACGGCGCCGTACTCGTGATCGGCGACACCTCCGCGCCCGACGGCGTGGTGAGCGCGCTCACCGACACCCCGCGCGTCGAGCTCCTCGACGAGCCGACCACGGACCCCGCCATCGCCTACCTCGTCGCGATCGCGTTCGGCGTGGTGTTCTTCATCTCCGCGCTGACGTTCGGGCAGATCATCGCCCAGAGCGTGGTCGAGGAGAAGCAGACGCGGGTGGTCGAGCTGCTCATGTCGACCATCCCCGTGCGGGCGCTGCTCGCCGGCAAGGTGCTCGGCAACAGCATCCTGGCGTTCACGCAGATCGCCCTCATCGCCCTGATGTCCGGCGTCGGCCTCCTCGTGACCGAGCAGACCGCGCTGCTCGCGATCGTCGGCCCCGCGGTGATCTGGTTCGTCGTGTTCTTCCTGTTCGGGTTCGTGCTGCTCGCGTCGCTCTTCGCGACGGCGGCCTCGCTCGTCTCCCGCCAGGAGGACGTGGGCGCCGTCACGGCTCCGGTCACGTACCTCGTGATGATCCCGTACTTCGCGGTCATCTTCTTCAACGACAACCCCGTGGTGATGACGGTCATGTCGTACGTGCCGTTCTCGGCCCCGGTCGGGATGCCGATGCGCCTGTTCCTCGGCGAGGCCCAGTGGTGGGAGCCGCTGGTGTCGCTCGCCGTGCTCATCGCGACGACCGCCGTGGTGGTCGCCCTGGGATCCCGCATCTACAGCAACTCGCTCCTGCGCACCGGATCCCGCGTGAAGCTGAAGGACGCGCTGAAGGGATGATCGACGCGCTGCAGGACTTCACGAGCGGCCTGCCGGAGCTGCTCCGCTGGTTCGGGGTCATGGTCACCGCGATGATCCCGTTCCTCGAGGTCGAGTTCGCGGCCGTGGTGGGCGTGATCAGCGGCCAGCACGTCGCGATCGCGGTGCTCGCGGCGGTGGTCGGCAACGTCGCCGTCGTGGCGCTGATCGTGCTGGTCGCGTCGCGCACGCGCAACCGGATCACGCGCGACAGCACGAAGGAGGAGACGCCCCGGCGTGCCAAGATCCGCCGCACGTTCGACCGCTACGGCGTGCCGGGCGTCAGCCTCCTCGGCCCGCTCCTGGTGCCCACGCACTTCACGTCGGCCGCGATGGTCTCCTTCGGCGCCCGCCCGCGGGCGGTGCTGATCTGGGAGACGATCGCCATCGCCGTCTGGGGCGTCGCCTTCGGGGCGCTCGCGGTGCTGGGGCTCACGGTGGCGTGACGCGGCAGCGCGGCGAGAGCGCGTGACGGGAGTTTGTTCACTTTCACATGGCGTTCAGTATGATCGAACGCATGCAGAAACTGAACGCAGAGCACGGCGCGGCACCGTTGCAGCTCATCGCGCGATGGCTTGATGATCACGGCCTCCGGCTGGATCGACGCGGCCGCCATCCCGAGGAAGGACCGCTGCTGTCCGACCTCGAGGACGGCGTCCCCGGTGCCGCGGTCCTCTCCCACGCGAACGGCACGGCCATCGCCGCCCTCGAGGTGATGTGGGCCGAACGCATGACACACGCCGCGGCAGTTCGAGCAGCCCCCGATGCCGTCACGGCGGGGCGACTGCTGCTCGTCGGACCGCACGTCTCCGGCCGCGGCGCTGCGATCCTGCGCGAGGTGGGCATCCACCACCTCGACGCCGCGGGCAATGCGTGGCTCCGCCTCCCCGGCGTGGTCGTCGACGTCCGGGGACGGACCCCCGAGAAGCCGATCGGGCCGCGCGGAAGCGACGCGACGCAGTCGAACCTGTTCAGCTCCCGCCGTGCGCAGGTGATCTTCGCCCTGATCTCCTGGCCCGAGCTGGTGAGCGCTCCCATCCGACGGATCGCCGCAGCGTCCCATGTCTCAGTAGGGCTGACGCAGGACACGATGAAGCTCCTGGAGCGGGAGGGCTATGTGCGGACGTGGCCGGAACACCACCTGGATCGGGTGCCCGAGCTGATCGACAGATGGGTCGCCGCCTTCCCTCTCGGGCTCGGGTCCCCGGGCCGGACTCGTGGCTACCACGCGGAGCGCATGGACATGCAGGCGACCGCGAGCAGCTCCGTGCGCGTGAGCGGCGAGATGGCCGCTCCCGGCCTCCGCGGCAATACTGCGGTCGTGTACACCGACGAGGACGTGAGGCTGCTCGCGCTCCGGAACCGCTGGCGGTCGGATCGTGAGCCGAACGTCCTGGTCCGCGAGATGTTCTGGACGGAACCCGAGACGGCCGAAGCGCCCGTTCCACCCGGCGTCCGCGACGCGCCGCCGCTCCTCGTCTTCGCGGACCTCGTCGCCTCCGGGGACAGCAGGCAACGCGGGGTGGCCGAGGACATGCGGAAGGCGGACCGTGGACTTCACGCGAGTCGATGACGACCGACTCGCCCTGGTGGATGCGGTCGTCTCGGAGGTGCTCCGCGTCACCGAGGTCGATGCGGGTTCCGTGCTCCTCATCGGCGCCGAGGCACGGGACATCCTCCACTCCGCGCGCGGACACGACACCTCGCTCCGTGGCACCACCGACGTGGACATCGGGATCGCCGTCGAGGACTGGGCTGTGTACGCGCGCATCGAGGAGACGTTCGCGCGGACCGGTGACAGCGGCATCCGGTTCCTCATCGCGGGCATGCCCGTGGACGTCGTCCCGTTCGGCGAGGTCGAGGACCCTCGCGGCGTGACGAGGCCGCGTGCGCGCGGCGACGAGGACCTGGTGGTCTTCGGCTTCGCCGACGCGCTCCGCCTCGCCTGGCCGCTTCCCCTGCCGAGCGGAGCCGTAGTCCGGCTTCCCCGCGTCGAGGCCTACGTGGTGATGAAGATGAGCGCATGGATGGAGCGGTCGCCCGGATACGAGCACAGGGACGCATATGACCTGTCCGTCGCCCTCGGCTGGTACGTCGCCGACCAGAGCGTCACGGCACGGGCATGGGAGCGCGACGCGCTCGTCCTCGAGGCGGACGGTGACCTCGAACTCGTGATCGCCGCCTTCCTCGGCGCGGACGCTGCGGCCACCCTGTCGCAGCAGGACCGGGACGACCTCCGGGAGCGCTGGCGCAGGACCGACATGGACGCGCTCGCCCGCGCATTCTCGACGGGCCCGCGACAGCCCTGGTCCGGCGATCCTGCACGGTCGAGGCGCCTCCTCGATTGGCTGACCAGGGGCTTGTCCCTCCCCGGAGACGGCGGGGTCGCGTGACCTCCCCGCCGGATCCCGGTGCCTGACCGAGCGCGCGAACCGGCCGGGCCCGCGTACGGTCGACGCATGACCGACGCGACGCCGCCAGGATGCCGCACGCACCTCGAGCTGCCGCTGTACGGCGCGTCGTGGCAGGAGGCGATGCGGAGGTTCTTCCTCAAGTACGCGACCTTCCGCGGGCGCGCCAGCCGGAGCGAGTTCTGGTGGTGGGCGCTCACGGGGTTCGTCGTCTCGTCCGCGCTCCGGACCCTCAGCAGCCTGAACGCCGACAGCCGCGAGTCGCTCGGGTCCTTCGACGCCGTGACCATCATCGACCCCTGGAGCGCCGTGCTCTCCGTGCTCCAGCTGGCGGTCTTCATCCCGTCGCTGGCCGTCTCCTGGCGGCGGCTGCACGACGTCGACCGCAGCGGCGCGTGGACGTTCATCAACTTCATCCCGGTCCTCGGGACGATCGTCTACGTGGTCATGACCGCGGGGCGGTCACGGCCGGGCGGGGCGCGGTTCGACTGACGCCGCGGGTCCCCGGATCCGGCCATCGGCGCGGGCCGGCCCGCCGAGCGCTAGGAGCGGTCGGCAGCCTCGTCGTCGTCGCGGGATGCGGCCTTGCCGCCGACCTCGACGCGGTCGCCCTGGACCTCCACCGTGGCGGGGCCGTCGACCTCCACGCGGGTGGTGCCGTCACCGTGCCCGTCGACGACCACGGTGACCTCGGGTGCGGATCCGGCATGCGTCGCGTACGTGTCGAAGTCGGCCGCGTCGTCGGCATCGTCGGCGGCCGCGCGCTCGTCGCGCTCCTCGGCCGCCTCGCGGGTCTCCTCGACGTCCGCCTTCGCGGAGTCGGCGAGCACGGCGCCCGCGGCCTTCGCGCGGTCGGCCACCTCGGAGCCGATCTCCTTCGCGGTGTCCGCGGCGCGCGATCCGGCGTCCTGCGCGCGGTCGGCGGCGTCGGCGGACGCGTCCTGGATCCGGTCGCCGGCGTCGCGGGCGCGGTCGGCGGCCTCGGCTCCCGCGGCCTTCGCCCTGTCGAGCCCCTCGGCTCCCGCGGCCTTCGCCTTCTCGAGCCCCTCGGACCCGGCCGCCTTCGCCTTCTCGAGCGCGTCCGATCCGGCGTCCTTCGCCTTCTCGAGCGCGGCGCCCGCGGGCGACTGCTCGTCGTCGAACGGGCCGTGCACGTCGGTCACGCGGATGTTCACGCGGACGGCGCCGGGCGCGATCTGCCGTGCGGCACGCCCCACCTGCTCGCGCGTCTCGTCGACGACGTCCTGCACGGGCGTCGGGTACTCGACCACGAGGTCGATGTCGATCACGGTGCCGCCGGCCTCCTCGGAGACCGTGACGCCGGGTCCGGTGCTCGTGCCGCGGATCGCCCGCGACGCCGCGTCGAGCGCCCGCGCGGCCGAGCCGCCGAGGTGGTGCACGCCCGTGACGCCCGCGGCGGTCTCCGCCGCGGCGACGCCGATGCGGTGCGCGGCCGTCTCCCCCTCCGGGTGCGCGGCGTCGATGCCGGTCAGGTCGATGGGTCGGATGGCGGGTGCGGCGTCGTTCACGGCGGTGCTCCTTCGGTGGTGCGGGTGCGGATGGGTGCGAGGGCGCGGCGGCGTGCCGCGCGGGCGGATCAGGCGGGGACGTCGGCGGCGCGGGTCAGCGCGCGGTGCGCGAGCCCGGCGATCGCGGCGCCGACCAGCGGCGCGACGATGAACGCCCACACCTGCCCGAGCGCGACGGGCCCGCCGTAGACCGCGGCCGCGATGGAGCGGGCCGGGTTCACGGAGGTGTTGCTGACCGGGATGCTGATGAGGTGGATCAGGGTGAGCGTCAGCCCGATGACGAGGGGCGCGACGGCCGCGTACGCCTTCTGGCCGGTGACGGCGAGGATCACGGTCACGAAGACGGCGGTGAGGATCACCTCGACGAGGAGCACGGCCGCGAGGCCGAAGCCGCCGGGCGAGGCCTCGCCGTATCCGTTCGACGCGAAGCCCGCGTCCTGCGCGGCCGCGAGGTAGCCGGCGGGGCCGTCGGCGGCGATGAGCGCGAGGGCGCTGGATCCGAGGATCCCGCCGACGAGCTGCGCGACCACGTAGCCGGGCACCTCGCGCCAGCCGATGCGGCCCGCGAACGCGAGGCCGACGCTGACGGCCGGGTTGAAGTGGCCGCCGGAGATCCCGCCGACCGCGGCGACGCCCGCCATGACCGTGAGGCCGAACGCGAGCGCGACGCCCAGGAAGCCGACGCCCGTGGCGTTGCCGTCGTCCGGGAACGCGGACGCGTAGAGCGCGGTGCCGACGCCGCCGAAGACGAGGAGGAACGTGCCGAACGCCTCGGCGCCCCAGCGCGCGGCGGTGGACGGGCGGTCGCCGGCGGATGCCGCCTTCTGCCCGCGGCCCTGGGCCGGGGTGTCGCGGGGAGCCTTCGCGGCGGTGGTCGACTTGCTCATCGGTTCGTGTCCTCTGGGTGCTGCGGGTGGTGCGGCGGTGATGCGGTTGCGCGGGGCGGCATGCCCCGCACGCGGCGACGGGACCGGGTCGTGCCCGGTCCCGTCCGCGTGGGAGGTGCTACTGGACGCGGCTCTTGGAGTCGTCGTCGTCCTTGTCGTCCGACGGGATGTGCACGTCGGAGACGGTGACGTTGACCTCGGCGACGTCCATGCCGACGACCTGCGAGATCGCGTCGGTGACGGACTCGCGGATCCGGTCGGCGAGGTCCTGCAGCGCGACGGGGTACTCGGCGACGACGACGATGTCCGCGGCGACCTGCTTCTCGCCGACCTCGACGGAGATGCCCTGGCCGCGGTCCTGCTGGCCGATGACGTTGCGGATCGCGCCGACGGCACGGGCCGCGCCGTTGCCGAGGTCGTGGACGCCGGGGACCTGGCGGGCCGCGATGCCGGCGACCTTCTCGACGACGCCGTCGGCGATCGTGTTCTTGCCCGAGGCGGAGTCGGCGGGCGTGTGCTTGGCGGCGGCGCGGCTGGATGCGGTGGCGGGGGTGACGTCGGTCATGTGGTGCTCCTGAGGTGGATGGGGCGCGCTCCCGTCGAGGGGATCGCGGTGCCGGCTGGATGCCCGGCACGTCAAGGAGACGGGCCGGGTGCCCCGCTCGTCCCCGACGTTCAGCGTTCCTCCAGGCGGGAGCGGCTGGGCTTCGCTGCGCGGCCAGCGGGCGGCATCCGGCGTGCGCTTTCCGGCCAGGGCGCCACCCCGTCGTCGGCCGGCGTCGTCGGCCGGCGTCGCCCTCCGCCCCGGCACCCGCTCGCACCCCGGCCTAGGGTGAGCCCATGACCCCTCCCGACGGCACGACCCTGCACCACGACGTGCTCGTGATCGGCGGGGGGAACGCCGGCCTCTCGGTCGCGGGCCGGCTCCGGCGGTACGGCGTCGACGACGTCGCGGTGATCGAGCCGCGCGACACGCACTACTACCAGCCGATGTTCTCGCACGTCGCGGGCGGCACCGCGCGGGCGTCGCAGGCCACGCGGCCGCAGGGGTCCGTCACGCCGAAGGGCGTCACGTGGATCCGGGACCGCGTCGCCGGCATCGACCCGGCCGCGAAGACGGTGACGCTCGAGTCCGGCCGCCGCGTCTCCTACGGCCAGCTCATCGTGTGCCCCGGCATCCAGAAGGACTGGGATCGCGTGCCCGGCCTCGTCGAGGCGATGGACTCGCCCGTCGGCATCTCGAACTACGAGCACCGCTACGCGGCGAAGGCGTCGACGGTGCTGCGCGACGTGCGCTCCGGCACGGTCGTCTTCACGCAGCCCGACGGTCCCGGGACCTGCTCGGGCGCATCGCAGAAGCCCATGTACCTCGCATGCGACCACTGGCGGGCGATCGGCGTGCTCGACGACATCCGCGTGGTGCTCGTCGTGCCGACGCCGACCATGTTCGGCATGCCCCTCGTCGACGCCGAGCTCGAGCGCAAGGTCGCCGAGTACGGCATCGAGGTGCGGTACGGGCGCGAGCTCGTGGGCGTGGATCCGGCCGCCCGCACCGTCGAGATCGCCGGCGTCGACCGCGCCCGCGCGCTCCTCGGCCCGGACCACGCGGCGCAGCAGGGCCTCGAGGACGCGGATCGCGAGACGCTCTCCTACGACGTGCTGCACGCGGTGCCGCCGCAGTCCGCGCCCGACTGGCTCGCCGACACGGGCCTCGCAGCTCCCGGCGACGCGGGCGGCTTCGTCGAGGTGGATCCGCTGACCCTCCGCCACCCGCGCTTCCCCGACGTGTGGGCGCTCGGCGACGCCGCCGCGACCACGAACTCGAAGTCGGGTGGCGCGCTCCGCCAGCAGACCACCACGGTCGCGAAGAACCTCGTCGCGGCGCTCGAGGGGAAGCCGCTGCCGCAGACGTACGACGGGTACTCGGTGTGCCCGTTCGTGGTCTCCCGCTCGACCGTGGTGTTCGCCGAGTTCGACGACCGCTACCGCCCGAAGCCCACGATCCCCGGCTGGAAGGGCCTCGCGAAGGAGCGCCGCATCACGTTCCTCGCCGACCGCTACGTGCTCCCGTGGGTGTACTGGAACCTGATCCTGCAGGGCCGCGCCTGATCCAAACGGCCCGCCGGGCGGATCCGCCGTCGGACGGACGCGCCGCCGCCCAGCGCCCCGCGAGGATGGCACCATGACGCGCCCCGGTGAGACCGTGCCCGACTCGCGGGGCCGCACCGGCCTCCACCTGCGCGGCACGGACCTCGACCGGAACCCCGACGTCGTCGTCAAGCGCGTCGAGGTCACCTCCGACGGCTGGCACGTGCTCCGCCGGACGACGCTCGACCTGCAGCTGCGCGACGGATCCTGGCAGGAGCAGCAGCGCGAGACGTACGACCGGGGCGACGGCGCGACCGTGCTCCTCTACGCGGCCGACACCCACCGGATCCTCCTCACGCGCCAGTTCCGCTACCCCGCCTACGTCAACGGCCACGCAGACGGCATGCTCGTCGAGGCGGCGGCCGGCCTCCTCGACGAGGACTCCCCGGAGGATGCGATCCGCCGCGAGGCCCGCGAGGAGCTGGGCGTGGAGGTCGTGGCGCTCACGCACCTGTTCGACCTGTTCATGAGCCCCGGATCCGTGACCGAGCGCGTGCACCACTACCTCGCGTCGTACACGCCGGCCGACGTCGTGGGCGCGGGCGGCGGCGTGGCCGAGGAGGGCGAGGACATCGAGCGGGTCGAGGTGACGCTCGACGAGGCGCTCGCGATGGTCGCCGACGGCCGCATCGCGGACGGCAAGACGGTGATCCTGCTCCAGCACGTGGCGCTGCACGGGTTCCCCGCGTAGGCCGGGCCGCACCCGCCGGTAGGCGAGGATGGATCCCGTGACCGACGCCACCGACGCCTCCCCCGTCTCCCCCCTCCGCCTCCACGACACCGCCGCCCGCGGCTTCGCCTCCGACAACTACTCCGGGATCCACCCCGAGGTGCTCGAGGCCATCGCGGCCGCGAACGGCGGGCACCAGGTCGCCTACGGCGGCGACGCGTACACGGCACGGCTCCAGGAGGTCGTGGGCGAGCACTTCGGCCGCGGCGCCGAGGCGTTCCCCGTCTTCAACGGCACGGGCGCGAACGTCACCGGGCTCCTCTCGATGCTGCCGCGCTGGGGCGCCGTGGTCTGCGCGACCACCGCGCACATCAACACCGACGAGGGCGGCGCGCCCGAGCGAGTCGCCGGCATCAAGCTCCTCCAGGTGCCCACCGAGGACGGCAAGCTCACCCCCGAGCTGATCGACCGCGAGGCGTGGGGCTGGGGCGACGAGCACCGCGCACAGCCGCTCGCCGTGAGCATCACGCAGACCACCGAGCTCGGCACCGTCTACACGCCGGCCGAGGTGCGGGCGATCGCCGACCACGCGCACGAGCGCGGCATGCGCCTGCACATGGACGGCGCCCGCCTCTCGAACGCGGCCGCCACGCTGGACGCGCCCTTCCGCGCCTTCACGTCCGACGCCGGCGTCGACGTCGTCAGCTTCGGCGGCACCAAGAACGGCCTGCTCTACGGCGAGGCGATCGTGGTGCTCGACCCCGAGGCGTCCGAGGGGCTCACCTACTTGCGCAAGCTCAACATGCAGCTCGCCTCGAAGATGCGGTTCGTGAGCGCGCAGCTGCTGGCGCTCCTCGGATCCGAGGTCGACGGCGTGCCGCTCTACCTCCGCTCCGCGCGCCACGCGAACGGCATGGCCGCGCGACTCCGCTCGGCGCTCGACGGCGTCGACGGCGTCGAGTTCACGCAGGAGACGCAGGCGAACGGCCTCTTCGCGATCCTCCCCGAGGGCGTCGCCGACCGCCTCCGCTCCGAGTTCCGCTTCTACGACTGGGACCCGGCCCGCCGCGAGGTGCGCTGGATGTGCTCGTTCGACACCACCGAGGACGACATCGACCGCTTCGCGGCGGCGATCCGCCGGGAGGTCGGGGCGGCATAGGGCGCGCCCCGTTCCCCGACGCACGACGGCGGCCGGCCCCGCGAGGGACTGGCCGCCGCCGCGTTCGTACGAGCGCGGATCACCTCGTGTTCTACAGCCACGCCGCGATGCCGTCGACCGTGAGAGCAGGAGCCGGTGGTCCGGATCCGTCGGGTCGGCCTGGCCGGGCGCGGCCTGGCCTGCCGCGTCGGAAGCCGGCGTGCGCCGCGCCCGCAGCTGCAGCTGCAGCTGCAGCCAGCGAGCGTCGACTCGAGACGGCCTGCACGTCGCGTCCCACGCCCAGCCGACTACGCGTGATGTGGACAGCCCACTCGTGTCCCCTGCGCATGGTCCTACCGTGTGCGGCGCCGGCTCCGGCGCTCTCGGCGAGGAACGCGCGACTCGCCTCAGAGCATTCAGCGCGCAGAACAGAACGGGACACACATGACAGATCGCATATCCCGCGTCACGGCGACACGAGCCCTCCTCCTCCTCGGCGCCATGAGCGCGGCCATGGTCCTCACTCCCATGTCCGCGCAGGCCTCGACCCGCGGACTCGAGACCGACGGCGTCCGGCACCACTACCCTCAGGTCCGTCCCGACCCGTGCTACTCCGGGACCCCGACCTTCGAGTGGCCCCCGAGCGTCCACTGCGGACCCGACAACTAGGCACGCCCCACGGCGCCGTCTTCAGCTACGTGAAGGCGGCGCCGTAGAGCGGCGGCGATGGATGCGCCGCTCCCGGAGAGCAGCGGGTCGGACCCGCGTCACGTCTCGCGCGGTGGAGTCTGAGCCGACATCCCGTGACGTAGCCAGTCCGGCTGAGGCGCTTCAGGGGCTCATCCGACCGTCACGTGAACTCGTGCCGCCTATCGCGCGATCATCGCTGCGCCTGCGATCCGGAGCGGGGGCTTCCGCCCTACCTCGCCAAGCGGGGGAACAGTGCCTCGGCGGCGGAGCGGTCCACCTCACCCAGCCGCTCCGCCCCAGGGCCGTCATAGATGTCCAGCTCGTGGTCGAAGCGCGCGCTCCATTCCGGGTCGGCATAGGGGAAGTCGCTTCCGTAGAGGATGTGACCCGGCTCCGCGAACGCGAGGAGCGACGGCAGGGACGTGGGCGACGCGGACAACGCGGTGTCGAAGTAGAATTTGCGCAGTCCCGCCTGGATGCTCTCCGGGGTGGTGCCGGGGTTGAACATGGCGGCGGCGCTGAAGCGGCTGGCGGCGTAGGGCAGGAACCCGCCCGCGTGCGAGAGGATCACGCGCAGGTCCGGGTGCCGGTCGAACACGCCGTGGGCGACGAGGTCCACGGCGGTGCGCGTGGTGTCGAACGGGAAGTCCAGCAGCGCCGTCGGCATCCCCGGCAGCTGCGCGATCGGCGGCGACGTGGGGTGCACGAAGACCACGGCCGAGCGTGCGGCGAGCTCCACCCACAGCGGCTCGTACGCGGGATCGCCGAGGTAGCGCCCGTTCGCGTTCGACAGCAGGAGCACACCGTCGGCGTGGAGGTCGTCGAGCGCCCGGACGGCCTCGGCGACCGCGCCGTCGAAGTCCGGCAGCGGCAGCACGGCGAAGTGCCCGAACCGGTCCGGCCGTGATCGGACCAGCTCGGCCTGGTAGTCGTTCAGCTCGCGCGCGAGCGCGCGGGCTGCGGCATCGTCACCGAAGTGGACACCGGGTGCGCTCATCGACAGGATCCCGGTCTCGATGCCGGCCTCGTCCATCATCGCGATGGCTGCCTCGGGGTCCCATTCCGGCATCTGCCAGCCGCCGATCGTGCGCGGACCCTGTCGCGGTCCCGTGTCGCCGTTCGCCGCCCACGGATTCCACTGCGCGGATCCGCCCGACACGGCCGGGGCACCCCCGGCCGACCCGGCCCCGCTCCCCATCGCCCGTTCTCCTGCCGCCTTCAGCGCCTCGAAGTAGATGGGCGGGAGCAGGTGCTGGTGGACGTCGATCTTTCCTGGCATGTCAAGAACCTCCGATTGCGTTGGTGGATGTCACGTGCGCGTCGTGCGGGGCGTGGGCGTGATGGCCGCCGGTCAGGTGGAGCAGTGCTGCTGATCGCGTCGCGGTCAGGGTGACGGCGTGAGCGGAAGGAATTCCGAGCTGGTGGTGACGGCGGCGTGCGGGGCGTGGGCGGGCGAGGGCCCGGCCGCCCCGCGGGTCCCCGACCCCGGAGGCCGTGCCTCCGTCGCGCGGGCCGCGGCTTCCCGACGGGTGCGGATGAGCATGGCCGTCAGGGTCAGCAGGATGCCCGCGACCGCCCAGATCCCCAGTCGGATGATCGGAGCGGTCACGGCCGCGCCGTCGAAGTACTGGACCGACCGCAGGAGGTCGAGCGCGTCGCCCTGGGGGAAGACGTAGTAGAGGGTCTGGAAGAAGTCGTTGAGGACGTGGATCCCGAGCGGCCCACCGGAGGACGTGTTGCCCAAGATCACCAGGGCGAGCGTCATCGCCAGCGCGGCGATGGTGCCGCCGAGGGCCGCGACTCCCGTCACCGCCCCTCCAATCGCGACACCCGTCAGCCAGAGGACCCCGAACACGCCCCATGGGCCGACGGTCACGGCATCCAGCGCGGAGTCGATCCAGAGCGTGATCAGGCCGGCGAGCAGGCCGGAGTAGATGACGAGGACGACGCTGCGCTCGACGAACTTCGGCGCCGTGTCGACCGTGCCGAGGATGCGTCCGAACACCGTCGCGCCGAGCGCCGCGCCCAGCCCCGCGAAGAGGATCGCGTAGAACTCGATCGATCCGACCGGGTCGTCCTCCGGCAGAGGGGCGAGGTCGATGGTCTGGTTCGTGGACTGCGCCTTCGCCGCGATCGAGGCGCCGATGCCGGATACTGCCTGCGCGACGGCGCGGCCTCCGCCGCTGGCGATGTAGGTGGAGACCTGGCCGCCGGTACCCGGCGCGGGCAGGACGACAGCGCCGTCCACGTCACGGTCGAGCACGGCGGCCTGGGCCTCCTCGGCGGAGGACACGACGGTGAGCTCCAGCGACCCCTGCTGCTCGAGCGCGACGATCGTGTCGGCGTCGCCGGTCACCGCGAGGTGGATGTGGTTCGGCGTCGGGTCGCCGAACGCGGTCGAGTAGCTGACCAGCATCGCCATGGCGAGGAGCAGGATCGCGACCCCGCCGAGGATCAGGTTCCGGTAGCGATGGATGGACCCCGGCCCCTCCGACGTCAGCGCGCCCCCCGCGACCGCCGCCTCGAAGTCGGGGTGCTGCGGGGAGTCTCCGCGGTGATGTGCCGTCTCGGTCACGTGGGTCATCATGTCCTTTACAGTTGTCCAATAGATGACGACCGTACACAAGGTCGGGGCCTCTGACAAGATGGATGCATGACGGAGCGGAGTGGCGCGGTACCGGACGGCGCGTCCCGGGTCGACCCGCGGGTCGTCCGCACCCGCTCCGCCCTGATCCAGGCGCTCACAGCGCTGGTGTCCGAGGCGCCGAAGGGCGAGGCGATCTCGATGAGCGCGGTGGCGCAGCGCGCGGGCTTCAGCCGGCAGGCGCTGCACAACCACTACGACAACGTCGGCGACCTCGCGACGGATGCCTGGATCAGCCGGCTCCTCCAGGAATGCCCAACCGCCGCCGACGGCGCGGCGAACCTCGCGCAGGCGCTCACCGACGCCGTCCGGGAGCACGGGGTCGAACCGCTGCTGGCCGCCGGGCGAGCGGATCGCGAGTTCTTCGACAAGCTCCGCGCCATCCCGCGCGGCGAGCGGGTCGCCGAGGTCATCGCGGCGGTGGTGAGCACCTGGTTGATGGAGTCGCATCACGACGACGCCCGACCGGGCATCGCCCTCAGCGATGACGCACGGACCTTCGCGATCGGCGGGATGGTCGCGCTCGTGTCGACCTGGCAGATGGCCGACGCGCCGCCGAGCACCGCCCAGCAGGTCGCGACGCTCCGCGCGTTCGCCGCCGCGGCCGCCACCGCTACCGCGGCCCCGGCCTCGTCCGACTAGACGGCGCGGTCACCAGGGCCCGGGAGCCGCACGCCGACCCGCCCGAGCCGCGGAGCCCGGGCGGGAGATGCGTCAGGCGTCGTAGGCGACGTAGTGCAGCTCGGCGTCCCGTCGCTCGTCGTGGAGCGTGACGTACGCCTGCGCGATGACGTCCGGCTCGGCATCCGGGCGGCCGCCGCCGATCAGCGCGGTGATGGCGACGAACGCCACGTGGACCCCGCGCTCCGCGAGGGCGGCGTGGAGGTTCAGCGTCCAGTTCCGCAGTCCCGCCGCGGCGATGTTGATGTTGCCGCGGGCCGGCGTGGGCGCGAGCGAGCCACCGCCCGTGGTCACGATGACCGTGCCGGAACCCGCGGCGATCATGTCCGGCAGCACGGCGCCGATCGCCGCCACGGCACCGCCCAGGTAGAAGTCGATCTGCGGCTGCAGGTTCTCCATCGTCACGTCCAGCGCGTCGACCGACTCCAGAGCGCGATCCGCCGGGGAGAACTCGAGCACGTCGATCGGACCGAGCTCGTCGCGGATCGAGCGGAGCGCTTCCCTGATCGTGTCGGGCCGGGTGACGTCGGCCGTGAAGCCCCGAGCGGTGATGCCATCGGCACCGAGCGTGCGCTCCAAGCCGTCCAGCTTCGACCGGTCACGCGCCACGAGGGCGACGTCGAAGCCCTTCCGCCCGAACGCGCGCGCGATCTCGAGGCCGAGTCCCGGCCCCGCTCCGATGATGGTGATGAGGGGCATGATGCGTCCTTCCCGTGGCGCGCTGCCGAGCCACGTGTCCTGATGCGATAAGTTGAGTAGGTCCTCAAGTGCGCCCGAGCCTATGTTGAGGATGCCCTCAAGATCAAGTGGAGCCAGCATGAGTCCTGCCCCCGGCCTGCGCCGAGACGCTCAGGCGAACGTCGAGAAGCTGCGCGCGGCCGCCATGGCGGTGTTCACCGCACGAGGGCTGTCCGCTCCGCTGGAGGACATCGCCCGAGAAGCCGGCGTGAGCATCGGGACGCTCTACAACCGCATCGGCTCGCGGGACCAGCTCATCGACGCCGTCGTGCCGGACATCGCCGGCGCGAAGCTCGCGACGCTCCGGGACCGGACCTTGGCCGAGGACTCCCCGCGCGCGCAGCTGGAGACCTTCATCGCCGAGATGATCGATCTGCAGCGCAGCGATCCCGCCATGAACGACGCGATGCTCCGCCGCTATCCCGACGCGGTGCTCCTCATCAACGCGTGCGAACGATCCATGGCGCTCGGGGCGGAGCTCGTCGACAACGCCCACGACGCCGGCGTGCTCTCGCCCGACTTCACACCGGATGACCTCATGAGCGTGCTGTGGATGGCCGGGATGGCCAGCCACGACCCCACCGCGCCGGACGGATGGCGTCGGGTCGTCGACCGCAGCATCGCCGCGGCCTGGACCGCGGGGGGCTGACGCCGGCCTCCGCCAGCACCCGCCCGTCGACCCGACGAAGACCACAGCGACGAGCTCACCGCCCGCTGCGGCGGTGAGCTCCTCGACTCCCACCGTCCTCCGGCCTGTACCGCCCTTCTGAGCTCGTCATCCCCTCGCACGGAACGGCGGCGGTCGGCACACTCGAGGCCGGCCGCCGCCGTGTTCCCAGGGCGCGGATCAGCCCGTGTTCTGCAGCCCCGCCGCGATGCCGTTGACCGTGAGGAGCAGGAGCCGGTGGTCGGGATCCGTGGGGTCGGCCTGGCCGGGAGCGCCCTGGCCGGTCGCGTCGGAGGCCGCCGTGCGCAGCGCGCGGAGGGCCCGCAGCTGGAGCAGCGAGAGCGCGTCGACGTACGGGCTGCGGAGGCGCACCGCGCGGCGCAGCACCGGCCGGCCCTCGAGGATCTCGCCGCGGCCCGTGGCCTTCCGCACCCACTCGCGCGTGAGCTCCATCTCCTCGGTGACGAGCGCCGCGAGATCCGGCCGGTCGCCGAGCGCGAGGTAGCGCTCCGCGAGGCGGCCGTCGGTCTTGGCGAGCGACATCTCGACGTTGTCGATCATCGACGTGAACAGCGGCCACTCGTCGTACGCCTTGCGGAGCACGGCCTCGTCGCCGACGGCGGCGAGCGCCGACCCCAGCCCGAACCAGCCCGTGAGGTTGATGCGCGCCTGCGTCCACGCGAACACCCACGGGATCGCCCGCAGGTCCTCGAGCGACTCGACCGACAGGCCGCGGCGGGCCGGCCGCGAGCCGAGCGCCAGCAGCCCGATCTCCTCCATCGGCGTGACCTGCGCGAACCACGGCGCGAAGCCGGGCGCCTTCACGAGCTCGAAGAAGCGGGCGCGCGAGGCCTCGTCCATCGTGCGCACCATCTCGGCGGACCCCTGTGCGGCCACCGCGTTGCGCTCCTCGTTGGAGGGCGCAGAGGCGAGCAGGGTCGCGGCGGCCATCTGCTCGATGTGGCGGGCGGCGATGCGCTTGTCGCCGTAGTGGGCGAAGATCACCTCGCCCTGCTCGGTGAGCTTGAAGCGGCCGTCGACGGATCCCGGCGGCTGGGCCCGCACGGCGCGGTCGGCAGGCCCGCCGCCGCGGCCGAGCGCGCCGCCGCGGCCGTGGAAGAGCGTGAGCTCGATGTCGTTCTCGCGCGCCCACGCGGCGATGCGCGCCTGCGCGTCGAACAGCGCGAACGTCGCGGAGACCGGCCCGACGTCCTTCGACGAGTCGGAGTAGCCGAGCATGACCTCGAGCTTGCGGCCCGTCTGCGCGAGGCGCGCCGCCACCTGGGGCAGCCGGATCATGCCGTCGAGGATCTCCGTGCTCGCGTCGAGATCCGCGAACGTCTCGAAGAGCGGGATGACGTCGAGGACGGGCGCCTCCTCCGCCGACCCGAGCGCGAGCGCGGCCAGCTCGTGCACCGTGCGGATGTCGTCGGCCGACTGGGTGAACGAGACGATGAAGCGGGAGAACGGCGCGACGCCGTGCCGCTCCTGCAGGCGGGCGAGCGTGCGGAACACGTCGAGCACCTCGACCGTCATGGGCGCGAGCTCGGGCGCCTGGTCGCCGGACGCGTCCGCCGCGGCGACGGCGAGGACCTCGCGGAGCGCCTCGCGGTGCACCTGCGAGTGCTGGCGCACCTCCATCTCGGCGAGGTGGAAGCCGAAGGTCTCGGCCTGCCAGACGAGGCCCTGCAGCTCGCCGCCCGCGATGCGGTGCGCGCCCGCGCTCCGGAGCGACGCCTGCAGCACGCGGAGGTCGGCGAGCAGCTCGGCGGCCGACGGGTAGGCGATGGGGTCGTCGTGGCGCTCGCGCGTGGCGGCGAGGCGGCCGGCGATGACGAGCAGCACGCGGCGGTGCAGCTCGGCGGGCGCGCGCGTGCCGATGCGGGCGGTGAGGTGCGGCGCGAGCGCGTCCTGCGCGGCGGCGAGCTCGCGGAGCTCGGCGCTCGGCGGGGTGTCGGCGTCGCCGAGCGTGAGCGAGCGGCCGACGCGGAGGGCGACGCGCTCGAGGCCCAGCAGGATGTGCTCGCTGGCGATGCCCGCGGCCTCCTCCGTGACCGCGGCGGTGACGTACGGGTTGCCGTCGCGATCCGCCGCGATCCAGTTGCCGAGCCGGAAGAAGGCGGGCGCGACCGCGTCGCGCACGCCGGCCTCCTCGCCGAGCAGCCAGTCGTCGAGCAGGCGGTAGACGCGCGGCACGACCTCGAACAAGGTCTGGTCGAAGACGCCCATGGCGGTGCGGACCTCGTCGAGCGGGGTGGGCCGCGTGGTGCGCAGCGGCGACGTGCGCCACAGGCCGTCGATCTCCTCGAGCAGCCGGCGGTCGATGTCCTGCCCGGTGAGCGTGCCCGCCATGGCGCCGTCGCGCTCCGTGAGCAGGTCGCCGATGCGGCGGATCCCCGTGGCCACCGCCCGCCGGCGCGCCTCGGTGGGGTGCGCCGTGAGCACCGGGTGGAACCGCATCTCGCCGAGGCGGTGCATGGCCTCCTCGCGGCCCAGCTCCTCGGTGAGCTTCCCGACGGCGTCCGGGATGGAGTCGGGGACGAAGCCCGACGCCGCCTCGCGCTCGCGGAGGACGCGCACGCGGTGGTGCTCCTCGGCGAGGTTCGCGAGGTGGAAGTAGCAGGTGAACGCGCGGGCGACCTGCTCGGCGCGCTCGGGCGTGAACGTGGCGACGAGGCGCTCGGCGTCGTCGATGGAGGCGTCGCGCGCGCTCTCGTACGCGTCGATCACGAGCTCGCGCAGCCGCTCGACGTCGCGCAGCAGATCCTCCCCGCCGGACTCGCGGAGCACCTGGCCGAGCAGGCCGCCGAGGTGGCTGACGTCGGAGCGGAGCGCCGGCTCGACGGCGTCGCGCGTGCCGTCGCGGGTGGAGTCGTGCTCGAGGGGAAGCGGCTTCTTCGGGGGAGTCGTCACGGTGTCGAGGATACGGACAGCGCGCGGCGGATCCTGCGCATGACGTCCGAGGACGGACCCTCCGGCCGCGGATCCTGCTGTGGAGGGCGCACCGGGCGACCGGATCAGCTCGCGGCGGGCGCCGCCACGCGCTCGTCCCGCGGCATCCGCAGCAGCGCGTACGCGGAGGCGGCGAGCAGCAGCACGGCGCCCGTCGCGAAGGCGACCGGGTACGAGAACGCGTCCGCGAGGAAGCCGGCGACGAGCGGGCCGACGATGGCGCCGAGGTCCGACACCATCGAGAACACGGCGACCGGCCGGCCGCTGCGGGCGCCCGCGGCATCGCCGACGGCGGCGGCGGGCGCCGTGCCCATGAACGACGCGGCGGCGCCGTAGACGCAGAGCAGCACGGTGAGCACGACCATGTCCGGGGCGAACGGGATCGCGATCATCAGCAGCCCGGCGACGCCGTACGCGCCGACGATCGCGGGCCGGCGACCGCGCGTGTCCACGAAGCGCGCGGCCGGCGCGAGCGCGAGCGCCTGCACCACGGCGGCGCACGCGAACGCGATGCCGGTGGCCGAGGGATCCGCGCCGATCACGGCCACGACGAGCAGCGGGATCAGCGCGCTGCGGACGCCCATCGACGCCCACCCGTTGCCGAGGTTCGCGAGCAGCGCCGCGCGGTACCGCGGGTCGCGCAGCACCTTCCCGAACGGGATCACGACCTCGGGCGTCCCGGTCGCGGCGACGTCGCGCGTGCGCGGCCGCAGGAGCAGCAGCCCGATGACGCTCGCGACGGCGAGCGTGGCCGCGTAGAAGAAGAAGGGAGCGGTGAGCGAGATGGTCGCGAGCACGGCGCCGAGCGCGGGCCCGGCCATGCCGCCGATGAGGAAGCCGCCCTGGTAGAAGCCGATCGCGCGGGCGCGGCGGGTGGGATCCGTCGAGCCGAGCAGCAGCGTCATCGCGGCCACCGAGAACATCGCCGACCCGATGCCGCCCGCGCCGCGGAGGAGCAGCAGCTGCACGTAGTCCTGCGCGAGGCCCGCGAGCCCGGAGGAGACGGCGACGATCCCGATGCCGACCGCGAGCACGGTGCGCTCGCCGCTCCAGTCGATGAGGCGCGCGACGAACGGGCTCATCACGAACCGCATGAGCGCGAACGCCGAGATGACCGCGCCGACCTCGAAGCTGCCGACCCCGAAGCTCTCGGCGTAGACGGGCAGCACGGGCACGACGACGCCGAAGCCGACCATCACGAAGAACGCGATGACGCCGAGGACGAGGACGTCGCGCGGGAGCTTCGCGCGGGGTGCGCGGCCGGGGCCACGGGTGTCGGGCATCGAGCCGTCGCCGGGCTCGGGGGTGCGTGCGGATCCCGCACGTCGGAAGGACCGCATGCAGCCAGCGTACGTCGGCCGACGCCGCCGTCGGTCGCCGCTGCGCGCCCGCCTCACCCCATGTCGGCGCCCAGCCCCACCTCCGTGAAGATCGACCCGAGCAGCACGCCCGCGGGCGGCGACGTGTCCGCGCCGAGCTCCGGGAAGCGGTGCGCGAAGACCTCGGCGTCGTCCTCGGGGTGGTAGCCGATCGCCTCGCCCGCGGCGAGCGAGACCCAGCGGCGCGTGTTCCGCGAGACGCCCCAGACGATGCGGTGGCCGGGCTCGTCGAGGTGCAGCACCGCCTCCACGAGCCGGGCGGCGTCGCCCGCGGACAGCCAGGTGGAGATGCTGCGCGCGGCGGACGGCTCGGGCTCGGCCGTCATGATCCGCACGCTCACCACGACGTGCCCGTGCCGGTCGGCGTACATGCTGCCGAGCCCCTCGAGCAGCACCTTGCTGAGGCCGTAGAAGGTGTCGGGGCGGGGCACGGGCACGTCCTCGCGCGCGGCCTCGGTCGCGGGCAGGAAGCCGACCGCGTGGATGGAGCTGGCGGCGAGGATCCGCGGCACCCCCGCCCGCACGACCGCCTCGTGCACCGCGTGCGCGCCGTCGTTGTTGACCCGCTGGATCGCCTCCCACGACCGCTCGGCCGCGTGCGCCGCGAGGTGCACCACGAGGTCGGATCCGCGGAACGCCTCGGTGCACGCGTCGACGTCGGTCGTGTCGACGATCGCGGAGGTCTCCCCCGGCGCGAGCGGCCTCGGCGGCGCCACCACGTCGAGCAGCCGCAGCTCGTGCCCGGCCGCGAGGAGGAGCGGGCGGATGCTCGTGGCGATGCGCCCGGATCCTCCCGTGATCGTGATCGTGGCCATGCGGATCCCCTCGTCGTCGAAGCGCCGCGGTCCCGCGGCCGTCCTCCCATCCTGGGCGACGGGCGGGGCCCCGCCTAGAGGGGAGCCGCGTCGAACAGGACGCGCGAGCAGCCGACCGCCGCATCGTGCGTCACGACCGCACGCACGCCGTAGACGTCGGCGATGAGCTCCGGGGTGAGCACCTCGCGCGGATGCCCGCCCGCCACCACGCGCCCCTCGCGCAGCACGAGCACGCTGTCGCAGAACATCGCCGCGAGGTTGAGGTCGTGCAGCGCGATCACCGTGGTCACCGGCAGGTCGCGCACGAGGGCGAGCAGCTCCAGCTGGTGGCGGATGTCGAGGTGGTTGGTCGGCTCGTCGAGCAGCAGCTCGCGCGGCTCCTGCGCGAGGGCCCGGGCGATGTGGGCCCGCTGCCGCTCGCCGCCGGAGAGCGTGCGCCAGGCGCGGTCGGCCTTCGCCTCGAGGCCCACGTGCGCGATGGCCCGGTCGATGGCCGCCGCATCCTCCGCCGTGTCCCCGCCGAGCAGCGTGCGGTACGGCGTGCGGCCGAGGCGCACGACGTCGCGCACCACGATGTCGACCTCGGTCTCGCCGTGCTGCGTCACGGTCGCGACCCGGCGGGCGACGTCGCGGCGGCGGATCCCCGCGAGGTCGGCGCCGTCGAGCGTCACGCGGCCGGAGTCCGGCGACGCAGCCCCCTGGAGCAGCCTGAGGAGCGACGACTTGCCGGACCCGTTCGGCCCGAGCAGCCCGACGGTGGATCCGGGCGCGGGCTCCAGCGTCACGTCGTCGACCACGATCCGCCCGCCCCGCGACCAGCTGACGCCGTGCGCCTCGAGCGTCATGCGCGTCCCCGGTTCCGCATCAGCAGCAGCATGAAGACGGGCACGCCCACGAGCGCCGTGCCCACGCCCACGGGCAGCGGGGTGGGTGCGAAGGCGAGGCGCGAGAACGCGTCCACCCACACCATGAAGACCGCGCCGAGCACGATCGTGGCGGGCACGACACGCGCGTGCCGCTGGCCGAACAGCAGGCGCGCGGCGTGCGGGAGCACCAGGCCGACGAAGCCGATGGCGCCCGCGATGCTCACGAGCGTCGCGGTGAGGAGGGCCGTGACCACCAGGAGGATCGTGCGGGTGCGGCCCACGTGGATCCCGAGCGACGACGCCACCTCCTCCCCGAACGCGAAGGCGTCGAGCGAGCGGGCGTAGGCGAGGCAGACGACCGCGCCGATCGCCACGACGGAGACGCTGAGCCCCACCTCGTCCCAGCGCATGCCCTCGAGCGACCCGAGCAGCCAGAACGTGATGCCGCGCGTCTCGTCGGAGTCGGCGAACGCGAACACCACGAGCGAGGTGAGCGCGGAGAAGAGCTGCGTGCTGGCCACGCCCGCGAGGATCACGCCGGCCGTGCCCGCCGACGAGAACCGGGCGAGCAGCAGCACGAAGCCGAAGGCCACGAGCGCCCCGATGAAGGCGCCGCCGGACATCCCGATCGCGCCGCCGCCGAGGCCGAGCACCCCGATGAGCACGGCGCCCGTGGAGGCACCGGACGAGACGCCGAGCACGAACGGATCCGCGAGCGGGTTCCGCAGCAGCGACTGCAGCACGACGCCGCAGAGGCCGAGTCCCGCGCCGCACGCCGCCGCGACGAGCGCGCGCGGGAGGCGCTCCTGCCAGACGATCGCGTCCTCGGAGACGCGCACCGGGATGCTCGCGAGCCCGGCGTGGTTGAGCAGGATGTCGCGCACGTTCACGAGCGAGACGTCGGCCGGCCCGAGGGTCACGGCGACGCCCACGGAGAGCGCGAGCGCGACGATCCCGAGCACGACCAGCAGCCCGACGCGGAGCGCGTGCGGGAGGGCGCGCACCCGTGCGGCGACCGCGCCGAACGGCGCCCGCGGGACCGCCGCGCTCAGAGCTCCGCCCCGCGCGCGTCCCACCAGGCCCGGATCTTCTCGAGCCCGTCCACGAACCGGATCGACGGGTTCATCTCCGCGCCGTGCAGCGCCACCATCCGGTCCTCCTTCACGGCCGTGAGGTCGCGCGTGAGCGGGTCGGACTCGAGGAAGTCGATCTTGTCCTGCAGCTTGTCGCCCGGGAACCGGTCCCGCTGCAGGTCGCCGAGCACGAGGATGTCCGGGTCGCGGTCGACCACGGTCTCCCACCCGGTGGCGATGAAGTCGTCGCGCACCTCGGGGAACGCGTCCGTGAGACCGAGCTGGCGCGACAGGAGCGACGTGGCGCCGAATCCGCCGCCCATGTACGGCGTCTTGGTGTCGGCGAACCAGTACATGACCTTCGCGCCGCCCATGTCCATGCCGTCGGTGGCCGCGGCCGCGCGCTGCTGGAGCGACGCGACGAGCGCCTCGCCGCGATCCTGCACGTCGAAGACCTCCGCCATCTCGCGGATCTCCTGGTACAGCGCGTCGACGGTGAGCGCGGTCGTGCGCTGGCCGCCGCCGTTGATGCTGATGTCGGAGTCGCAGTCGGTGGGCGACAGGTAGGAGGGGATGCCCGTCTCGGCGAGCCGGTCGCGCGTGACGACGCCGCCCGTGCCGTAGTGGCGGCCGAAGGACGCGGTGACGAAGTCGGGGTCCGCGCCGAGCAGCACCTCGTAGGTGGGCGCGTTGTCGGCGAGGCGCGGCACCTGCGCGTTCGCGTCGGCGAGCGAGTCCAGCACCGGATCCGTCCACGACGCCGTGCCGACCATGCGGTCCTGGAGCCCGAGCGACAGCAGGATCTCGGTGGAGTCCTGGTCGAGCGACACGACGCGCGACGGCGCCTGGTCGATCGTCACGTCGTGGCCGCAGTTCGACAGCGTCAGCGGGTACGTCGTCGATCCCTCGCCGGCGTCGGCGACGGAGGCGGCCGGCACCTCCTCGGAGGCGCCGCATCCGGTGAGGGCGACGAGCACGAGGCCCGTCACGGCGGTGGCGGTGAGGCGGGCGAGGGCGCGAGCGCGGGGCATGGGTCTCCTGGGGTCGAGGCCGGCATCGGCCCGGCGGGGAGCCCGGGCCGCGGGTAAGCATAGCCTTACCTCACTGGGCGGCTCGACCCCGCCTCCACGACCGGGCGGGCCTATCGCCGTGGTCGCCGGGACGTCACGCGGTAGACCACGGCGAGGCCGATCACGAGGACGCCGTAGAAGGGAATCGCCCACGCGGAGCGGATCAGCGAGAAGCAGACCGCCGCGAGCAGGAGCGGCACCATCACCGCGACCCCGAGGGCGATGGGCTTCCGATCCATGGCGACGACCCTACCGAGACGTCGCCGACGGCACGATCCCCGTGAGCGGCGGGCGTCGACGGCCGGATCAGCGCCCGCGCACCACCGTCGACCCGCGCACGATCAGCTCGAAGCCCATCGTCTCGGAGCGGAAGGCGCCCGCGTCCGCACCGCGCTCGATCCGCTCGGCCAGCATCGCGACCGCCCGGCGCGCGATGGCGCGCCGACCGGGCGACACGGTGGTGAGCGGCGGCTGGGCGAAGCGGGAGTCGGCCGTGTCGTCGAGGCCCGCGACGGACACGTCCTCGGGCACGCGGAGGCCGCGTTCCTGGAGCATCCACTGGGCGCCGAGCGCGAGCGAGTCGTTGAAGCCGAAGACGGCGTCGAGCTCCACGCCGTCGTCGAGGAGGCGGGCCATCGCGGCGGCGCCGGACTCGCGGCGCCAGGGGCCGGGATCCACCTGCAGGCGCGGGTCGACGGGGATGCCGGCCGCGGCCAGCGCCTCCTCGGCGCCGCGCTGCCGGAGCGCGGATCCCGAGCGCTCGCCCGCGTCCCGCACGCCGATGAGCGCGATCCGCCGACGTCCGGTCTCCACGAGATGCGCGACCGCGGCACGCGCGGCGTCCAGGTCGGCGATGAGCACCTGGTCGGCGAGGCCCTCGAGGAAGCGCTGGCCGATCATCACGAGCGGCACGTTCAGGTCGATGACGCCCGCGTCCTCCTGGTGGAGGGCGAGCGGCTCGTAGATCACGCCGTCGAGCACCTGGCGGTGCAGGCCCGAGAGCGCGCCGATCTCGCGGTCGCGCCGCCCCGCCGTGGTCTCGACGAGCACGCTCAGGCCGAGCTCGTCGGCCGCGTCGATCACGTCCTGCGCGAGCGGCGCGAGGTACGCGCTGTCGAGCTCGGGGATCACGAGCGCGATCATGCGCGACCGGCCCGAGCGGAGGTTCCGGGCCGACACGTTCATCCGGTAGCCGAGCTCGGCGACGGCCGCCTCGATCCGCGCCCGCGTCTCTTCGCGCATGTAGGGGTAGCCGTTGAAGAAGTTGCTGACGGTCTTGATGGAGACGCCGGCGGCCTTCGCGACGTCGCTCATCGTGGCCGCCATCCGCTCCCCCTCGTCCGGGCGCTCCCGCGGCGGATCCTCGTCCGGCCGGCGCGCGCCGCCCCCAGCCTCGCACGCGGGCCGGGTGGCGGCCCTACTTCACGGCGCCGCTGATGAGGCCGGCCACGTAGTAGCGCTGCAGCAGCAGGTAGAGCACGACGCACGGGAGCACCGTCACGGCGACGCCCGTCTGCATCAGCCCCCAGTCGACCGTGTTGTTCTGGCCGGCCGAGAGGATGTTGAGGCTCACCGGGAGCGTGTAGAGGCTCTGGTCGGTGATGAGGATGAGCGTCGCGAAGAAGTCGTTCCACGCCGAGAAGAAGGTGAGCAGAGCGGTCGAGACGACGCCGGGGATCGCGATGGGCAGCATCACGCGCCGCATCGCCTGCAGCGGCGTGTTCCCGTCGATGAGCGCGGCCTCCTCCAGGCTCGCCGGCACCGCCGCGAACGAGTTCCGCATGAGGAAGATCCCGAACGGCAGGTTGAAGGTGGCGAGCACGAGCGACAGCCCCACGAGGCTGTTGTCGAGGTCGAGCTCGATGAGCGTCAGGAACAGCGGCGTGATGATCGCCTGGAACGGGATCATGAACGTGATCAGCACGACGAAGAAGACGACGTCGCTCCCCTGGAACGGCAGTCGCGCGAACGCGTAGCCGGCCAGCGTCGAGACCACGACCGTGATCGCGGTCACCAGCAGCGACACGAAGACGCTGTTGCGCAGGCTCGTCACGAGGTCGAGCCCGCCGGTCGGAGTGAGGAGCCGCTGGAGGTTGCCGAGACCGACCGAGCCGTCCTGCGCGGTGAGCGCGGTGCCGAGCATGATCCCCAGCGGGTAGAGGAAGAGGAGCGCGACGCAGCCGCAGGCGACGTACCAGGCGAGGCGCGGCATGGAGGCGCGCACGGCGCCGAGGCCGCGGGCGTCCCGGCCGCGCGCTTCGCGAAGCGGGGACGCGCCCGCGGCGGGGACGGAGGAGGCGGGGCGGGTGGGGGCGGATGTGCTCATGAGTGGTCCGAGTTCCGGAGGAGCAGCATCTGGGCTGCGCTGACGAGGCCGAGGACGACCATGAGGATGATGGAGAGCGCGGCCCCGTAGCCGAGGTCGAGCCGGATGAACGAGGAGCGGTAGATCTCGTAGACCGCCGTGATGGTGCCGTTGTCCGGCCCGCCCGCGGTCATGATGTAGAACTGGTCGAACGCCAACAGGGACCCGGCCACGCTGAACACCAGCACGAGCGCGAGGGTCGGCCGCAGCAGCGGCAGCGTGATGTGGAAGAACCGCTGCCAGCGCGTGGATCCGTCCACCTCGGCCGCCTCGTTCACCTCCTGCGGGATCGACTGGAAGCCCGAGAGCAGGAGCAGCATCTGGAGCCCCGCGGACTTCCACGCGACCATGCTGACGACCACGAGGAACGCGGTCACGTTCCCGCCGAACATGTTCGTCGACACGTCGAGCAGCCCGATGCCGGCCAGCGCCTTCATGGTCGGCCCGATCACCGGCTGCCACATGAAGAGGAAGAGGTAGCTCGCGGAGGCGAGACCGACCACGACCGGCAGGAAGAAGATCGACTGGAAGATGCGGGCGGTGCGCGTGCGGCGCTGGATGAGGAGCACCAGCACGAGGCCGATCACGAGGAGCACCGGGGTCACCACCGCCGTGTAGACGAGCGTGAACCCGACCGCCTTGAGGAAGGCGGCGTCCTGGAACGCCTCGACGTAGTTGGCCAGGCCGGTGAAGGCCCGGTTGCCGAGCAGCGGCCAGGTGTACGTCGACATCGCGATGGTGCGCATCAGCGGCCAGATGAAGAACGTCACGAGCATCACGAGGGCGGGCAGCGCCAGGAGGATGCCGGTGCGGCGCCGCCTCCTCGCCATGCCGCCGCGGTCGCGCACCGCGCTGCGGGCAGGGGACGCCACGGCGCCCTGCAGCCGGGTGATCACGGGTGCGGTCACTTCTCGTCCTCCTCGACGTAGACGACGGAGTCGAGGATGCGCTGCGCCTCGGCCTGGGCCTCGCGCTGCGCCTCCGGGATCCCGCCGCCGAACACGGACTGCGAGATCAGGTTGACCCAGACCCCGTTGTTGTCGTTGAACAGCTCGTTCTCGACCGGGCTGAACGGCACGTGGCCCACCCGGAGCGCATCCGCGAACACGCTGTAGCGCGGGTCCTGCGGCACGTAGACCTCGTCGAGCAGGTCGGTGCGGATGGGCACGACCGACTGCTCGGCGAGGATCGTCTGGGCCTCCGCTCCCGTCGCCCACTCGACGAACTCCCACGCCGCGTCGGCGTCGTCGGAGCCCTCGAGGATCGCAAGGGTGTCGCCGCCGCCGAAGGACGCGGATCCGCCGTCCTTGCCGGGCAGCGGCGTGACACCGAAGTCGACCGTGCCGCCGGCCACCAGCGCGCCCATGGTGGCGGTGCCGTCGGCGATCATGCCGACCGTGCCCTGCTGGAACGCGGTCGCGGTGTTGGGGCCGGCGTCGGTCTGGGCGAGCGACGGCATGCTGCCGTCGGTCCACATTCCGCGCAGGAGCTCGAGCCCCTCGGCGACCTCCGGGCTGTCGAGGGTCGCAGTGCGGCCGTCGGCGGAGAGCACGTTGCCGCCGCCGCCCCAGATCAGCGGAGTGAAGCCGAAGATGAGGCAGCCGCCGCACGCGCCGGGGATGGAGTAGCCGTAGGTGCTGTCGCCGAGCGCGGTGATGGCCTTCGCAGCCGCGCGGATCTCCGCGTGGGTAGTCGGCGGATCCTCCGGGTCGAGCCCGGCCTCGGCGAAGAGCGTCTTGTTGTAGAAGAGCACCGACGCGTCGCCCGTGAACGGCACTGCGTAGGTGCGGTCGTCGAACGCCGAGACGGATGCGTGCGCGGGGCTGAAGTCGTCGGCGTAGCCGAGCGCGTCGACCCGGTCGGTGATGTCGACGAGGGCGCCGGCCTGCGCGAAGTACGGCGTGAAGACCAGGTCGAGGGCGGCCGCGTCCGGCGGGTCGCCACCCGCGATGGAGGTCGCGAGCTTCTGCACGTAGCTGGGCGAGGGGACGAGCGTGATCTCGACCTGCGTCTCGTGCGTGGCGTTGTACGCGTCGGCGAGCGGCTCGACGAGGGCCTTCTCGTAGTCGCGGATCCAGAGCTCGATGGTCCCGTCGCCCTCGCCGCCGCCGGATCCCGCGGAGCACCCGCTGAGCGCGAGGCCCGTGATCGTGAGGGTCGCCGCGGCGACCAGCCTCCTCGTGGTCCGCTTCATCGCGCTCCTCGTGTCCGTGACGTGTCGGCCCCGAGGGACTCGGCCGCATGGCCGCACGCACCGCCGTGGTGCCTTCTACATCGTTGTACTAGATTATGTGCATCGATGTACTGCCCGTCAAGGGCGGGTCGATCCGGGTACGGCACCGCCGCCGCGCCCGCATCCGAGAGCCGAGGATCCCGATGACCGCACTCCCCGCAGCCCCGCGTCCCGCCGCCGCCGACCACGGCGCGGTCCAGGTGTTCCCGCTCTCCGCCGTGCGCCTCGGGGACGGGCCGCTCCGGCACGCGCAGCTCACGGACGTCGAGTACGTGCTGCGCCTGGATCCCGACCGGCTGCTCGCGCCGTTCCTCCGCGAGGCCGGGCTCGACTCCCCCGCGCCGAGCTACGGCAGCTGGGAGGCGATCGGCCTCGACGGGCACATCGGCGGCCACTACCTCTCCGCGCTGGCGCAGCTGCACGCCGCGACCGGCGATCCCCGCCTGCTCCCCCGCCTCGAGCACATGCTCGACGTGCTCGAGCGCTGCCAGGAGGCGGCCGGCGACGGATGGCTCGGTGGCGTGCCCGACGGCCGGGAGTTCGGCCGCACAGTGGCCTCGGGCCGGATAGAGGCGGACACGTTCGACCTCGAGGGACGATGGGTGCCGCTCTACAACCTGCACAAGACGCTCCGCGGGCTGCTCCACGCGCACGAGCACACGGGATCCGCGCGAGCCCTGCGCATGGCGGAGGGCATGGCCGACTGGTGGCTCGGCGTCTCGGCGCACCTCGACGACGAGCAGTTCGAGGGCATGCTCGCGACCGAGCACGGCGGCATGTGCGACGCGTTCGCGACGCTCGCCGGGATCACCGGGCGCGCCGACCTGCTCGCCGAGGCGCAGCGATTCGCGCAGCGCGCGCTGGTGGATCCACTCGCCGCCGGCCGCGACGAGCTCGACGGGCTGCACGCCAACACGCAGATCCCCAAGGTCATCGGGATCGAGCGGCTCGGGCGGATGACGGGAGACGCGCGCCTCGTCGCCGCATCGGACGCGTTCTGGGAGTCGGTGGTGCAGCGGCGGAGCGTCGTGATCGGCGGCAACAGCGTGCGCGAGCACTTCCACCCGTCGCGCGACTTCGCGCCGATGGTGCTCGACGAGCAGGGGCCGGAGACCTGCAACAGCTACAACATGCTCGAGCTCGCGCGGCTGCGCTTCGAGCGGACGGGGGATCCGGCGATCCTCGACCAGGTCGAGCGCACGACCCTCGACCACATCCTCTCCACGCAGCACCCCGAGCACGGCGGGCTCGTCTACTTCACGTCGCTCCGACCGGCGCACCACCGCGTGTACTCGGTGGCCGAGGAGTCGATGTGGTGCTGCGTCGGCACCGGGATGGAGAACCACGCGCGCTACGGCGAGCAGGTGTTCGCGCGCGCGGGCGACGATGCGCTGCTCGTGGACCTCTACGTGCCGGCTTCGGTGGACTGGGCCGAGCGTGGGATCAGGGCGCGCATCGACGGGGACGTGGCGCGCACGGGGTACGCGACCGTCACGATCACGGCCGACGCGCCCGCCGACCTGGAGGTGCGGCTACGGCGACCAGGGTGGGCGACGTCGATGGAGGTGCACGTCGGAGACGCGGCGGTACCCGTCATGCCCGGCGTCGACGCGGTGCCGATCCGCCGCACGTGGTCGGGCGAGACGGTCGTGACCGTGCACCTCGGGATGGAGGTGCGGGCCGAGCGCCTGCCCGACGGATCCGCGTGGACCTCGTTCCGGTACGGGCCCGTGGCGCTGGCCTCGCGCGACGGCGTCGCCGGGATCGCGGGATCGCTCGCGGAGGACTCGCGCATGGGCCACGTGTCGCCCGCGCCGAAGGTCCCGCTCGAGCGCACGCCCGTGATCACCGCGGACGATCCCGCCGACGCCGTCGCCCTCGTCGACCGCGCGTCGCTCGCGTTCCGCCTCGACGCCTGGCGGGACGGCGGTCCGGTCGCCGTCGCGCTCGAGCCGTTCGCGGGGATCCACGACGAGCGGTGCACGCTGGTCTGGCCGACGGGCGCGGATCCCGTGACGCGCGCCGCCGAGCTGCGCACGATGGACGCCGCGGGCACCGACACCGACGTGGTCGACGAGGTGGTCGCCGGTGAGCAGCAGCCCGAGGTGGATCACGGCTTCCGGGGAGAGGGCACGCGGGCCCGAGGCGCCGACGGCGTGCACTGGCGGAGCGCGACCGGCTGGTTCTCCTACGAGCTGCGCGACCCGGACGGCACGGCGACCGCGGTGCGCGTGCGACTGCGCCGGGGTGACGACGTCGGCGGCGGCCAGTCGATCCGCGTCGGCGACGTCGAGGCGGACGCGGTCCCGCGCGAGCTCGGCGGCGAGGCCGACGACGACGCGCTCGACGTGCGGATCACCGACCGGATGCGCGCCGGCTCCCCCGCCGGGGCGGTCACGGTGTCGGTGCACGCGGTGCCGGGCGGTCGCACGCGGGACGTGCTCGGGATCCAGCTGCGGCGCTGACCCGCCGACGACGCGGGGCCCGGACGTTCCCGCCCGGGCCCCGCGTGACGTGCGTCGTGTCCGCTACGCGGAGACGGCCTGCAGGTTCTTCTCGATGTGCGCGTGGAAGGCCTGCAGCCAGCTGACGAGGAACTCCTCGGTGCCGGCGTTCGAGATCGCGCCCTCGGGGGAGATCAGACCCTCGGTGGTCTGGATGTAGGCCTCGGGCTGCGAGAGCTCGGGCGACGCGAGGAACGACAGGATGCTGCGCAGGTGCTGCTGCGCGACGGCTGTGCCGACCGCGCCGATGGACGTGCCGATGACCGCGCTGGGCTTGCCCTGGAACGCGTTCTCGCCGTAGGGGCGGCTCGCGAAGTCGAGCGCGTTCTTCAGCACGCCGGGCACCGAGCGGTTGTACTCGGGCGTGACGATCATGATCGCGTCGGCGTCGGCGATGGCCGCCTTGAACGCGTTCGCGACCTCGGGGTACTCGCCGTCCATGTCCGCGCTGTAGAAGGGCAGCGGCTGGATCGGGATCTCGGTGAGCTCGAGGCCGGCCTGGGCGCCGAGGCGCTTGAGGGCGAGCGACAGGGCCCGGTTGATGGAGGTGGACGACAGGCTGCCGACGAGGTAGCCGACGCGGTAGGTGGTGCTCATGGGGTGCTCCTTCTCGCACGGATCAGTTCCATGCGCGCGCATGGAGCCTAGCGCCGGCGGATGCGCGCCCCCTCGACGTTCACGGCTCGCGCGGATCCCGGACAGCCCGCGCGAGCACGGCTTCCGACGGGAGGGCGGCGCGCTCGGCCGCCGGGAGGAGGTCGTAGCTCGACACGGCGACCGGCGCGCGTTGTCCGGCCAGCGAGTACCGCACCACCGCGTCCGTCTTCCCCGCCACGAGCAGGAGGCCGACGGTGTCCGCGTGATGGGCCCGGCGCAAGCGGTCGTCGACCAGCGCGACGTAGAAGCCGAGCTGCCCCAGCTGCTCCGGACGGAAGCGGCCCGTCTTCAGCTCGATGACGACGTAGCGGAGCTGCTCGACGTGGAAGAACAGGAGGTCGACAAAGAAGTCGTCGCCGTCCACGTCGAAGTGGACCTGGCGGCCGACGAACGCGAAGCCCTCGCCGAGCTCACGCAGCGTGTCGATGATCCGGTCGACGAGCGCCTGCTCCAGCTCGCGCTCCCTGGCGTCGCCGTCCACCGCGAGGAAGTCGAGGACGTACGGGTCCTTCGTGAGCTGCCGGGCGAGATCCGATTGGTCCGGCTCCAGGGCGCGATCGAAGTTCGTCGACGCTATCGCCGACCGCTCATGGAGACGCGTGCGGATGTGGTGCTCGAGGACGTTGCGCGACCAGCCCCGGGCGACGCTGCGGGAGGCGTACCAGTCGCGATCCGCCTGCGTGTCCAGTCGGCTCAGCAGCACCGTGATGTGCCCCCAGGGCAATTGCGCAACAGGCCGTTGCGCGATTGCCGGATCTGGCCAGGCGCGCGAGAAGGAGCGCATGTAGATGAGATTCCGAGGCGAGAAGCCCTTCATCTCCGGGAACTCCGCTCGCAGGTCGGCCGCGAGACGCGCGATGACCCCGCTTCCCCACGCCTGCTCGTCGGATCGTCGGATCGTCGCACGAGTGTGGCACCGATGCGCCAGTAGAGGACGACGAGCTCGATGTTCACCCGCCGCTGCGCTGCATGACGGGCGGCGTGCACGCGATCCTTCAGCTCGGCGAGCACGTCGTCGTAGCGCGAGGGGGATATGGGGGACGATCCGAAATCCATGCGCGCAGTGAAGCGCCCACCACCGACATCGACCGCGACTACCCCAGAAGCACCTCCCACGTGCGCAGCGACGGCCAGAGCGCGTGGCGCGGGAGCACGTCGGGGCCGCACGCGCGGGATCCGAGGCCGTGCTGCGCGTCGTCGAGGAGCAGGTGGAGGCCGTCGGGTGCCGGCAGCTCGTGCGGGTGGCCGACGTCGGTCATCTGCTGCGGGGTCCAGCGGGAGAGCTGGAAGCCGGGGCGGTGGCCGGCGGCGTCGGGCACGGTGCTCACGGTGAGCGGGGTCGCGGACGCGTCGCCGATCACGAGCGAGCGAAGCCCGGGGCGGTGGCCCGTCTCCTGCGGGCGGGCGTAGGCGACCGCGAGGCCGTCGACGCTCGACGCGAAGCGGCCGACCCGCACGGCGGTGCCGCTGTCGGCGTACGACTCCCCCGGCCCGGTCCCGTGCCACGCGACCGGGTGCTCGGCGAGGGCGGACGGCAGGTCGATGCGCACGCCGACCCGCGGCCAGGTGCAGTCCCACGTGCCGAACGGCACGACCTCGGTGGCGAGCAGCAGGCCGCGATCGGTCGCCGTCCAGCGGAAGGCGACGTCGACGCCCGCGCCGGAGTGCGCGGCCTGCACGCGCATCCGCGTCTCGAGGCCGTCGGCCGTGCGGATGGATCCGAGCAGCCGGTGGGTGAGCCGGTGGAGCCCGCGCTCCCGCCACCGGTCGGCCGACGGCGGCGTCTCCTCGGCGCCGCGGCCGCGGGTCAGCTCGGGCTCGGCCAGCTCGTAGGATCCCTGGCCGGCCCCGCGGTCGTTCTCCGTGGGCGCGCGCCACAGCTCGAGCCGCGGCCCGCGCACGGGGACGCCGGACCACGCGACGAGGTCGCCGCGCGCGTCGAACGTGCCGACGCCGAGCGCGTCCCCGTGCCAGCGGCCGGCGGGACGCGGCCTCGGCGCGGGCCGGTCGCGCACGAGCGCCTGATGCGACGACACGACGTGCCCCGCCTCGGCCCAGGGCGCGTCATGTCGGGTGACGACCTGCACCGTCACGTGCGCCTCCTCGGCGTGCCCGGCGGCGCGCGCCTCGGGCGGCAGCGGGATCGTCGTGGCGGCACCGGCCGCGAGGGGCGCGTGCTCGAGGATCCCGCGGGCGACGGGCCGGCCGTCGTGGGCGAGGATCCACACCAGGTCGACGTCGTCGGTGGACGCGCTGTGCCGCCGGTTCTCCACCCGCACGCCGGATCCGTCGCCCGCGACGCGCACCCGCACGGGCGCGATGACGGCGGCGAGCTCGGCGAGGCCGGGCGTGGGCGTGCCGTCGGAGAGCAGGAGGCCGTCCATCACGAAGGGCCCGTCGTGCACGGGCTCGCCGAAGTCGCCGCCGTACGCGTGGAAGGGGCGGCCGTCGGCGGTGCGCGCGAGCAGCCCGTGGTCGCGCCACTCCCAGACGAAGCCGCCGTGCAGGCGCGGCCAGCGGTCGATCGCGTCCTCGTAGTCGGCGAGGGATCCGGGCCCGTTGCCCATCGCGTGCCCGTACTCGCACAGGATGAACGGCTTCGCGCGCTGCTTCGCGCCCGTCGCGCCCGTGGTCTCGTGGATGCTCGCCACGGGCGTGCCGCACACCGAGTCGATCTCCTCGAGCGTCGGGTACATGCGGGAGTAGACGTCGGTGTGCTCGCCCGTGAGGTCGCCCTCGTAGTGCACGGGCCGGGTGGGATCCGCGCGCCGCACCCACGCCGACATGGCCGCGATGTTGCGCCCGGTGCCGGACTCGTTGCCGAGCGACCACATCACGATCGACGGGTGGTTGCGGTCGCGGCCCACCGTGCGGGCGATGCGGTCGAGGTACGCATCCCGCCAGCGCGGGTCGTCGGAGGGGTTGTCGCGCCACTCGACGTCCCAGAAGCCGTGGGTCTCGAGGTCGCACTCGAGCACTACCCAGAAGCCGAGCTCGTCGGCGATGTCGATGAGGCGCGGATGCGGCGGGTAGTGGGAGGTGCGGATCGCGTTCACGCCGTTCCGCTTCATCAGCTCGAGGTCGGCGCGCGCCTCGGCCTCGTCGAACACGCGGCCGCGCTCGGGGTGCGACTCGTGGCGGTTGACGCCGCGGAAGGTGAGCCGGCGGCCGTCGACGAGGAGCGCGTCGCCCTCGATGCGCACCGTGCGGAAGCCGATCCGCAGCGTCGCCTTCTCGCCCGGCGATGACACGGTCGCGTCATAGAGGCGCGGCCGCTCGGCGCTCCACGCGTCGACGGCGGGGATCGCGACGGGAGCGACGTCGGCCGGGGTCTCCCACCTCACGTGGATCCCGAGCTCCGGCACGCGCACCAGCACGGGGAACGCGCCGTCGACCTCCAGCTCGAGGCGGCCGGATCCGTCGACCGGGTCGCGGTCGGCCCGCACGCGCACGTCGTCGAGGGCATCGGCGGGCCGGGCGAGCAGCTCGACCGGGCGGAAGATCCCGGGCAGCCACCACTGGTCCTGGTCCTCGAGGTAGGAGGCGGCGGACCACTGGTGCACCCGGATCCCGAGCACGTTCTCGCCGGGCACGAGCACCTCCGTCACGTCGATCTCGGTCGTCAGGCGGCTGCCGGTCGTCCAGCCCGCCTCGACGCCGTTCACCCAGAAGGTGGCGAGCCCCTCGATCCCGTCGGTGCGCAGCAGCACCCGCTGGGCGTCCGCGAACGAGCCAGGCAGCGTGAACGCGCGCCGGTGCTCGCCGGTCGGGTTCGCGTCGGGCACGTGGGGCGGGTCGATGGGGAACGGGTACTGCAGGTTCGTGTACGCGGGCGATCCGTGGCCGTGCAGCACCCAGTGCGACGGCACGGGCAGCGTCGTCCAGCCGGCCGCGTCGAGCGCGGCGTCGTCGAGGGATGGATCCGCGACCTCGGGCGGCGCGTCGGCCCGGTCGACCGGCGCCTCCGGCAGCAGGCGGAAGTGCCAGTCGCCGCCGAGCGGGTGGACGGGCGCGTCCGTCGCGAAGCGGGCGCGCGGCGGCAGCCGCGAGGCGGATCCCGGGGCGACGTCGTCGAGGTGGGACATGCGGGTCTCCGTGCTGGTCGGTGCGCCGGAGCGCGGGTGGCGGCGGATGCGGCGACCGGGCGGTCCCGGTCAGGCGAGCGTCGCGAGCCCCGCGAGCGCGGCCCGGTCGGCGACGACGGTCACGCGCGGATGCCGCTGCAGGATCGAGGCGGGCACCGCCTCCGAGACCGACCCGGCGAGCGCCGCGGCGAGCGCGTCGGCCTTGCGGTCGCCCGAGGCGACGAGCAGGATCCGCTCGGCCGACATGATCGTCGCGATCCCCTGCGTGATAGCGTGCGTCGGCACCCGCGCGGGATCCCCGCCGAAGTACCGCGCGTTGTCGCGCCGCGTGCCCTCGGCGAGGCGCACCACGCGGCTGACCCCGTCGAACGGCGAGCCCGGCTCGTTGAAGCCGAGGTGCCCGTTGGCGCCGATGCCCACGATCTGGAGACCTGCGCCGCCGAGCCGGTGGATCCGCCGCTCGTGCTCGTGCGCCGCCGCGCGCGGGTCGGCCGCCGCGCCGTCGGGCACGATCACGCGCGCGCTCGGCACGCCGAGCGGCTCGGCGATGCGCGCCCGCACGAACGCGAGGTACGACTGCGGGTGCCCCGCCGGCAGGCCCACGTACTCGTCGAGCGCCACGAGCGAGAGGCCGTCGGTGACGAGGCCGCGCTCCCGGTGCCGCCGACCGAGCTCGGCGTAGAGCGGCTCGGGGCTGGATCCGGTCGCCACCCCCAGCACGCCGGCCGGGTCCTCGCCGAGGAACGCCTGGACCACATCCGCCGCGGCGACCCCGAGGGCCGCCTGGTCGTCCACGGCCATGATCCGCGGCGGCCGCGTCGACGCCCCCGTCACTTCAGCGCGCCCTTCGCGATGTCGCCGATGAACTGCTTGGCGCCCACGAGGAACACGACGATGAGCGGGATCACCGCGAGCAGCGCGCCCGCCATGACCATGCCGTAGTCCTTGCCGTGGGCGCTGTTCAGCTGGCTCATCGCCACCTGCAGCGTCAGCGTGCCCGGGTCGTTGAGCACGATGAGCGGCCAGAGGTAGTCGTTCCACGCGGCGATGAAGGTGAAGATCCCGAGGAACCCGAGACCCGGCCGGATGAGCGGCAGGCACACCGTGAGGTACTGCCGGAAGAACCCGGCGCCGTCGATGCGGGCCGCGTCGATGAGCTCGTCCGGCACGCTCGAGATGATGAACTGCCGCAGCCAGAAGATGCCGAACGCGTTCGCCGCCGCCGGCACGATGAGCGCCTGCAGCTGGCCCACCCAGCCGAGGTTGATCATCGTGACGAACTGCGGGATCACCGACAGCTGCGCGGGCAGCATGAACGTCACGAGCAGCAGCGCGAACAGCACGCGCCGCCCCGGGAACTCGTACTTCGCGAACGTGAACGCCGCGATCGAGTCGAAGAACAGCACGAGCACCGTCACGGAGACCGCGACGATCACGGTGTTCATGAGCGAGCCGCCGAAGTCGATCGTGCGGAACACGGCCTGGATGTTGTCCCACAGGTACGGCCCCGGCACGAGCACGGGCGGCGACTTGTAGATGTCGCTCGTGGTGTTGCTCGCCATCACGACGAGCCAGTAGAGCGGGAAGAGACTGACGATGGATCCCGCGAACAGCACCCCGTGCAGGATCACCCGGCCGGGCGGCAGCTGCCGCCGGCGCGGCGCATGGACGGTCGTGCTCATGCGCGCTGCCCCTTCCTCGTGCCGGGCGCCCGCACGACCTTCTCCTTCTTCTCCGACCCGAGCCGGAAGCTGATGATGGAGAAGATCACCACGAGCAGGAACACGCCCCACGCGATGGCGGCGCCGTAGCCGAAGCGGTTGTAGTTGAAGGCCTGCTGGTAGAAGTACAGGACGGTCGTGAGGCCGGCCTGGCCCGCGCCGCCCGAGTTCGGGTTCGTCGTGCTGGAGGAGGCCGTGAGCACCTGCGCCTCGGTGAAGCTCTGCAGTCCGGTGATGGTCGAGACCACGAGCACGAAGAGGATCGTCGGCCGCAGGAGCGGCAGCGTCACCGACCAGAAGGTGCGGATCGCGCCCGCGCCGTCGAGCTTGGCGGCCTCGTAGACCTCGGTGCCGATGGCCTGCATGCCGGCGAGGAAGATGATCGCGTTGTAGCCGGTCCACTGGTAGGTGATGAGGATCGCGATGGTCACCTGGATCGCCCACGGCGTCGAGAGCCAGGCCACGCCGTCGAGGCCGATCGCGCGGAGCCCCGCGTTCACGAGCCCGAAGCTGTCGCCGAAGATGGATCCGAACAGCACCGCCATCGCCACCACGCTCGTGACGTTCGGCACGAAGTAGCTGATCTTGTAGAAGGTGCTGAGCCGCTTGGCCGAGTTGAGCATGGCCGCGACGACGACGGCGATCGCCATCATCGGGAACGTCGACAGCGCGAAGATGACGAGCGTGTTCCTGATGGACAGCCAGAACGTGCCGTCGGCCGCGAGGGCCTGGAAGTTCGCGAGGCCCACCCACTTGGCCGTGCCGAGCCCGTTCCAGTCCTGGAACGAGAGCACGAGCGAGTAGAGCGCCGGGAACAGGCCGAAGATCAGGAACAGCACGAAGAACGGCGCGATGGCGACGTAGTACGGCCACGTGCGGCGGATCCCCCGCGCGCCCGCGCCCGCCCGGGACGGCGCGGAGCCCGAGGGACCCGCGCCCGCCCGGGAGGGCGCGGGCGGGCGCCCTCCCGGGCGGACGGCGACGGGGATCACTGCTTCGCGGTCTTCAGGGCGGCCTCGCCGGCGGCGACGGCGTCGGTCCAGGCCTGGTCCGGGTCCTTGCCGAGCGACGTCACGTTCTGCAGCTCGGTGACGAACGCGGCCTGCACCTGGTTGTCGTAGGGGCTCGTGTAGGCGGTGGGCATCTTGGCGGCCGCGTCGGCGAAGATCCCGACGGTCGACTGGCCGCCGAAGAAGTCGTCGCCCTTCTGCAGCTCCGGGGAGTCGTACGCGGCGGTGGCCGACGGGAAGATGCCCTTGTCGGCGTACGCGGTGACCTGGTTGTCCTCGCTCAGCACGTCCTTGATCACCGCGAACGCGGCCTGCGGGTCCTTGGTGCCGGAGGGGATGGAGAGGAACGAGCCGCCGATGTTGGCCGGGCCGCCGGGCATGGGCGCGACGCGCCAGTCGCCCGAGGTGTCCGCGGTCGCGCTCTTGAGGTCGGCCTGGTACCAGGAGGCGCCGAGGAGCGCGGGGAGGGATCCGTTGCTGATGGCCGACGCCCAGTCCGGGCTGCCGTCGGTCACGTTCGCGGTGAGGCCGTCCTTCCAGGCGAGCACGGCGCGGTCCCAGGCGGTCTTGACGGTGTCGCTGTCGCCGGTGAAGTTCCCGTCCTCGTCGACGAAGCGGGTGGTGCCCTGGCCGAGCGACTTGGTGAACACGTCGGACGCGTCCACGAAGATCGCGCCGCCGGTCGCCGCCTTGAGCTTCTTGCCGAACGCGAAGTAGTCGTCCCAGGTGGCGGTCGCGGCGGCGACGTCGGCGGGCTCGCTCGGCAGGCCGGCCTCCTTGAACACGTCCGCGCGGTAGTAGAGGGCGGTGGGGCCGATGTCGATGGGGAGGCCGATGAGCTGGCCGTCCTTCGTGGTCGCCTCCTTCAGCTTCCACGCCGGGTACTGGTCGGTGACGTCCTTCGCGCCCAGGTCGTCCAGGTTCTCGAAGAGCCCGTCCTCGCTGAGGAAGTACGGCATGTCCTCGCCCTTGACGCCCGTGACGGACGGCAGACCCGAGCGGCCCGTGAACGTGGTGACGAGCTTCTGCTTGAAGTCGCCGCCGATGGTGGAGACGTTGAGCGTCGTGCCGGGCACCTCCGCGGGCACCTTGTCGAGCACCGTCTGGCTGAGGCCGTCCGGCCAGATCCAGAGGTCGAGCTGGCCGCCCGCCGAGGATCCCGACGACGACGAGCAGGAGGCGAGGACCGGCGCGAGGAGCGCGAGGGTCGCGACGCCGACGACGATGCGCCGGGCGCGGGGACGGCGGGCGGTGGGGATGGGCATGGTGGTTCTCGATTCGGTGAGGGACAGGAGGGTCGGGGCGGGCGGAGGGGGTCGGGATGAGGAGCGTCGGGCCGGCTCAGGCGAGCAGGCGGGCCGCGTCGGGATGGGCGAGCGCGTCGGCGAGGTAGTCGTAGCGGCCGGGCTCGGCCGCCTCGGGGTGCGCGCGCAGCCAGGGCACGAGCTCGTCGAGCCGCGGGGCCCCGGACGCGCCGCCGGGGCGGGTGACCGTGATCCCCGCGACGAGGCAGGCGAAGTCGACGCGCTCGGTGAGGGACCAGGGTGCGCGGGCGGACGCGGCGAGCGCGGCGCCGAACACGTCGCCCGCGCCGGTCGCGTCGACCGCGCGCACGGCGAGCGGCGGCCGCACGACCTCCTCGCCGGCGCCGGCGTCGACGGCGACGACGCCGCGGGATCCGGACGTCACGATGCTGAGCGGCACCCGCGCGGCGAGCGCCCGGGCGGCCTGCACGGCCGAGTCGGTGCCCGTGTAGGCGGCGGCCTCGAGCTCGTTGGGGACGAACGCGTGGCAGTCGTCGAGCTGGTCGAGGATGGCGGGGTCCCAGCGCTCGGACGGGTCCCAGCCGACGTCGGCGTAGACGTCGGTGCCCGCGGCGGCGGCACGCCCGATCCAGGCGCTGCGCTGCGGATCCAGGTGCACGAGGGCCGCGGCGGCGGCCGGCACCTCCCCCGGGACGAGCTCGTCGGATCCGAGCGGGCAGGGCACGCCGCCCGTGACGAGCGCGCGGTCGTCGTCGTAGGTCAGGGACGCGGTGACGGGGAGCGCCCAGTCGTCGAGGGTCACGAGGTGGTCGAGCGACACGCCCTCGGCGGCGAGCGCGGCGCGCACGAGGTGGGAGAACGGATCCGTGCCCACGGCCGCCGCGATGGCGGTCGGCACCCCGAGGCGCGCGCCGGCGACCGCGAAGTTCGCGATGCCGCCGGGGCCGTGCCCGAAGGACGACGTCCAGATCTCGTGGCCCGGCCGGGGTCCGCCCGACAGCTCGCCGAACACGACGTCCGCGAAGAGCTGCCCGACGACGAGCAGCCCGGCGGGAGCCTGGCCGGCAGCGCCCTGGTCGGCGGTGCCCTGGTCGGGACGCGGGTCTGCGGGCACGGGGACCTCATTCCTTCGGGTGGGCCGCGACGCTGCCTCAGGCGGCGAGCGGTGCGGGTCCGCCGACGGCGACGCTGCCGGCGGGACGAGGTCGACGGGTGCCCGCCGACCGGTAGTGACGTTTCTAGCCCATGTGAGCACATGGATGGAAGACCTTGTTCATTACGAGATTGTTTCTGACTGATCCTGCGCGCTAATGTTCACATCATGAGAGACGCCCGAGAGTTCGTGATCCTCGACCGGTTGCGCGCCACCCGCAGCGCCACGGTCGCCGAGCTCGCCGAGGCCGCCGGCACGAGCGACGCGACCATCCGCCGCGACCTGGCCCGCCTCGACGAGCAGGGCGCGCTCCGGCGCACCCACGGCGGCGCCGTGCTGATCGAGGTCGACGCGCCCTTCGCCGAGGTCGAGCAGGTCAACCGCGAGGCCAAGGAGCGCATCGCGCGCACCGCGGCGGCGCAGATCCAGGACGGCCAGTCGGTCGTGCTCGACATCGGCACGACCACGCTGCACCTCGCCGAGCAGCTGCGCGGCCGGGCCGTCACCGTGATAACCGCGAACGTCGCCGCGTTCGACGTGCTGCGGGACGACCGGAGCGTGCGGCTCATCCTGCTGCCGGGCGACTGGGATCCGGTCTACCGCTCGGTGTCCGGCCCGCTCACGGCCGAGAGCCTGCGGATGCTGCACGCCGACCACGCGTTCGTGGGCGTGAGCGGCATCGCCGACAACGGCGACCTGCGCGACACGACGATGGCCCAGGTGCCCATCAAGCGCGCGATGGCCGACATGAGCGACCGGGTCACGGTGCTCGCCGACTCCTCCAAGTTCCCGGGCACCGGCGCCGGCCGTGTCGCCCCCACCGCGTCGCTGACGCAGCTGATCACCGAGGCCGCCCCGCACGAGCGGGTGTCGCAGGGCCTCGCGGACAAGGGAGTGTCGGTGACCGTCGCATGAGGCTCACGATCCTGGGCGGGGGCGGCTTCCGCGTCCCGCTCGTCTACTCGGCGCTGCTGCGCGACCACGAGGCCGGCCGGGTGGACCACGTGGCCCTCTACGACACGGACGAGGTGCGCCTCACGGCCGTCGCGCGCGTGCTCGCGGAGCAGGCCGCGGCCTACGCCGATGCCCCCGTGATCACGCTGCACACCGACCTCGACGAGGCGCTCGCGGGCGCCGCGTTCGTGTTCTCGGCGATCCGCGTGGGCGGCATGGCCGGGCGCTCGTGCGACGAGCGGCTCGGCATGGCGCACGGCGTCATCGGCCAGGAGACCGTCGGCTACGGCGGCATCTCCTACGCGCTGCGGACGCTGCCGGTCGTCATGGACCTGGCCGAGCGGATCCGCGTGCAGGCCCCCGACGCCTGGGTCATCAACTTCACGAACCCGGCGGGCGTCGTCACCGAGGCCATGTCGCGCGTGCTCGGCGACCGCGTCATCGGGATCTGCGACTCCCCCATCGGCCTCGCCCGCCGCGTGCTCGGCGCGCTCGGCGTCGTGGGCGACGACGTGGTCATCGACTACGCGGGGCTCAACCACCTCGGCTGGCTGCGCGGCCTGCGGGTCGACGGCCGCGACGTGCTGCCGGACCTCATGGCCCGCCCCGACCTCATCGGCACGTTCGAGGAGGGCCGGCTCTTCGGCGCCGAGTGGGTCACCGAGCTCGGCGCCGTGCCGAACGAGTACCTCCACTACTACTACTTCCGGCGGGAGGTCCGGCACGCCGACCAGCTCGCCGCGCAGACCCGCGGCGCCTTCCTCGTGGAGCAGCAGGGCCGGTTCTACGAGCAGCTCGAGCACCGGCACGACGTGTCCGCGCTCGCGCTCTGGGAGCGCACGCGCCTCGACCGCGAGACCACCTACATGGCCACCAACCGGCAGTCGGCCGGCATGGGCGACCGCGACGAGGACGACCTCGTCTCGGGCGGCTACGAGGACGTCGCGATCGCGCTCATGCGCGGCATCGCGTACGACCAGAGCGCCCGGCTGATCCTCAACGTGCGCAACCGCGGGACGCTCGCCGCGCTGGACGCGGACGCCGTGGTCGAGGTGCCGTGCGTCGTCGACGCCTCGGGCGCGCATCCGGTCGCGGGCACGGAGCTGCCCGACTTCGGGGTGGGCCTCGTGACCAACGCGAAGTACGTGGAGCGGCAGACCATCGAGGCCGGCGTCGGCGGATCCCGCGCCGCGGCCGTCCGCGCGCTCGCGCACCACCCGCTCGTCGACTCCGTCACGGTCGCGCGCTCCCTGCTGGAGGACGCGATGCACGCGTTCCCGGCGCTCTCCTACCTCCGCTGACGCGCGGACCGCACCCGCCGCGTCCACCCGACTGCCTGCATCCCGACCTCCCGAAGGACTCCCCATGCACCAGAACCAGAAGCTCGTCCAGGAGCGGATCCTCCGCGCGCTGGACGAGCGGATCACGCCCGCCGTCTACTCCGCGAAGACGCCCGTCTCGCTCCGCGCGTGGATGGCGCCCGACGAGCCCGTGCCCGTCGCCGAGGCGATGCAGCAGGAGTACGCGCCCTTCGCGCTCGGTGAGCCGTGGGGCCGCGCGTGGTCCACGTGGTGGTTCGAGGTCACGGGCGAGGTGCCCGCCGAGTGGGCCGGCCGCACGGTCGAGCTCCTCATCGACCCCGGCTTCATCGGCGACTGGCCGGGCAACCAGGCCGAGTGCCTCGTGCACACGATGGACGGGGTGCCGGTCAAGGGGATCCACCCGCGCAACACCTACGTGCGCCTCGCCGACGAGGCCGCGGGCGGCGAGCAGGTGCGCTTCCTCGTGGAGGCGGCGGGCAACCCGGACATCCTCGTGAACGAGTTCGTGCCGACCCCCTACGGCGACAAGGCGACCGCGCCCGCCGAGCCCATCTACCGCTTCCGCCAGGCCGAGCTCGCCGTGTTCGAGCCCGAGGTCTGGGCGCTGCGCTTCGACGTCGAGGTGCTGTACCAGCTGCTGATGGAGCTGCCCGATACCGAGCCCCGCCGCCACGAGGTGCTGCGCGCGATCGAGCGCGCGCTCGACGTCCTCGCGATGGACGACATCGTCGGCACCGCGGCCGCCGCCCGCGCCGAGCTCGCCGACGTGCTCTCGCGCCCCGCCGTGCCGAGCGCCCACACGCTCAGCGGAGTCGGCCACGCCCACATCGACAGCGCGTGGCTCTGGCCCATCCGCGAGACGAAGCGCAAGACCGCGCGCACCTTCTCCAACGTGCTGCGGCTCGCCGAGCAGTACCCCGACTTCCGCTTCGCGTGCTCGCAGGCCCAGCAGTACGTCTGGGTGAAGGAGAACTACCCGACGGTGTTCGAGGGCATCAAGCAGGCCATCGCGGACGGCACCTGGTACCCGGTCGGATCCATGTGGATCGAGCCCGACGGCAACCTCCCGGGCGGCGAGGCGATGATCCGCCAGCTCACCCACGGCATGCGCTTCTTCCAGGAGGAGCTCGGCGTCCAGACGCACGGCGTGTGGCTGCCGGACTCGTTCGGCTACACGGCGTCGTTCCCGCAGATCGCGAAGCTCGCCGGGCTCGACTGGTTCCTCACGCAGAAGCTGTCGTGGAACCAGACGAACACGTTCCCGCACCACACCTTCTTCTGGGAGGGCATCGACGGGTCGCGGATCTTCACGCACTTCCCGCCCATCGACACCTACAACTCCACGCTCGAGGCCGAGGAGACGCACCACGCCGTCCGGCAGTTCCGCGAGAAGGGCCGCTCCACGATGTCGCTCGCGCCCTTCGGCTACGGCGACGGCGGCGGCGGGCCCACGCGCGACATGATGGAGCGCCAGCGCCGCACGGCCGACCTCGAGGGGTCGCCGAAGGTGATCGTGGAGCACCCGGACGAGTTCTTCCGCAAGGCCGAGGCCGAGTACCCGGACGCGCCCGTCTGGGTCGGTGAGCTGTACCTCGAGCTGCACCGTGGCACGTTCACCTCGCACGCCCGCGAGAAGCGCGGCAACCGCCAGGCCGAGCACCGCCTCCGCGAGGCCGAGCTGTGGTGGACCATCGCGGCCGTCCGCACGGGCGCCGACTACCCGTACGCGGCGCTCGACCGGCTCTGGAAGCAGACGCTGCTGCAGCAGTTCCACGACATCCTCCCCGGCTCCTCCATCACGTGGGTGCACCGGGAGAACGAGGAGGACTACGCGCGCAGCCTCGCCGAGCTCGACGCGCTCGTGGCCGACGCCATCGCGCGCGTCACGGCGCAGGCGGTCGCGGACGGCGAGGGCGACGGATCCGGCGCGTTCGCGGTGAACTCCACCGGCCACGCGCGCACCGCGCTCGTGGAGGCGGTCGACGGATCCGCGCTCGCGCTCGTCGCGGTGCCCGGCAGCGGGATCGCGCCGCTCGTCGCGGTGGATCCCGTCTCGCCCGTCGTCACGACGCGCGCCGACGGTGGCACCGTGCTCGACAACGGCCTGCTGCGCGTCACGCTCGACGCGCGCGGCCTCATCACGTCGATCGTCGACCTGCGGCACGCCGACCGCGAGCTCGTGCCCGCCGGCCGCGCCGCGAACCTGCTCCAGCTGCACGAGGACATCCCCACCGCGTGGGACGCCTGGGACGTCGACGCGCACTACCGCGCGAGCCGCACCGACCTCGTCGACGCGGCCTCGGTCGAGCTCGTCGAGGACTCGCCGCTCCGCGCGACCGTCGAGGTGGTCCGCCAGTTCGGGCGCTCGCGCATCGTGCAGCGGGTGTCGCTGCACGCCGACGACGCCCGGATCCACACCACGGCCGACCTCGACTGGCTCGAGGACGAGAAGCTCCTCAAGGTCACCTTCCCGCTCACGATCCACGCGCAGCACCACAGCGCGGAGATCCAGTTCGGGCACGTCCGCCGCCCTACGCACACGAACACGTCGTGGGACGAGGCGCGGTTCGAGGTCATGGCCCACCGCTTCGTGCACGTGGAGGAGCCCGGCTACGGCGTGGCCCTCACCAATGCGGGGAGCTACGGCCACGACATCACGCGCTCGGTGGGCGCGACGGGCGAGGTGGAGACCGAGCTGCGGATCAGCCTGGTCCGGGCGGCGCGCTCCCCCGACCCCGTGCAGGACATCGGCCACCACCGCTTCGAGTACGCGCTCGTGCCGGGCGTGGGCATCGAGGGCGCGGTGGACGCGGGGCTCGAGCAGAACCTGCCCGTGCGCGTGGTGCGGCCCGGCGGCGCGACCGAGGCGCCCGCCGCCGTCGGATCCGCTCCCGCGTCCGACGCGGCCGTCCCGTCCTCGCTGCCCACCGCCGCCGGCCTCGTCTCGGTGCACGGCGGCACGGTGCGGATCGAGGCGCTGAAGCTCGCGGACGACGGCTCGGGCGACGTGATCGTGCGGCTCTACGAGTCCACGGGCGCACGCGCCGCGACCCGGCTCGAGGCGCACCTCGCCGCCGACCGCTTCACCGAGGTGGACGTGCTCGAGCGCCCGCTCGGCCAGGGCTTCCCGCGGTCGATCGCGTTCGAGCCCGAGGCCGACGGCCGCGGCGTGCGGCTCGTGCTGCGGCCGTTCCAGGTGATCACGGTCCGCATCCACCGGGCCTGACCCGACGGGCGACGACGCCCGCCCTCCCGCCGGCGGCCGCGGCCTCGGCCGCGACTCAGCCGGCGGGAGGGCGGATCGCCTCTCCCGCGATCCACACCGCGGACGGCTGCCACGCGGCGTCCCACCACACCAGGTCGGCGGCCGCCCCCGCGGCGACGTGGCCGATGTCGGTGCGCCCGAGCGAGCGCGCGGCGTTCTCGGTGCACGCGGCGAGGACGCGAGCCGGATCCAGTCCCGCGGCGATCATGCGCCGCACCCCCTCGTCGAGCACCACGCCCGCCCCGGCGATCGTGCCGTCGGGCCGGCGGCCCAGGCCGGAGGCGTCGTTGGCGACGGGCTGACCGCCGAACTCGTGCCATTCCCCGGGCTCCCGCCCGGCCGTCACGATGGCGTCGGTCACCCCGACCATGCGCGAGCCGGCGGCGCTCATCACGAGCGACACCACGCGCGGGTCGAGGTGCTGGCCGTCGATGATGGTGCCGACGAAGAAGCGCTCGTCGGTGAGGACCGCGCCCGGCACGCCGGGTTCCCGGTGCTTGAGGGACCGCTGGGCGTTGAACACGTGCGTGGTCATCGTCGCGCCCGCGTCGCCGACGGCGTCCACCTCGGCCGCCGTGGCGTCGCTGTGGCCGACGGAGACGACGTAGCCCTCCGCGACCAGCCGCCGCGTCGCCTCCACGGCGCCCGGCAGCTCGGGGGCGAGCGTGACCGTGCGCAGCGCCGCGCGGGCCGCCGGGTCGGCGAGCAGCGCGTCGAGGTGGGCGGGGGTCGGGTGGAGCATGCACTCCACGCGATGCGCGCCCTTGCGCGCGGGCGAGAGGAACGGGCCCTCGAGATGGGCGCCGAGGATCCGGGCCACCGGCTCGCCGGCGGACTCGGCCCGGGCCCGCCCGACGCGGGCGAGGGCGGTCGCGATCTCGGGCAGCGGCGCCGTGATCACGGTCGGCTCGATCCCCGTGACCCCGCGGGAGGCCAGCCCGGCGAGCAGCGTCCGCCAGCCCGCGGTGTCCGCGGACGCGACGTCGACGCCGAACGAGCCGTTGACCTGGAGGTCCAGCAGGCCCGCGCTGAGCGTCCCGTCGACGAGGTCGTGGTCGACGACCTCGGTCCCCGTCGCCGGGCGGACGGCCGTGATCCTCCCCGCCGCGACGTCGACGACGACCGGCCCCGTGAACGCGCCGCCGACGAGCGCCCGGGCGGCGCGCAGCCGCATCAGAGGCCCTGCCCGGCCGGCTTGCCCGCGAAGGTCTCGCGGTAGTGGTCGACGAACTCCAGCTCGGCCGCGGCCTCCTCGTCGACGACCACCGTGGCGTGCGGATGCAGCTGCAGCGCGGAGGCGGGCCACCGCGCCGACAGGGCGCCCTCGACGGCCTGGCGCACGGCCGGCGCCTTGGCCCGGCCGAAGCCGAGCAGGATCGCGTGCCGGCTGTCGAGGATCGTGGCCAGCCCCTGCGTGAGGCACTGCGCGGGCACGCGGTCGACGTCGTCGCCGAAGAAGCGCGCGTTGTCCCGCCGGGTCTGGGCCGTGAGGGTCTTGAGGCGCGTGCGGCTGCCGAGGCTCGACATGGGCATGTTGAACGCCAGGTGCCCGTCGGAGCCGATGCCGAGGATCTGCAGGTCGATGCCGCCGGCGTCGCGGATGGCGCGCTCGTAGGCGGGGCCCGCCTCCAGGGGATCGGGCGCGACGTCGCCCGGCCCGAGGATCGCGTCGGGCGCGAAGTCGACGTGCCGCTCGAGCTCCTCCGCGATGAACGCGCGGTACCGCTCGGGGTGCCCGGCGGGCAGCCCCACGTACTCGTCGAGGAGGAAGCCCCGCGCCCGCGCGAAGCTCAGCCCCTCCTCCCGGTGGCGGCGGATGAGCTCCCGGTACAGCGGCAGGGGCGTCGAGCCGGTCGCGAGGCCCAGCACCGCATCCGGCCGGCGCTCGAGCAGCGCGCGGTAGGCGTCGGCGACGAGCCGGGCGGCGTCCTCCGCGGTCGGGACGACGACGACCTCCATCAGAGCACCTCGCGCATCGCGTCCTTCAGCGACTCCGCGCGCGGGCCGAAGACGGCCTGGACGTTGTCGCCCACCTCCATCACGCCGGCGGCGCCGAGCTCCTTGAGGCGGGCGTGGTCGACGAGCGTGCGGTCCGCGACCTCGACGCGCAGGCGCGTGATGCACGCGTCCACGAGGACGAGGTTGTCGCGCCCGCCGAAGGCCTGGATCAGCCGCTCGGCGGTGGGGGCCGACGCGTCGACGACGGGGGCGGCGGCCGGAGGCGCGGCGGCGGCGAGCCCGGCAGCGGCAGCCGAGTCCGCGTCCGTGCGGGCGGCCTCGTCGACGGGCGCCGCCACGTCCTCCCGGCCGGGCGTGCGCAGGTTCCAGCGCTTGATCACGAGGCGGAAGAGCACGTAGTAGACGGCGAAGTAGACGACGCCCATGATCACGAGCAGCCCGATGTTCTTGGCCGCGGGGGCGGTGCCGTAGAGCAGCAGGTCGAAGAGGCCCGCCGAGAACGAGAAGCCGAGGTGGATGTCGAGCAGGTTCGCGATCGCGAGCGAGAGCCCGGTGAGCAGGGCGTGCACGACGTACAGCGGGAAGGCCGCGAACATGAACGCGAACTCGAGGGGCTCGGTGACGCCGGTGAGGAACGCCGTGAGGCCCGCCGCGCCGAGGATGCCGACGGCCGCCTTGCGCTGCGCCGGGTTCGACAGGTGGATCATCGCCAGCGCCGCGGCCGGGAGCCCGAACATGAGCACCGGGTAGAAGCCCGAGGTGAGCGCGCCGGCCGTGGGGTCCCCCGCGGCGAAGCGGGTCAGCTCGCCCGTGACGACGCTGCCGTCGGCCTTCGTGTAGGAGCCCTGGAGGAACCACACGTAGGAGTTGAGGATGTGGTGCAGGCCCACGGGGATGAGCATCCGGTTGGTGAAGCCGTACACGAACGCGCCAAGCGCGCCCGTGCCGCCGATGAAGGCGCCGAGGCCCGCGAGGCCGAGGTTGAAGACCGGGTACGCGTAGCTCAGCCCGAACCCGATGACGAGGCTCACGAGCGAGACGATGATCGGCACGAACCGGCGTCCGCCGAAGAAGCCCAGGTAGGAGGGCAGCTGGATGGTGTGGTACCGGTCGAACAGCCAGGCGGTGACCAGGCCCACGACGATCCCGCCGAAGACGCTGTAGTCGATCTCCACCTGCGCGCCGGCCGCCGTGGTCTGGCCGGCGAGCACGACCGGCGACATGGCCGTGAACACGTTCGAGAGCACGAGGTACCCGACCACCGCCGAGAGCGCGGTCGAGCCGTCGGCCTTCTTGGCGAAGCCGATGGCGACGCCCACCGCGAACAGGAGCGCCAGGTTGTCGAACAGCGCGCCGCCCGCGGCGCTCATCGCCTGGAAGAACGGGCCGATGACGGGCAGGTCGATGCGGCCGAGCAGGTCGGGCTGCCCGACCCGGAGCAGGATCCCGGCGGCGGGCAGCACCGCGATCGGGAGCATCAGGCTCTTGCCGAGGCGCTGCATGTGGGCGAAGCCCGGGACGGTGCGCCGGCGACGCGGCGGGGCGGTGGCGGTCATGGATCCTCTTTCGCGGGTGCTTGGGTGGTGGGGCGGGGCGTCGGGCGAGCCGGCGGGTCAGACGGAGATCAGGGGCGCGCCGGGGAGCAGGGCGGCGCCCTCGTCGACGAGCACGCGGACGTCCTCCGCCTGGCGCTCGAGCACGATGACGGGGACGACGCTGGAGAGGCCGGCGGCGAGGATCGCGGGGACGTCGTAGGCGATGACGGGGGCGCCCGCGGCGACGCGGTCGCCCTTGGCGGCGAAGGCCGTGAAGCCCGCACCCGCGAGCTGCACGGTGTCGATGCCGAGGTGGACGAGCACGGCGAGGCCGTCGTCGGCCACGACCACGAAGGCGTGCGGGAAGACCTGCAGGAGCGTGCCGTCGATGGGGGCGACCACGTCGACCGTCTCGGCCGGCGGCGTGATCGCCGCTCCGGGGCCCATCACGCCCGCGCCGAAGAGCGCATCGGGCACGGACGACAGGGGCAGGGCGACCCCCACGAGCGGGGACAGCACATGGACCACGGGGACTCCTCGGTGGGGATGGATCACTGGTATGCACCACTGCCGTGCATCTAGAGTCGATGCCAAGACGATCCGCCACACGACGGGATGCATGGCCGGAACTGGTACGTACCGGTGAAGGTACGTGGCCGTGCCCCGTCATGTCAACGCCGAGAGCCGCACCCATGCCCCGACCCCACGATTCCGCCCCCCGGACCGCCGTCGTCGCGCCCGGCCCGGTGCCCAAGCACGCCCAGCTGCGGGCGATCCTGCTCGCCGACATCGGCGGCGCGTGGCCCGCGCACTCCGCCATCCCGTCGGAGCGCGAGCTCGCGATCGCCCACGACGTGAGCCGCGCGACCGTGCGGCAGGCGCTGCGGCAGCTCATCGAGGAGCGGCGGCTCTACACGGTGCAGGGGAAGGGCACGTTCGTGGCCGGGGAGCGGATCCAGTCGCAGCTGCACCTGGCCTCGTTCACCGAGGACATGCGGCGGCGCGGGATGATGGCGACTACCCTCGTGCGGCACGCCCGGTTCGACACCCCGCCCCTCGAGGCGCGCGCCGCCCTGGGGCTCGACGAGGGCGAGCGCGCGTGGTCGATCGAGCGGCTGCGGCTGGCCGACGGCACCCCCATGGCCCTCGAGATCGGCTGGTACTCCCCGCGCGTGGCGGCGGACCTCGGCGACCACGACCTCAGCGCCTCGCTCTACGGCGTGCTCGCGGAGCGGTACGGCGTGCACATCGACGGCGCCGAGCAGACGGTGTGGGCCGACGCCGCGGATGCGGACACCGCCGCGGCGCTGGAGGTGACCGCGGGGGCACCCACCCTGGTGTTCCGCCGCACCTCCCGCGCCGGCGGGAGGCCTGTCGAGCACGTGACGTCGTGGTACCGCGGCGATCGCTACCAGGTGCGCATGGCGCTCACCGGCGACTGACGCGCGGCGGCGCGACCGCGCGCCTGCGCGCCCGCGCGCCCGCGCGCCCGCGCTAGTTGAGCGCCTTGCCGCCCGTCGTGAGCGGCTCGGCCGAGCTGGGCGTCAGCGCGAGGGCGAGGCCGGAGAGGCCGATGCCGAAAAAGAGGAAGTCGTCGACGATCGTGAAGCCGGTGGGCGCGAGGCCGCCGAGCCGGGGATCGAGGATGCTCAGCACGCCCATGAGCGTGTACAGGCCGCCGAAGGCCGCGAGCGTCGCCCGGATCGCGCCGGGACCGAGCTGCCGGGTACCGGCGACGAGCAGGGCGACCGCGCTCAGCAGGTAGAGGGCGTCGAGGAAGAAGTCGACGTTGAGCACCCCCAGCATGTGCGACCCCTCGATGAAGAGCCCCACGAACCCGTGGCCGCCGAGCACGGCCGCGACCATCACCATCCACGCCTTGCCCATGGCATCCGTCCCCTCGTGTCGTGGTGCCGCCGCACGACGGGCACGCGTCCAGCCAACCGGGCGGCGGGAGGCGTGCCAAGGGCGCGCGGCCCGACTCCCAGGATCCGGGGACGGCTCGTCGGCTCCCGGCGGTGTCGCGATCCTGGGCATCCGCCGCCCGCCGACACACTGCTCGATCCCGGGCGTAGCGTCCAGCTCACAGACAGCGGCCGCCCCGCGGGCGGTCTCGGACGACTCGGGAGAAGCACAATGTCAGAACGCAACACCGTCATCAGGAGCATGCACGACCTCGGCCTCGCGGCCTGGTTCGGCGGATCGCTCATGGGCGCGGTCGGCCTCAACGGCGCCGCCGCCGCCGCGAAGCAGCCGCAGGAGCGCCTGCGCCTCTCCTCCCTCGGCTGGGCCAAGTGGGCGCCCGTGCAGCTCGCCGCCCTGGGCGCGCACGCCGTCGGCGGGCTCGGCCTGATCTACGCGAACAAGGGCCGCCTCGCGGCCCAGGGCGAGGCCCGCACCAACACCAAGGTCAAGGCCGTCCTGACCATCGCGGCCGCCGGCACGACGCTCTACTCGGCGCTCGTCGGCGGACGCATGGCCAAGCACGCGGACGAGGCCCCGAAGGGCACGACCGAGCCCGGCGCCGGCGTCTCGGACGAGCTGGCCAGCGCCCAGAAGCAGCAGAAGGCGCTGCAGTGGGCGATCCCCGCGCTCACCGCGGTGCTCGTGGTCCTCGCCGCCCAGCAGGGCGAGCAGCAGCGCCCCGTCGCGGGCTGGATCGACCGCTTCACGAGCTAGCCACGACGCACGTGCGACGGCGGGGTGCCCGAGGGCGCCCCGCCGTCGCACTGTCCCGCGCCGCCGCCGCGGTCAGCAGGTGCCGCGGTACTCGCTGATCTGGAGGCTCACCGCGGGCGCCGGGCAGATGAAGCGCTCGTAGCGGGTGTCCGCGTCGACGTGGCGCTTGAGCCAGGCGATGCTCGCGCTCGCGATGGTCGTGTTCGAGATGTTCGGGGCGAAGTGGCTCGCGCCGCGGAGCTCCAGGTACGCCTTCTCCGACGCCTGCGTCAGCGACTCGTAGAAGGGCTCGGCGTGACGGGAGACCGGGGCCACGCTGTCGTCCTCCGCGCCGATGACCAGGGTGGGCGCGACCACCTCGGGCCACGTCTTGTCGAGGTTGTACGGCGTCATCGGGATGACCGCGCGGATCGCCGGGTCGTCCTTGGCCGCCTGCAGGGATCCGCCGCCGCCCATCGAGTGCCCCATGACCGCGAGCCGGGAGCCGTCGACGCGGCCGCGCACGGAGCTCTCGGTCGCCACGTAGGACAGCGCCGCGCGGAGCTGGTCGCCGCGCGAGCTCGGCTGGTCCGATGTGGTGATCGTGTCGATGGTGAACACGACGAAGCCCTGCGACGCGAGGCGCGGGCCGAGCCAGGCGATGCTCGACTCGCGGGCCGTGTAGCCGGGCGCGATGGCGACGGCGCCGAAGGTGCCGGCGCTCGTGGTGGTCGGGTAGTGGATGGTGCCGCCACCGAAGCCGCGGGCCGTGAGCCGGGACACCGACGTCTCCGACACCGCGAACGAGCCCCGCGTGGCCTCGATGCTCGCGGTGCTCGGCTCGGGTCCCCGCTCGTACGGGTTGACCGCCGCCGCCTGGGCGGGGGCGGCGAGCCCGAGGGCGGTACCTGCCGCCACCAGCATCGCCGCCGTGGTCAGGAGCGGGCCGCGTCGGCCGCCCCTCGTCGTCGTCATCGTCATCGTCATCGTGTCCCCCCAGACGGTCATGCGCTCGCCCGATCCCCGGGAACACGCTCCCGGGCCCCCGCGGGCGCCTCGTGCCGAGGACGCTACGTTTGCTCTACCAATCGGTCAAGCAATCGTCGTGGCGGCGTTCGCGCAGAGGCCAGGCAGGAGGTCAGGGGCGGATGCGCGACGACGCGATCGACGGACGGCGGCGGCGATACGCCCACCGCCGCGGCGAGCTGCTCCGGGCGGCGACCGAGCACGCCCTCGACCACGGCATCGGCGACCTGACCCTCCGCGGCATCGCCGACGGCGTCGGGGTGAGCCACGCCACCCTCGTGCACCACTTCGCCTCCCGGGACGCGCTCATCGCCGAGATCGTCGAGCGCGTGCTCGCGGAGACGTTCTCCTCGCCCGACCTCGTCGCCGGGGCCGACGACCCGCTGCTGGCCCTGTGGGCGCGCGCCACGGATCCCGATGGCCTGCGGCACGTCCGGCTCTTCGTGGCGATCACCGGTCGCAGCCTCCACGGCGACCCGCCCTTCGCCGGCGCGGTGGCGCGCTCCATCCGGGAGCGCACGGCCCTCATCGCCGGGGCGCTCGAGGCCGCCGGACGCGCTCCCGCGGACGCGTCGGCCGCTGCCACCCTGATCCTCGGCGCGATGCGCGGCCTCATGGTCGACCTCCTCCTCACCGGCGACCGCGAGCGGATCGACGCAGCGTTCACGGCCCTCGCGGCCGGGCAGGCGCGCGGGGACTGACGCGGCCCGGCCACCCCCGGACGCGGGGCCTGGCCCCGCATACCGGTAGCCCGGGATCGGATCCCAGCAGAAGGCGAGGGCTAAGGCATTGCGCACGAGAAGATTCGGGCGGATCGTGAGCCACGCGGATGCCCATGGACGAGCCATGCGCACCGCCGACCTCCTCGGAGCGTGCCATGTTCGACAGGAAGTTCATCAGCCAGGCCATCGACCGGAGCGCGCAATCGCCCCTGGATCGCCGTCGTTTCTTCAGCGCCGCGGGCGTCGCGGGACTCGGCGTCGGCGCCGCGGCCCTCATCCCCGCGACCGGGGCCCAGGCGGCCGACGCCCAGGCCGAGGCCGACGCGGGCGCCGTCACGGACGCCGCCGTCCTCAACTTCGCGCTCAACCTCGAGTACCTGGAGGCCGAGTTCTACCTCCGCGCCGTGACCGGCAACGGCCTCGTCCCGAACGACACCACGGGCGTCGGCACGCTGGGCGCCGTGACCGGCGGCCGCGCGGTCCAGTTCCAGGACTACGCGATCCGCCAGTACGCCTACGAGATCGCGCAGGACGAGAAGGCGCACGTCAAGTTCCTCCGCGCCGCCCTCGGATCCGCGCGGGTCGCGCGCCCGGCGATCAACCTGGACGCCGCGTTCACGGCCGCGGCCCGCGCCGCCGGCCTCATCAGCGGCACCCAGACCTTCGACGCGTTCGCCAACCAGGAGAACTTCCTGCTGGCCTCCTTCATCTTCGAGGACGTCGGGGTCACGGCGTACAAGGGCGCCGCGCCGCTCATCACCAACAAGACGTACCTCGAGGCGGCCGCCGGGATCCTCGCGGTCGAGGCCTACCACGCGGGCATCATCCGCTCGCAGCTGTTCGCCCGGGGCCTCGCGGCGCCCGCCAACGCGATCTCGAACGCGCGCGACTCCCTCGACGGGTCCACGGACCTCGACCAGGGCATCACGGTCTCGGGCGGCGCCAACCTCGTGCCGACCGACGCGAACAGCATCGCGTTCAGCCGCACGACCGGCCAGGTGCTCAACATCGTGTACCTGAACAGCAAGGCCGTGAACCGCGGCGGGTTCTACCCGGCCGGCATCAACGGGAGCATCACCACGAGCGCCGCGAACTAGCGGCAGCGGGCGGGTCGGGGCGCCGCCGCGGCGTCCCGACCTGACCCGTCCGGTCGCGCGCCGGACGGGGATCCGCCCTCCCGAAGCGTGACGAACACGCCGCCCAGAACGTCCACTCCATGACACGCGATCGGATCCCGGTCGCGCAGGACGGAGGATCCATGAGCACCGCATCCGCGCCCGACGGGCGCCACCGCGCCGCGTCCCCCCTGCACGCGCTGCCCGCGCTCGACGACGAGCGGGCCGGCGGTGCCGGGCTGCCGGGCACGACCCGGCCTGCACCCCGCACACGCCCGCACGACGGCGACGCGACCGTCGACACCATCGCGCCCCACGAGGGCGGCGCGGCCCCCGAGGGCCGGGCCGCGGATCTCGCCGACTGGGCCGCGGAGTCCCCTGCTCCCGCGCTCCGCCGCGGCCACATGGCCGGCACCGACCTCGACGAGGCGATCGAGCGCTACCGCGCCCTGCACCCGGGCACCGACTTCCGCGCCGCGAAGGGCCCGGGCGACTTCTCGTACCGGTACTCGTTCGTCGGCGACGAGAACGTCACGCTCCGATCGTCGGTCTTCCCCGCCGAGCACTGGGGCCGGCTGCCCGTGCTGGCCGACTACGTCGTCGCCTGGTGGCGCGAGGGATCCGGCGCCGTCGACATCGGCTCGCACGAGGTGCGCTCGAGCGGGACCCGCCCGTTCCTCCTGCCCTCCGGCCGGTCGTTCAGCTTCCGCTCCGACCCCGCGGTGCAGAACCTCGTGCACATCGACGCGGCCTTCCTCGAGGAGACCGCCGCCGAGCTGCACGAGGGCCGCTCGCGCCCGCTCGTCTTCGACCACACCCGCGCGCCGTCGCCCGAGCAGACCTCCGCCTGGCGGCGCGCGGTCGGCGAGGCGAGCCCCGTGCTGCAGGACGCCACGTCGAGCCCGCTGCTGCGGATGCAGGCCGGCCTCCTCGTCGCGCGCGCCACCCTCCAGCTGTTCCCGTGGCACGACGTGCCGTTCAGCGCGGAGATGCGCGCGCCGCGCCTGAGCGCCGTCCGCGCCGCCATCGAGTACCTGCATCACCACGCCGACCGGCCCATCACGCCGGCCGACGCGGCGCGGGCCGCGGGGATCAGCACGCGCGTGCTCCAGCTCGCCGTGCGGCGCCACGAGGACACGACGCCGAGCGCGCTGCTCCGCGGGATCCGGCTCGACCGCGTGCGCGCCGAGCTGCGCGACGCGTCGCCCACCACGACCACCGTGCGGGCCGTCGCCGAGCAGTGGGGCTTCGGCCACCTCGGCCGGTTCGCCGCCTCCTACGCGGAGCGCTTCGGCGAGCTGCCGAGCGCGACGCTGCGCGGCTGACGGGCGTCGGGGCGGTGTCCGCTCCCGCCCCGACCGGTGTCCGGGAGGCGAAGCGGTGATCCCGCTCCCTGGGAGTCACCTGAACCGCGTGCCGAACCGCCCGGTCCATGCGTCTGAATGACGAAGCGGGATCGCGAGGCACCCTCGGATCCGCGCCACGCAGCTGCACCACCAGAACCGTCCGACCACCACGAGAGAGAGACACCATGTCGAGCATCACCCCCACGTCCGCGTCCACCGGCGTCACCGGCACCGGCACCACCGGAGGCAAGAACACCATCGCCGACGGTGTCATCGAGAAGGTCGCCGGCATCGCGGCCCGCCAGGTGGCCGGCGTGCACGACCTCGGCAACGGCGCGGCCCGTGCCGTCGGCGCGATCCGCAACGTCATCGGCCAGCAGGACCGCGGCCAGGGCATCTCCGTCGAGGTCGGCGAGACCCAGGTCGCCGTCGACGTCACGCTCATCGCCGAGTACCCGGTCGACCTGCAGCAGGTCGCCGACGACGTGCGCTCCGCCATCACCGACGCCATCGACCAGGTCGTCGGCATGGAGGTCACCGAGGTCAACGTCACGATCACGGACGTGAACCTCCCGTCCGACAAGTCGTCCGACGACGACGCGGCCGAGAAGCGCGTCCAGTGACCCCCACCGTCACGGGCCTCCTCGTCGGCGCGGTCCTCGCGCTCTCCGGGCTCGCCTTCGGCTTCGGGGGCTTCCTCCTCGTGCTGATCTTCATGGCCGTCGGCTTCGGCGTCGGCCGCGTCCTCGAGGGCAAGCTGGACGTCCGCGGCCTCGCCGACGCCCTCCGCGGGCGCCGGTCGTCGTGAGCTCCGCGATCGCGGCCCCCGGGACGCCCGGCACCGCGTCGCAGGCGACCCGCGGCCGCACCACGATCACGTCGCGCGCCGTGCGCCGGGTGGTCTCCGCCGTCACCGCGGATGCCCTCGAGGTGCCCGCGTCGGACGTCAGCGTCACGCTGACGGACGCCGGCGGCAAGCTCACCGTCGAGGCGCGCACGCCCATCCGCGTCCCCGCGCTCTCGGACCGCCCGGTCCGCGAGGGGTCGCTGGTGGAGCGCCTCACCGCCGCGCAGACCGAGGTCCGCGAGCGCGTGCTCGGCCTCACGGGATCCACCGTGGGCCGGGTCGACCTCCGGATCACGGGCGCCCGCATCCAGGAACGCAGGAGGGTCTCATGAGCACCGACAGCACCTACCGCCGCCTCGTGCGGCGGGAGACGCACTCGTCGCGCGCCGGGATCGCCATCACGCTCGCCGTGCTGCTGATCCTCGTGCTCGCCTGGCTCGGCACCGAGTCGGTCCTCGCGGCCATCGGCACCGCGCCGCTGCTGCTCGCGCCCGCCGACCTCGCGTCGGCGACGCTCGACGCCGCGTCGGCCCCGGCCGGCGCGCTCGTCGCGATCGGCGTCGTGGTCGCGATCCTGGGTCTGATCCTCGTGATCGTGGGCATCAAGCCCGGCAGCCGCGGCCGCCGCGGCGGGAGCGTGGGACGCACCGCGGCCGTCGTCGACGACCGCGTCATCGCCCGCTCCGTCGCCCTCACCGCCAGCTACGCGGGCGAGGTGTCGCCCGACCAGGTCGACGTCTCCGTCTCGAAGCGCCAGGTGCTCGTGCGGCTGACGCCCTCCTCGGGGTACACGCCGGACAAGGCCACCATCGAGCAGGCCGTCCGCGCCGAGCTCGACGGCTACGACTACACGCCGAAGCTCACCGCCAAGGTGACGCTCGCGAAGGACGGGAAGGTGGGCTCATGACCAGCACGAACAGGGCGCTGAACCGCCTCCTCGTCATCGTGGTCGGCCTCGTGCTGATCGCGGCGGGCGTCGCGCTCGGCGCCGGCAGCCTCCTGCCGGACGTGCAGTCCACGGTCTCCGGCGCCGCGTCCGACGCGAAGCAGCCGGTCGCCGACGCGCTCTCCGGCGGGCAGCCGTGGATCCTCTGGGTCGTCGCCCTCGTGGCGCTCGTGCTCATCGTGGTCCTCGCGTGGTTCGCGCTCCGCCAGGGGCACGGCCGCACCGGCACGCTCGTCCGGCTCGAGGGCGGTCGCGACGCGTCCACCCCCACGGGCGGATCCGTCGTCATCGACGCGAAGGTCGCCGAGCAGCTGCTCGGGGACGCGCTGCGCGACGACTCCGCGATCGTGTCCGTCGACGTCACGGCGTTCGAGGTGGCCCACGCCACCACGCTGCGGGTCACCGCGGTCGCCCGTCGCGGCGTCTCGCCCGTCGCGGTCCGCCGCACGGTCGACGAGGCCGTGACCCGGCTCGACGCCGTCCTCGGCACCGAGGTGCCGGTCGTCATCCAGATCACCGGCGGCCTCCGCTCGAGCATGTCGAGCGAGACGCGCCTGGCCTGATCGACCCGCGGCCGCCCCGGCCCGGATCCCCTCGGGATCCGGCCGGGGCGGTCGTCTGCCCGCTCCCTGCACGCCCGCCCCCCCCGCACGAGAGAAGAGAACGCACCATGACCGACGACGACAGCTCCTCCCGCGGCGGCTGGCTGGGCGGGTCCTTCGCCCAGAAGGCCATCGACCCCCTGCTCCGCGCGGTGCGCGCCGAGATCGACTCCGCCAAGCGCGAGATCGGCGAGCGCGCCCGGTCCGCCCGCTCGGGCGCCATCATGCTCGGCGCGGGCGTCGCGCTCGCGCTCGTCTCGCTGGGGCTCCTGGCCGCGGTGATCGTGGCGCTCCTGCTGCTCGCGCTGCCGCTGTGGGCGGCGACGCTCATCACGCTGGCGCTGTTCGGGATCGCGACCGCGGTCGTCGTGCGGGTCGGGCTCGCGCGGCTCTCCCGCGGCGTGCCGCCCGTGCCGTCGGACACGCTGCACCACGCGCGCGACCGCATGCGTCCGGGCGACCGCGGCGCGGGCGACGGCGGATCCGACGGGCCGACCGGTCCGACGGCCCCCGTGCCCGCCGACCGCTGACACCCACCGCGTCGCCCTCGTCGCGCCTCCCGCCGCCCGGCCCCTGTGGATGCCGGGCGGCGGCGCGCGCGGTCCCCACGTACGGTGTCGGTTCACGCCCGCTCGGCCCGGCGGCACCACGCGTCGCCATCAGGCCGTCGGACAACCGCAGACCGCCGTCCCCCGGACGACCGTGCCGCTCTGCGGACCGGTCTGCTCGGCGGCCCGGCATGGGAGGCACACCGATGAACCTGTCCCGACGCTCCGTCCTGTCCCGACGCTCCGTCCTGGGCGGCGCACTCGCCGCCGTCCCCGTCGCCCTCGTCGCCGCGGGTCCCGCGCACGCCGACGAGGCCACCGCCCCCGCGACCCCGACCCCTGAGTTCCCGCTCGCGTCGAACGGCCGCCCGGTCGTCCGCGACATCCAGAAGCAGCTCGTCGCCCGCTACGGCGCCCGCACGGGCTTCCCGGCCGTCACCACCGACGGCGTGTGGACCGGCGACTCGCACAAGGCCCTCATCCACGCGCTCCAGCTCGAGATGGGCATCGACGAGGCCACCGCCAACGGCGTGTTCGGGCCGCTCACCCGCACGACGCTGCAGAAGCAGGCGACGCTCACCGTGGGATCCGCCGACACCACCGGCTACCTCGTGCACCTGCTCCAGGCGTCGCTCGTGGTCATGAGCACGTGGGACGGGCCGGTCGACGGCACCTTCTCCGCCGAGCAGGGCGTGCGCATCTCCCAGTTCCAACGCACGGTGGCGCTGCCCGAGACGGGCCGCGGCGACTACCGCACGTGGGCCGCGCTGCTCGCGAGCAACGGCGACCCGACCCGTCCGGGCAACGCGGCCGACGGGATCACCGTCATCACGGCCGAGCGCGCGAAGACGCTGAAGGACGCCGGCTACACCATCGTCGGGCGCTACCTCACGAACTCCGACCGGCCGGACGCGCTCGAGAAGCGCATCCAGGACGGCGAGCTCCAGGCCATCTTCGCCGGCGGCCTCAAGGTGTTCCCGATCTTCCAGGAGGGCGGCACCGACACCACGTACTTCTCCTACGACCTCGGGGTGCGCGCGGCCGGCCGCGCCGACGACGCGGCCCGCCGCCTCGGCTTCCTGCCGGGCACGACCATCTACTACGCGGTCGACTTCGACGCGACGGGCGACGAGGTCGAGACGTACCTCGAGCCGTACTTCCGCGGGATCCACGACGAGCTCCGCCGCCGCGGCAGCGCCTACCGCGTGGGCGTGTACGCCGGCCGCCGCATCTGCTGCACCCTCGCCGCCGCGCACCTCACCGAGCTCAGCTACGTGGCCGACATGTCCAACGGCTGGGGCGCCAACCTGGGTGCGAAGATCCCGGAGAACTGGGCGTTCGACCAGATCCTCGAGCACACGATCGGCGCGGGAGACCAGGCGTTCGACATCGACACGAACGTCGTCTCCGGTCGCGACGCGGGCCAGAGCCGGGTCGAGCCGCGCGGCTGATCCGACCGCGGTACGACACGACGAACGGGGCCGTCCGGACGATTCCCCCTCCTGGGGGACGCCCGGGCGGCCCCGTTCCTGTCGGATGGACGCATGCCTGCGTCACCGATCCGACCGACCCGTCCGTCCCGCCGATCCCGCCCCGCGCGCGCCGCGATCGCCCTCGCTATCGCCGCCGTGACCGCCCTGACGGCCGCGTGCTCGGCGTCGCCCGCGGATCCCGCCACGCCCGCGCCCGTCGCCGAGCCGGTGGTGCTGCCGGGGTCGCCCGTGGGCCAGCAGGCGCGGTGGCTGCTCGACACCGTGAACGCCGACGACGCGGTGCCCGTGCAGGAGACCGGCGAGCGCCTGGCGCAGGTGATGCTCGACGCGGCGTCGGCGGAGGACATCGCCGCCGTGCTGGAGCAGGTGCGCGCGGGCCGCCCGTGGACCGTGACCGCGCACGAGGAGCAGGGCCCGCAGTCGGTGACGACCATCGCGAGCGAGGCGGGCGGCACCTTCGACATGACGGTCGCGGTCGACGAGCAGGGGCTCATCACGGGCCTGTTCTTCGGCGAGCCGGAGGGCGACCGCGAGCCCGCGACGAGCTGGGACGAGCTCGAGGAGCAGGCCGCCGCGCTCGGCGGCGACGTGTCGCTCACGGTCACGCGCGCGTCCGGCGGGGAGCTCGGCGAGCGGATCCTCGAGGTGCTGCCCGACGGCGTGCGGGCGACGGACGCGCGGCCCATCGGATCCATCGTGAAGCTCTACGTGCTGGGCGCGCTCGTGCAGGCCGTGGAGGAGGGCCGGATCGGCTGGGACGACCCGCTCACCGTCACCGACGACGTGCGCAGCCTCCCCTCCGGCGAGCTGCAGGACGCCCCGAGCGGCACGGTCGTGAGCGTGCGCGACACCGCCGAGAAGATGATCGCGATCAGCGACAACACGGCCACGGACATGGTCATCCAGGCGATCGGTCGGGAGCGCGTGGAGGCGGCGCTCGCCGACCTCGGCCACTCGGATCCGCCGCGCAACGTACCGCTCATGACCACGCGCGACCTCTTCCGCATCGGCTGGCAGGACGACGGCGCGCTCCGCGACGCGTGGGCGGATGGCGACGCGGCCGAGCGGCGCGCGCTCCTCGACGGGCTGCCGGGCGGGATCCTCGACGTGCCGGTCACCGCGGTCACGGACGTCGTGTGGACCGAGGGCGCGGACTGGTTCGCGACCCCCGACGACATCGCCCGCGCGCACCTGCGCCTCGACGAGCTGGCGGCGACGCCCGCCGGGGAGCCCGTGCGCGGGATCCTCGCGGCGAACCCGGGCCTGCCCGAGCCGGCGCGCTTCGACCACGTGGCCTTCAAGGGCGGCAGCTCGGTGGGCACGCTCGCGCTCTCCTACCTCGTCCAGGACGGGGACGACACGTGGACCGTGGTCGTGCAGGCCGCGGCGCGCGAGGCGGACGGGCTCGAGCGGCAGTCGGCCTACTCGGGTCTGGCCGCCGACGCCGCGGCCCTGCTGGCGGGCGGATCCCGTGGTTGACTCCGGGTGCGGCGGGGGTCGCGCGAGGGGAGCACGATGACGAGCGCTGACGCATCCGGCACGGGCGACGGGGAGCCGGACCGGACGGTCGCCGCCGAGGTCCTCGAGGCGGTGCTGGAACCCGGGCCACGACGGCCGGTGCGGCGCGCCATCCGCGCGATCGGGGCCGTCGCGATGGCGGCCGTCGGGGCGGACGCGATGGAGCTCGGGCGCGAGGCGCAGCTCGTGGTCAGGCGGATCGACACCGGCCGCGAGGTCCTGCGCACCGACGCCGGCCCCCTCGCCGACGCCGACCTGCTGCTGCAGCGCGTGCGCCTCGACCTCGAGACGCGGAGCGTCCGCGCGTTCGTCGCCGACTGGCGGCTCATGGATCCGGGGCCGGGCACGAGCGCGGGAGCGAGCGGTGCGTGAGCGCGCGCGGAGCCGGACCGATGCCGGCCGCCGCGCCGGTCGCATCGCCCGCGCCACCCGGATCCGCCTGGCGCTCGTCGCCGCGCTGCTGACCGCGCTCGCGATCCCGCTCGGCCTCGCCGCCCCGGCGCACGCCGACGTCGACGACTTCTCCTTCCGCTCGTTCGACGCCGTCTACCGGCTGTCGGCCGACGCGGACGGCCGCTCCGTGCTGCGCACCACCGAGACGCTCGTGGCCGAGTTCCCCGACCGGGACCAGAACCGGGGGATCCGCCGCGAGCTCGTGCGCGACTACGACGGCCACCCGACCGGCCTCCGCGTGCTCTCCGTGACCGACGGATCCGGCACGCCGCGCGAGCACGAGACCGACTCGGACGACGGCGCGCTGATCCTGACCATCGCCGACGAGGACGCGTACGTGCGCGGCGAGCAGACCTACGTGATCGAGTACGAGCAGCACGACGTGACCCGCGCCTACGCCGACACGGACGCCGACGAGTTCTACTGGGACGTCAACGGGCTCGGCTGGGCGCAGCCGTTCGGGCGCGTGTCGGCGACCGTCGAGATCGCGCCGGAGCTCCTCCCGCGGCTCACGGGCGGAGCGGACGCGGCGGCCGGCCCCGAGGGCGCCGACGGGCCCGCGGAGATCACCCGGACGGACGCCGGCTTCACGGCCGTCGCGGACGACCTCGGCCCCCGCGAGAACCTCAGCCTCTCCATCGGCTTCGAGCCCGGCACGTTCACGCCGCGCGACTCGTCGTTCCTCGCCGCGCCCTGGCCGGGCCTGTCGCTCGCGGGCGCGCTGCTGGCGCTGGCCGCCGCCGCGGGCGCCCTCGTCCTCCGTCGCCGCCGCCTCTCCGACGCGCCCGGCCGCGGCACGGTCGTCGCCCAGTACGACCCGCCGGAGGGCGTCGGCGTGCTGGTCTCGTCCGTGATCTCCGGGAACGCCGCGCGCGCCACCACCGCGCTCCTGCTCGACCTCGCGGTGCGCGGGGCGGTGCGGATCCTGGAGCGGGACGGCGGCAGGAAGCCGGCGTACTCGCTGGAGCTCGTGGATCCGTCGCGCGTCACCGACCCCGACGAGCGGCGCTTCGTCGACGCGGTCTTCGGCGACGGCGCGGGGCCCGGCGCGGTGAAGGAGCTGACGGGGACCGACACGGAGGTCGCGACGCGGATCCAGAAGCTCATGGCCGGCGTGCGGAAGCGCACCGTGACGGACGGCCTCCGGAAGCCGCTCCCGGTGGGCCCCATCGCGCTGCTGATCGTCGCGGCGACGCTCGGCATGGTCGCCGCGATCGTCTTCGCGGTGCTGTCGCTCGTCGGCGCCTACGGCGGGCCGGTCGTGATCGCGTTCCTCGTGGTGGCCGTGCTCGCGCTCGGCGTGACGATCGCGGCGCTCGTGAAGCACCCGCTCACCGAGCGCGGCGTCGCGCTCCGCGACCACCTGGCGGGGCTCCGCCTGTTCATCCGGCTGGCCGAGGCCGACCGGATCCGCATGCTGCAGTCACCCGCGGGCGCCGAGCGGCAGGACCTCCCGCGCGACGACCGCGATGCGCTGCGCCTCACCGAGGAGCTGCTGCCCTACGCCGCCGTGTTCGGCCAGGAGCGCGAGTGGGCCGACGAGCTCGGCCGCCGCTACGAGCACGAGCGGGACCGGCCGGGCTGGTACTCCGGGCAGACGCCGTTCGCGCCCGCCGTGTTCGCGGCGAGCCTCGGGTCGGTGTCGTCGAGCATGCACGGCACGTACTCCGGCTCGAGCTCGAGCGGCGGATCCACGGGAGGCACGACCTCCGGCGGTGGCGGCGGAGGAGGCGGGGGCGGCGGGGTCTGAGCCGCCGCGACGTCCCCGACCGGGTCAGCGGGCGCGGACGACGTGGTCCGCGATGCTCGCCAGCTTCTCGCGCGTCTCCTCGAGCTCGCGCGCCGGACGTGACGCCCCCATGACGCCCGCGCCGGCCTGCAGCCACGTCGCGTCGCCCCGCCGGAACAGCGTCCGCAGCACCAGGGCCGCGTCGAGCGCGCCGTCCGGGTCGATCCGGAGGACCGCGCCGGCGTAGAGGCCGCGATCCCGTCCCTCCAGCCGGCGGATGAGGTCGAACGCGGCGCGCTTGGGGATGCCCGACGCGGTGACGGCCGGGAACAGCGCGGCCAGCGCGTCCCACGAGGTGAGGCCGTCGACGAGCTCGCCCGCGACGCGGGACGCCAGGTGCTGCACCGTGCCGCGCTCCTCCACCACCATGAACTCCTCGACGCGCACGCTGCCCGGGCGGCACACGGGCGCCATCTCCTCCACCGCGAGCTTCACCGAGATGGCGTGCTCGTGGATCTCCTTCGCGTCCGACAGGAGCTCCTCGCGCAGCCGCCGCGACTCGACGGGGTCGGCCACGAGCGCCCGCGTGCCGGCGAGCGGCTGGGTGCGGACGGTGCCCCGGGCGTCCACCGCCACGACGATCTCGGGGCTGAAGCCCACCGCCTCGACCCCGCCGAGGCCCAGCAGGTAGGAGCGGGCGGGCGTGTTGGCCCGGCGTCCGCGCACGAAGGTGGCGGGCAGGTCCACCTCGCCCGCGACAGGCACGCGGCGCGACACGACGACCTTCTGCAGCTCGCCCGCGTGGATCGCGGCGACGCCCGACGCGACCGCGGCCAGGTAGCGCGCGCGGCCCTCCTCGGGATCCGCGATGCCGGGGCGCGCGGGCGCGGGGTCGGGGTCGGCGGGGTCGGCGGCCGGCTCGGGCGCGGCGAGGATCCGCGCGACCTCCACCGCCTCGCGCGCGTCCCCCGAGCGGACGGTCGCGAGGCCGTCCGCGATGGTGACCTCCGTGCGCGGCAGGATCACGTGCAGGAGCTCCCCCGCGTCCGGCGCGACCGGCATGCCCGCGTGCGCGCACGCCAGCTCGAAGGACGCGGTGCCGTAGGCGCGCCCGCGGTCGGGGCCGAGGCCCGCGAGCAGCCGGTCCACCTCCCGCAGCGGCTGCTCCCGCCACGGCACGACGACGTCCTCCTCGCCCACGACGCGCAGGCGGACGACCCGCCGGTCGACCACGACCTCGGCCCACGCCCCGATCGCGCAGGAGAACCGCCCCGCCTCCTCGAGGATGACGTGCGGCTCGTGACGGAAGGCCCGCGCGAGGTCGGCGACGGCGCCGAGCGGGTCGCGGGTGATCCGCAGCTCGGCTGCGCGGGTCACGGGGGCTGCGGGCATGGGGACTCCTTCGGGCGGGGCGGGGACGACGGACGGGATGCGGGGGACGGCGAGCGCCTCGGGGAGGATCGCGTCACGCACGGAGGTCCCCGTCGGCATCCGCGCGCGCGTCCGCGCCCGCGGACAGCAGCGCCGGGATCCGGGCCTTGTCGATCTTGCCCACGGCGGTGAGCGGCAGCGCGGGCAGCGCGACCACCCGGTCCGGGTGCTTGTACGCCGCCACCCCGAGGGAGCGGAGATGCGCGACGACCGCGCGGCGATCGGGTGCCGGCCCCGCGCAGGCGATGACCGCGACGGCGCGTTCGCCCAGGTCGGGATCCGGCACCGGCACCACGGCCGCCTGGCGCACGGACGGCATGGCCAGCAGGTAGCGCTCGACCTCCGCCGCCGCGTACTTCTCGCCGCCGCGGTTGACCTGGTCCTTCGCGCGTCCCGTGACCACGAGGTGCCCCGACGGGAGCCGGCGCACGATGTCGCCGGTGCGGTAGAAGCCGTCGGGCGTGAAGGCCGTCGCGTCCGTCTCCGGGGCCGCGTGGTAGCCGCGGAGCGTGCACGGCCCGCGGGTCTCCAGCTCGCCCTCGTCGCCGTCGGCCGCGAGGGAGCCGTCGGCGGCGCGCAGGCGGACCAGGTCGTCGGGGCTGGTCGGGCGTCCCTGCGTGCTCCAGCGCAGCTCGGGCGGATCGTCGAGCCCGGTCATGCAGACGAGCCCCTCCGCCATCCCGTAGACCTGCTGGAGCGTCGCCCCGAGCGCGGGTTCCAGGGCGCGCGCCGTGACGTCGTCGAGCCGGGCGCCGCCGACCTGGACGACACGGAGGCTCGCGAGGTCGGCGGTCGCGTGCGCGGCCTCGTCGATCCACGCCCGCGCCAGCGTGGGGGTCAGGGCGACGTGGGTCACGCCCTCGCGGGCGACGAGCGCGAAGGCCGTCGCGGGATCCGGGTCGGGCGCGATGACGACGGTGCCGCCCGCGTCCAGCGCGCCGAGCACGCCGGGGCACGCCAGGGTGAAGTTGAAGGCGACGGGCAGCACGGCCAGCAGGACCGCGTCGGGGCCGACTCCCGACGCCCGCGCCGCCGCCCATGCGTTGTAGGAGTACTCCGCGTGGTGGCGCGGGATGAGCTTGGGCAGGCCCGTGGTGCCGCCCGAGTGCAGGAGGAGCGCGAGGCGGGGCGGGCCATCCGGCGCGACCGGGTCGAGCCCCGGGCCGGATGCGGCGGCGGGATCCTGCGCGCGGCCCCGCTCGCGGACCTCCTCCCACGCGAGGGCGCCGTCCGCGCGTCGCGGCCCGTGCACGATCACGAGGTCGAGCCCGGGGCAGGCCGCGCGCACCCCGGCCGCGAGCTCCCGGCCGTCGTCGCGGCCCACGCGCTCCGCGACGACCATGCCGCGCGCCCCGCTGCCGGCGGCGAGGTGCGCGAGCTCCATCAGCCGGTGGGCCGGCATGGCGTGCACGGGCACGGCGCCGGCGCGCACGAGCGCGAACCACGCGATGACGAAGGCGGCGCCGTCGGCGAGCTGCAGCAGGATCCGGTCGCCGGGCCGGACGCCCGACCGGATGAGGCCGCGCGCGGCGAGGTCGACCTCGGCGTCGAGCTCGGCGTGGGTCCAGCGCCCGCCGCCCCCGACGAGCGCCGTGCGGTCCGGCACGCGCGCGGCGCTCCGCCGCAGGATGCCGTCGAGCCGCGCGTCCGGGTCCCGTCCCGCCGCACGGGCGGCCCCGGCCATCGCGTCGACCCAGTCGGCGCATCCGTGACCGGGCCCGTGACCCGGGCGCTCCGCGTGCTCGCGCTCGTGCATCCGTCCGCGTCCTCCTCCTGCCGTGGACGGATCTCGTCGCCGGCGCGTCAGCGGCCATATGATAACCGTTCTCAACAAAGCGAGCCCGAGGAGCGTGCACATGACCGAGCGGATCCCCTCCGTGCCTCCCGCCGCGCTGCTCCGCGACCAGGTCGCGCGCGCCCTGCACCTCGACCCCGCGGACGTGGGCCTCGACGACGACCTGGTGGACCTCGGGCTCGAGTCCACTGCGCTCATCCGCCTCGCCGGACGCTGGCGACGCGACGGCCTCGCGGCCGACTTCTCGCGTCTCGCGGCCGACCCGACGATCCGGGCGTGGACCCGCGTGCTCGGCGAGGCCGCCGCGGATCCCGGCGCGAGCACGGCCGCCGCCCCCGCCCTCGACCCCGCGTCGCCGTCGCCGCTCACCCCGCTGCAGCACGCGTACTGGCTCGGCCGGCAGCCCGGCCAGCCGTCCGGATCGGTCGCCGCGCACTTCTACGTCGAGCTCGACGGGGCGGAGCGGGATCCCGAGCGGCTGCGCGCGGCCCTCGCCGCCCTGGTGGCCCGGCACGCGTCGCTGCGGATGCGCTTCCGGGACGACGGCACGCAGCAGCCGCTGCCCGCCGACGAGGAACCGCCCGCCGCCCGGCTGCGCGTCCACGACCTCCGCGCGCTGCCGGCCGACGCCGTGGACGCGCGCCTCGCGGAGATGCGCGACGCGGGCACGCACCGCCGCATGGCCGTCGAGCGCGGCGAGGTGCTCCGCGTCGACCTGACGCTCCTGCCGTTCGGCCGCAGCCGCCTGCACGTCGACCTCGACATGCTCGCGGGCGACGCCATCAGCCTCCGCGTGCTCCTCGCCGACCTCCGCGACCTCGTGGACGCGCCTGGGCGGCCGCTGCCCGGGATCCAGCGCGACGTGCGCGCGGAGCTGGCGGCCCGGGCCGCGCGCGCCGCGGAGTCCCGCTCCTCGGCCGACGCGCGCTGGTGGCGCGAGCGCGTGCCCGACCTCCCGGCGGGCCCCGCGCTCCCCGTCCGCGACGACGCCGAGCGGCCCGACGCGGTGCCGCGCTCGCGCCGGCTGCACCACCGGATCGGGGAGGAGGAGCTCCGCCTGCTCGAGGCCGCCGCGCGCGCCCGCGGGCTGACGGTGGCCGCCGTGCTCGCGACGGCGTTCGCCGAGGTCGTGGCCGCCTGGTCGGCCGAGGGGCGCTTCCTCCTCAACCTCCCCGTGCTCGACCGCGGCGACGAGGAGGGGCTGGAGCTGCTCGTCGGCGAGTTCAGCACCTCGATCCTGCTCGACGTGGACCTCCGCGAGGAGCGGCCGTTCGCGGACGAGGCGCGGCGGATCCAGCAGGGCGTGCGCGAGGCCGTCGCCCACGCGGGCTACGGCGGCGTCGACGTGCTCCGCGACCTCGCGCGCCGCGACGGCGGGAGCCCCGTGCTCGCGCCGGTCGTGTACACGAGCGCCATCGGGCTGGGCGAGCTGTACGACGCGTCCATCCGCCGCGCGCTCGGGGAGCCGGTCTGGATCATCTCCCAGGGCCCGCAGGTCTGGCTCGACGCGCAGGTCACCGAGCTCGACGGCGGGCTGCTGCTCAACTGGGACGTGCGGGTCGACATCCTCGAGGACCGGGCGATGGAGGCCGCGTTCGGGGCGTACCGCGCCCTCGTCGACGCGCTGGTGCACGAGCGGACCGGCGCCTGGGACCTGCCGGCGCTCGCGGTCCCCGCCCCGGAGGACGCGCGGGCGCGCCGGGCGCTGGAGCGGCCGGCGCCGGACGCGGACGCGGACGCGTCGGGCCCGGTCGACGGCCTCCTGCACTCGGCGTTCCTCGCGCGGGCGGCGGCGGATCCGGGCCGGCCGGCGGTCATCGCGTCCGACGGCCGCGTGGTCGCGTACGGCGAGCTGGCCGAGCACGCGCGCCGGGTCGCGGGGCTGCTGCGCGCGGAAGGCGTCGGCCCCGGCGCGACCGTGGCGATCACCGCGCCCGCCGGGCCGGACCGCGTGGCCGCCGTGCTCGGCGTGCTGCTCGCCGGCGCCTGCTACGCGCCCGTCGGCCCGGACCAGCCGCCCGCGCGCCGCGCCGCGATCCTGGGGAGCGGGATCACCTGCGTGCTCGCCCACGACGACCTGGTCGCCGTCTCCGCGGCGGCCGTCGGCCCGGACGGCCCGCCCGTGGTCGCGCTCGGGGCCGCCCGGAACGCCGCGCCGCTCGCGGATCCCGTCGTCGTGACCCCCGACGACCCCGCCTACCTGCTGTTCACGTCGGGATCCACCGGCCGGCCGAAGGGCGTGGAGGTCGCCCACCGCGCCGCCGTCGCCACCATCCGCTCGCTCGCGCACGTCGCGCCCGTCGGCCCGGACGACCGCGCCATCGCCCTCTCCGCGCTCGACTTCGACCTCTCCGTCTACGACCTGTTCGCGCTGCTCTCGGCGGGCGGCGCGGTCGTCGTGCCCGCCGAGCACGAGCGCCGCGACGCCGACCGCTGGCGGGACCTGGTGCGCGCGCACGGCGTCACCGTCTGGAACACCGTGCCGGCGCTCCTCGACATGCTGCTCACGGCGACCGGGGACGGCGCCCTGCCCCTGCGGCTCGTGCTGCTCGGCGGCGACGTCGTCGGGGCGGATCTGCCGGAGCGTCTCTCCGCGTGCGCGCCCGCCGCCCGGCTCCTCGCGCTCGGCGGGATGACGGAGGCGACCATCCACTCCACGGTGCACGAGGCGGCTGCGGGTGCCCCCGCGGATCCCGCGTCCGCCGCGCGCGGCCTCCCCTGGGGCGAGCCGCTGCCCGGCGTGCGCCTCCGGGTCGTCGACGAGCGCGGCCGCGACCGCCCCGACGGCGTGCCCGGCGAGCTGCTCGTGGGCGGGCACGCGCTGGCCCGCGGCTACCGCGGCGAGCCCGACCTCACCGCCGCCCGCTTCCCCGTGCTCGACGGCGCGCGCTGGTACCGCTCGGGCGACCGCGCCCGGTACCGGCGCGACGACGCGGGGCGGCCCGTGCTCGAGTTCCTCGGGCGCGCGGACCACCAGCTGAAGATCCGCGGGCACCGCGTGGAACCCGGCGAGGTGGAGGCCGCGCTGACCTCCTTCCCGGGCGTGCAGCGCGCGGTCGTCGTCGCCGTCGCCGGCGCGCTCGCCGCCATGGTGGTGCCCGAGCCGGGCGCCGTCGTCGCCCCCGACGACGTCGCGGCCCACGCGCGCGCCCTGCTGCCGCCGTCCATGGAGTGTGGGCGCGTGGTCGTGCGGGCCGAGCTGCCGCTCACGGCCAACGGGAAGGTCGACCGGGCGCGGATCACCGCCGAGCTCGCCGAGCGCCCGGCCCCCGCGCCGGACCCGGACGACGCCCCGCTGTCGCCCGAGGAGCGGCTGGTCGAGCGCGTCTGGAGCGAGCTGCTCGGCACCCCGTGCGGTCGCGGGCGCTCCTTCTTCGCCGCGGGCGGCGACTCCCTCCAGGCGACCCGCAGCATCGCCGCCCTGCGCGCCGCCGGTGCCGCCGACGCGAGCGTGGCCGCGCTCTTCCGGCACCCGGTGCTGGCCGACTTCGCGGCGACGCTGCACCTCACGGAGCCGGAGCCGGGGGACGCGCGCGCCCGCATCGTGCCGGATCCCGAACACCGCCACGACCCCTTCCCGCTCACCGACGTGCAGCGCGCGTACGCGGTCGGCCGCGACCCGCGCATCCCGCTCGGCGGCGTCGGCACGTACCACCACACCGAGTTCGACGGCGCGGGGCAGGACCTCGACCTGCTCGGCGCCAAGTTCGACGAGCTCGTGCGCCGGCACCCGACGCTGCGCACCGTGATCCACCCCGACGGCACCCAGCGCGTGCTCGAGGAGGTGCCGCCCGTGCGCGTCGACGTGCGCGCGGTTCCGGCCGACGCGGATCCGGATGCGGTGGCCCGGGAGCTCGCCGCGTTCCGCGAGCGCACCTCGCACCGCCGGCACGACCTCGCCGTCTGGCCGTTGTTCGACGTCGACGCGCTGCGCTACCCGGACGGCCGGGGCGGGATCCGCACGCGCATCGCGATCGGCATCGACTACGCCGTCGTCGACGCGCTGTCGATCATGATCCTGTACACCGAGCTCGACCTCCTCGTGCGCGGGCTGCCGCTCCCGCCCGCGCCCGCCGAGCTGACCTTCCGCGACTGCGTGCTGCAGACCCGGCCGGACCCGGAGCGGCGCCGCGCGGACGAGGAGCACTGGCGCGCGCGGCTCGCCGGCATGCCCGACGCCCCGCGGCTGCCGCTCGCGGACGCGGACCCGGCCCCGCGCTTCACGCGCCGCGCGCACCGCTTCGACGCCGCGTGGTGGGCCGCGTTCCGCGACCGCTGCCGGGCGGCCGGGCTCACGCCCACGAGCATGCTGGCGACCGCGTACGGCCACGTGCTCTCCCGCTGGACCGGGCAGCGCGACCTCACCATGACGCTGACCCTCTTCGACCGGCGCGACGTCCACCCCGACATGCCGCGCCTCGTCGGCGACTTCACGGCCCTGACCCTGCTCGACCACCGCGCCGCGGGCTCCGCGGCGGAGGCGGCCCGCGGGCTGCAGGAGCGCCTCGCCGGCGACCTCGACCACCGCGAGGCGCCCGCGTCGTGGATCCTCCGGGAGCGCGCGCGCCTCGCGGGCACGGCCGTCGCGCCGGTGCCCGTGGTGTTCACGAGCGCGATCGGCGTCGGCGACGGCGTCTCCGCGGACGTATCGGGGGCGTTCGGCGAGCGGATCCACGGCGTGTCCCAGTCGCCCCAGGTGCTCCTCGACGTGCAGGTGCTGGAGGACCACGGCGGGCTGCGGGTCGACGCGGACGCCCGCGACGACGCGTTCCCGCCCGGCCTCGTCGACGCGCTGTTCGCGGCGTACGTGACCACGCTCGAGCACCTCGCCGCGGCCGACTGGGACGCGCCCCTCCCCGTGGATCCCCCGGCCGACCAGGCGCGCGCCCGCGCCACGGCGCCCGCGGCCCCCGCGGCCCCCGCGGCCTCCGCGGCTCCCCGACCGGGCCGGCTCCTGCACGACGCGGTGCACGCGGCCGCGCGCCGGGCACCCGACGCGCCCGCGCTCATCACGGGCACGGGCGCGGCGACGCGCGTCGTCACGCACGGCCAGCTCGCCGACCGCGCCCTGCGGATCGCCGGCGCGCTCCAGCGGCGCGGGATCGGCCCGGGCGACCTCGTCGGCGTCACGCTCCCGCGCGGCGCGGACCAGGCGGCGGCGGCCATCGGCGTGTTGAGCGCCGGTGCCGCGTACGCGCCGGTCGGGATCGCGCAGCCTCCCGCGCGGCGGCGGGCGATCCACCGCGCGGCCGGCATCCGCCTGGTCATCGCCGACGACCCGGCCGCGGCGGGCGGCGACGACCCCGACGCTCCCGCCCTCCTCCGCCCGGCCGACGCGGCCGCGGAGGAGCCGCTCGCCGAACCGGTGCGGCCGCCCGTCGAGGCGCTCGCCTACGTCATCCACACCTCCGGCTCCACGGGCGAGCCCAAGGGCGTGGAGATCGCGCACGACGCCGCGTGGTCCACGATCGACGCGGTCGGCCGGATGCTCGACCTCGGCGCCCGCGACCGGATCCTCGCCCTCTCCGCCCTCGACTTCGACCTCTCGGTGTTCGACGTGCTCGGCGTGCTCGGCGCGGGCGGCGCGCTCGTGATCCCCGAGGAGGGCGAGGAGCGCGACGCCCCGCGGTGGCTCGACCTGGTGCACGAGCACGGGGTCACGCTGTGGGACACGGTGCCGATGCTGCTCGACATGCTCCTCGTCGCGGCCGACGACCGACCCGGGAGGCTCGGCACGCTGCGGGCGGCGCTCGTCTCGGGCGACCGCGTGGGCACCGACCTGCACGGGCGGCTGATCCGCGCGGCCGGCCCGGACACGCGCCTCGTGGCCCTGGGCGGCGCCACCGAGGCGGCCATCTGGTCGAACGCGTGGGAGGTGGACGGCCCGCTGGACGGCTGGGCATCCGCGCCCTACGGCCGGCCGCTGCCCGACCAGGCGTTCCGCGTCCTCGACGCGTCCGGCCGGGACTGCCCCGACTGGGTGCCGGGCGAGCTCGTCATCGGCGGCCGCGGCCTCGCTCGCGGCTACCGGGGCGATCCCGCGCGCACGGCGGCCGCGTTCGTCGAGCTCGACGGCGGCCGCTGGTACCGCACGGGCGACACGGGCAGGTACCGGCCCGGCGGGATCCTCGAGTTCCTCGGCCGGGCGGACCGGCAGGTGAAGCTCGGCGGGCACCGGATGGAGCTCGGCGAGATCGAGGCCGCCCTCGCCGCGGCGCCCGGGGTCCGGCGCGCGATCGCGCTCGTGGTCGACGGGCCGGGCGGGCGACGCCGCCTGCTCGCGGCCGTCGAGCCGGCCGACGGGCACGACGGGGCCGCCGTGCTGTCCGCGGCGACCGCGACGACCGACGACCGGCTCCCCGCCTACGCCGTGCCGCACCGCATCCACCTGGTCGACGCGTGGCCGCTCACCGCGAACGGCAAGGTCGACGTGCCCGCGCTGGCCCGCGCGCTCGCGGAGGCCGACGCCGACGCCGACGACCCCGCGCGACCCGGAGCGCCCGCGCCCGCGACCGCGACGGAGGCCGCCCTCGCCGAGCTGTGGGCCGGGATCCTCGGCACCCCGCCCGCCCCCGACACCGGCTTCTTCGCGGCGGGCGGCGACAGCCTCGCCATGCTCCGGCTCGTGACCGCCGCCCAGCGCCGGTTCGGCGTCGACGCGGGCGTCCGCCGCTTCCTCGAGGAGCCGACCGTGCGGGCGTTCGCCGCCTGCATCGACCGCTCGCGCGTCGCGTCCGCCACCCCATCCACCCCCGCGTCCGCATCCCCCGCGGACGCACCCGCCCGAACGCCGGCCCCGGCCGGCACCGACCTCTTCGAAAGCGGAGACCTGTGAACGCTGAACAGCTCATCGACGACCTCAACGCCCGCGGCGTCCGGCTCTGGGCGGAGGACGGGCGGATCCGGTTCCGCGGACCGCGCGGCGTGATCGACGACGACCGGCGCGAGCTCATCCGCCGGCACCGCGACGAGGTGCTCGCGATCCTCGGGCGGCAGGACGCGACGGGGCCGGGCGCCCCCGATGCGGCCGCCGCCGATCCCGCCGCCGCGCACGCGCCCTTCCCGCTCACCCCCGTGCAGACCGCCTACCTCCTCGGCCGCACCGACGCGTACCCCTACGGCGGCGTCGCCTGCAGCGCCGACCTCGACCTGTCGTGGCCGGCGTCCACCGATCCCGCGCGCATCGTCGACGCGTGGATCCGCCTGGTCGCGCACCACGGGATGCTGCGCGCCGACATCCATCCCGACGGCTCGCAGCGCGTGCTCGCCGACCCCGGCCCCGTCGAGGTGCCGGTCGACGACCTACGGGGCCTCGGATCCGCGTCCATCGGGCACCGCCTCGACGCCGTGCGCGCCGAGCTCGCGCAGGGCACGGGCGGCGACCCCGGCTGGCCGCGCGTGCGCGCCGTCGTGACCCGCGCCGACGACGCCGTGCGCCTGCACCTGGCCGTCGACCTGCTCGTGATCGACCACGCGAGCCTGCAGCTCGTGCTCGACCAGCTGCGCGCGCTCGTCGAGGATCCGGCAGCCGCCCTCCCCGGATCGCCCGACGGCCCCGGCTTCCGCGACTGCGTGCTCGCCCGGCGCGCCCTCACGGCGTCGGCCGCGTACGAGCGCGACCGCTCCTACTGGTGGCGCCGCCTCGACGACCTGCCGCCGGCGCCCGAGCTGCCGCTCGCCGACCACGACCCGATGGCGGCTCCCGCCCGGTTCCGCCGCCTGTCCGCTGTGCTCGACCCCGCGTCCGCCCAGCGCCTCGACCGCGCCGCCGCCGCCGCCGGAGTGACCCCCACGAGCGCCCTGCTCGCCGCCTACGCCGAGACCGTCGGCCGCTGGAGCCGCGGCCCGCGCTTCCTCCTCAACGTGCCCGTCTCGGATCGCGGCGGGCTGCCCGCCGGCGCGGAGCACGTGGTGGGCGACTTCACGTCCGTGGAGCTGCTCGAGGTCGACCTCACCGAGGGCGTGCCCGCCGTGGAGCGGATGCGGGCGCTCTCCGCGCGCCTGCTCGAGGACCTCGCCCACCCGCTCTGCGGCGGCACCGAGCTGCTCGCCGAGCTCACCCGGCGCCGGGGAGGCGATGCGCGCGACGTGGCCCTCGCACCCGTGGTCTTCACGAGCGCGCTCGCCGGGGACGCCGCGAGCGCGCCCACAGGCGACGGCGGGCGGATCACCGCGGCCGTCACGCGCACGCCGCAGGTCTGGATCGACTGCCAGGCCCTGCGGGTGCCCGACGGGCTGCAGCTCAGCTGGGACGTGCGGGAGGGCGTGCTCGCCGACGGCGTGGCCGACGCGGCGTTCGGCGCCTTCATCCGGGCGGTGCGCGCCCTCGCCGACGACCCGGGCGCCTGGGACCGACCGGTCGCCGTCGACCTGCCCGACGACCAGCGCGACCGGCGGATCCGGGTGGGCGACACCGGGGATCCGGTCGCGCCCGCGCTCGTGCACGAGCCGCTCCTCGCCGCCGCCGACGCGACACCCGACGCGCCCGCGGTCATCGCCCCCGACCGCACGCTGACCCACGACGAGCTCGTGCGGCGCGCGGCCGCCGTCGCCGCGCGGCTCCGCTCCACCGGGCACCAGCCGGGCGACCGCGTGGCGATCGTCGCGGCGCGCGGCTGGGAGCAGGTCGTCGCCGTGGTCGGCGTGCTCCTCGCGGGCGGCGCGTACGTGCCCGTGGACGTGGCCCAGCCCCGGATCCGCCGCGACACCGTGCTGGCCGACGCCGGGATCCGGCAGGTGCTCACGCAGGAGGCCCTCGTCGGCGCGTCCGAGGACTGGCCCGTCGGCGTCGAGCGGATCGCGGTCGACGCGATCGAGCCCGCCGCCGCCCGGCCTGGCCCCGACGCCGGGCGCGACGGCGTGGATCCGGCCGACCCCGCCTACGTCATCTACACGTCCGGGTCCACGGGCACCCCCAAGGGCGCGATCCTCTCCCACCACGCCGCGCACAACACGCTCGTGGACATCCGCGAGCGGTTCGGCGTCGGCCCCGACGACCGCGTGCTCGCGCTCGCCGGCCTCGGCTTCGACCTGTCGATCTTCGACGTGCTCGGCGTGCTCGGCGCGGGCGGCGCCATGGTGCTGCCGGACCCGCGGCGGCGCGACGACCCCTCGCACTGGGCCGCGCTCATCGCCCGCCACCGCGTCACCCTCTGGAACTCCGTGCCCGCGCAGGCGCGCATGCTGCAGGACTACCGCGACGCGGTGGCCGCGACCGGCGGCGCGGCGGACGGCGACGGCCCGAGCACGCTGCGGCTCGCGCTCCTCTCGGGCGACTGGATCCCCGTGACCCTGCCCGACGCCATGCGCGCCGGCCACCCCGAGCTCACCGTCGTGAGCCTCGGCGGCGCGACCGAGGCCGCCATCTGGTCGGTGCACCACGTGATCGGCGAGGTCGACCGCCTGCTGCCGAGCATCCCGTACGGCACCCCGCTGCGCGGCCAGCGGCTGGCCGTCGTCGACCACCTCGGGCGCGACCGGCCCGAGGGCGTGCCCGGCGAGATCCTCATCCGCGGCGCGGGCGTGGCGCTCGGGTACCTCGGCGACGCCGAGCGCACGCGCGAGCGCTTCGGGGTGGATCCCGCCACGGGCGACCGCGAGTACCGCACGGGCGACATCGGCCGGTACCTGCCCGACGGGAGCATCGAGCTCCTCGGGCGCGAGGACGCGCAGGTGAAGATCCGCGGCTACCGCATCGAGCTGGCGGAGATCCAGGCCGCCGTGCTCGCGCACCCGGGCGTCGCCGACTGCGCGGTGCAGGTGGCCGAGGGGACCGCGGGCCGGCACCTCGTCGGGCTCGTGCAGCCCGAGCGGATCGCGCCCGCCGACACGCCGGACGACCGCGCGCCCGGTGACGCCGCGCGCGCCGCCCTCGCGGTCGCCGCGGCGGACGTGGACACGGCTGCCCTCGGCGCGTTCCTCGCCCAGTTCGACGAGCACGCGCTCCGCGTGATCGAGCGGACGCTCGCCGCGGCGGGCGCGCTCGTCGACGAGGAGGCACCGGTCAACGCGGACGAGGTCGCCGGCCTCCTGCGCGCGAGCGACGCCCACCGCGTGGTCGTGCGCCGCTGGCTGCGCGCGCTCGAGCGGCGCGGACGCATCGCGCGCGACGCCGACGGACGCTACCGCGGCGCGCTCTCCGCGGATCCGGAGCGGGTCGCGCGCGCCTGGGCCCGGGTGGAGGAGGCCGAGCGGGAGATCCGCTGGAGCGCCGAGCTGCTCCGCCACGTGCAGGCGTCGAGCCTCGCGCTCGCGGACCTCGTGAGCGGCGACCTCGACATCGCGGAGCTGCTCTACCCGGGTGCGCCGAGCGACGCGATCGGCGCGGCCTACCGCGACAACCTCGGCGTGCGGCTGCTCACCGCGGCGCTCACGGCCGCGGTCGTCGCCCTCGCCGACCGGCACGAGGCCCGGGGGCTCGGCGCGGACGAGCCGCTGCGGATCCTCGAGGTGCGCGGCGGCGTGGGCGGCGCGGCCGACCAGCTCATCCCCGCCCTCGCCGGCCGCGCCGTCGAGTACGTGTTCACCGACCCCTCGATGTTCCACGTCGGCGAGGCCCGCGAGCGCCACCCCGACCGGCCCGGCGTGCGGTTCCAGGCCTTCGACCCGGCCGCCGACCCGCTGTCGCAGGGGCAGCGCCCGAACTCCTACGACGTCGTGATCTGCTCCAACGGCCTGCACGGCGTGCCCGACGTGCCCGCGGCGCTCCGGCGGCTGGAGGGGCTCCTCGCCCCGCACGGCCACCTCGCCGTGATCGAGAGCACCCGCGAGGACAACCCGCCGCTCATGATCGCCACCGACTTCATGGAGGTGCGCGCCGGCGGACCCGCCGACGCGCGGCTCGCCGACGAAGCCCTGCTCTTCGCGGCCGACGCGTGGCGGGCGATGCTCGGCGACCTCGGTGCCCGGGGGATCCAGCAGGTGCCGGCGGACGAGGATCCGCTCTCCGGCCTCGGCCAGCACCTCCTGCTCGCGCAGGTGAAGGCCGACCGCGCGCCGCTGCGGGCCGCGTCGCTCCGCCGCCACGCCGCCGACCGCCTGCCGGAGTACATGGTGCCGCGCCGCTGGCAGGTGCTCGACGCGCTGCCGGTCACCGCGAACGGCAAGGTCGACCGTGCTGCGCTCGCCCGGCTCGCGGAGGACCGGGCGCCGGCCGCCGCCGTGGCCGCGGGATCCGACGCGCCCCGCGACGACGTCGAGCGCCGCCTCCAGGAGCTGTGGGCGGAGCTGCTGGGCCGCCCCGGCATCGGCCGCGACGACGACTTCTTCGCGCTCGGCGGCGACTCGCTCCTCGTGGCGCGCCTCGTCGGCCGGATGCGGGAGCAGCTGCCCGAGGTCGTCGACCTCGAGTGGGACGTCGTGCTCCGCCACATGCTCCGCCGGCCGACCATCGCCGGGCTCGCGGGCTACGTCCGGCAGGCCGGGCAGGGCGCGGCGGGCGACCGGGAGGCGCCCGCGACGCCGGCCGTGAGCCTGCTCTCGGGATCCGGCCAGGGACCGGCCACCGTGCTCGTCCACGCCGGGATCGGCACGATCATGCCGTACCGCGCGCTGATGACCGAGATCCGCCGCCGGTCCCGCGGCACCGGCTCGCTGTACGGCGTGGAGGTCCCCGACCTCGACGCCTTCCTCGACGCCGACCCGCACGGCCTCATCGACCGGATCGCCGCGGAGTACGCCCGCGAGCTCCTCGCCACCGGGATCCGCACCTTCCACGTCGTCGGCTACTGCCTCGGCGGCCTGGTCGCCACCGAGGTGGCGCGTGCGCTCACGGAGGCGGGCGCCGACGTGGCGTCCTTCACCGCGATCAGCAGTCACAGCCCCGCGTTCCGGCTCGACGACGAGATGGTGTCGGAGTACTCGTTCGCGATGATGATCGGCATCGACCCCGTCGACCTCGGCTTCCCCGCCGACCCGTGGCGCATCGCCGCGGCGGGCGCGCGCATCCTCGAGAGGACCCCCGGGGTCATGCCCGCGGACGGCTACGCGTCGCTCGACGGCGAGTTCGCCGACATCGGCCGGGCCTTCCTCGACCTGTCGCGCATCCCGCGCCGGGCCCGCATCGCCCGCATGTGCGAGGTCGTGCCGCCGGCGTCCGGCAGCTACACCCCGGAGCAGATGACGCGGTTCTTCCGCACCTTCCGGCAGAGCGTGTTCGCCATCACGCGCTACCGGCCGGATCCGTACGCGGGCGACATCACGTTCCTCCGGCACAGCGGCGCGTACCCGTTCCCGGGCAGCAGGGAGGCGGTGACCGACTACTGGGAGGAGCTCGCGCTCGGCGAGCTCGACATCGTCGACATCCCGGGCGACCACTACGACTGCCTGTCGGTCGAGCACGCGCCGCGCGTGCTGTCGATCCTCACGCGCGTCACGGGCGGGGCGGTGATCGCGTGATCGCGGTCATCGGCGCGTCCGGCGCCGTCGGGCGACCCGCGGTGCTCGCCCTCCGCGCCCTGTCCGATGAGCCGCTCCGGCTCGGCGGGCGTCGCGAGGCGCCGCTCCGCGAGCTCGCCGACGAGGCGGGCGGCGAGGTCGAGACCGTGACCGTCGACCTGATGGACGACGACGCGCTCGCGCGCTTCTGCCGCGGCGCCGACGTGGTGGTGCACTGCGCCGCCCCCGCCTTCGCGTTCGGCGACAGGATCGCGGCCGCCGCCCACGAGGCGGGCGCCGACTACGTGGACGTCTGCGGCGAGGAGCCCGTGCGCGCGGGCCTCGTCGCGCGCGGCCTCGCCGACGTCGCCGTGCGCGACGGCCGCCGCGCGGTCGTCTCGACCGGCGTGGTCCCCGGCCTCTCGGGCCTCCTGCCGCGGCTCGCCGCCCAGGGGCTGCGCGGCCCTCTCCGCCTGCGCGGCTGGGTGGGCGGGGTCGAGGCGTGCTCCCCCGGGGTCGCGCTCGACGTGCCGCTGTCGCTCGCGGCCGGCGGGCCCGGATCCACCGCGTACGGCACGCCGCTCGCCGCGTGGTCCGGCGGCCGACGGGTCGAGCGCGCGCTCCGCGCGGAGGAGGACGCGACGGCGCCGTTCTTCGCGGGCCGGGTCGCGCTGCAGCCGTACCTGTCGGCGGAGACCGAGCGGATCGCACGCGGCACAGGCTTCGCGGAGGCCGAGTGGTGGAACGTGCACCCGGGTCCGGCCGTGCGCGACGCCCTCAACCGGCTGCCCGCGCTGCTCGCGGGCGACGACGGCGCGACGGCGGCCGCCGACGCGCTCATCCGCGCGGGCGACCTCGACCTGCTCGGCACCCGGCCGTTCCACGTGCTGGCCGTCTCCGTGCGCGGCACCGACGCCGAGGGCGTCACGGTCGAGCGCGCGATCGTGCTGCACAGCGACGACAGCTACGTGCTCGCGGGCCATCTCGCGGCCATCACCGTGCGGGAGATCCGCGCGGGCACCGTGCCCGCGGGCGTCGGCTTCGCGCACGACGTGCTGGATCCGCAGCGCGTCCTCGACCTCGTCGCCGCATCCGGCGCGAGCACCGTCACGCGCATCGACGACGCCGGCGACGCCGGCGACGCGGGCGAGATGGTGGAGGAGGACCTGTGACGGGCGATCCCGCCGGCCGCCCGCTGCGGGTCGTCGTCTGCGGCACCGGCTTCGGCCGCATCCACCTCCGGGCCGTGCTCGCGCGCCCCGATCTGCGGCTGGTCGGGATCCTCGCGCGCGGCGGCGACGCCTCCCGCGCCCTCGCCACCGCGCATGGCGTGCCGATGTGGACCGACGTCGCCGAGGTGCCCGCCGACGTCGACCTGGCGTCGGTCGCCGTCGGCGCGGCCGTGCAGGGCGGGCCGGGATCCGAGCTCGTGCTGGCGCTGCTCGCCCGCGGGATCCACGTGCTGCAGGAGCACCCGGCGCACCCCGACGAGATCACCGCGGCCGCCCGCGCGGCGCGCAAGGCCGGCGTCCGCTACCGCCTCTCGACCCACTACCGGCACGTGCGCGCGACGCGCGGCTTCCTCGCGTCGGCCGAGCGGCTGCGCGCCAGGAGCGCGCTCGTGCACGTGGACGCCGCGGGTCCCGTGCACCTGCTGCAGCCGCTCGTCGACGTCCTCGGCCTGGCGGTCGGCGGGCTCCGGCCGTGGGCGTTCGCGGATCCCGTCGCGCGCCCGCGCGAGCTGACCGCGCTCGAGACGCGCCCGTCCCCGCTCACGGCGATCGAGGGCGTGGTCGGCGGCATCCCGCTGTCGCTGCGCGTGCACGACGAGCTGCACCCCGCCGACCGCGACAACCACGCGCTCCTCTGGCCGCGCATCTCCCTCGCGTCGGAGGCGGGCGTGCTGACGCTCGCCGACGTGCACGGCCCGGTCACCTGGAGCCCGGCGCTGCACACCCGCCGCGACGCGGCCGGCCGGCTCGACCTCGACGGGGATCCCGCCCGGCGCTCCCTGCCGCGCCTCGCCTCCTGGCCGGAGGCGCCCGCACCGACCGCGGGCGAGCTCTTCGACGACGTGTGGCCGGACGCGGTCGGGCACGCGCTCGGGATGCTCGTGGCGGAGATCCGCTCGGGCGACGGGGACGCGCTCCGCTCGGCGCAGGCCGACATCACGATGGCGCGCGCGTGGGTCGACCTCACCCGGCGGCTCGGCCCGCCGCGGAGCATCCGGCCGGGCGAGCCGCCGCGGGTGACGGCCGCGGCGATCCTGCCCGCGGCAGAGCCGTCGGACGCGGCGGACGGGCGCGCGCCGGCGGGCGGCGATCCGTCGGGCGCGTCCCCCGACCCGGCGCCGGCCGACCCCTACGGCCCCGCGGCCGAGCTCTTCGACCTCGCCGCCGCCGCGCACGCCGAGCTCACGGCCGCCGCGGTCTGCCGGCTCCTCGACGGCCGCGACCTGTCCGCGGCGCCCGTGCTCGACATCGGGGCGGGCACGGGCGTCATCGCGCGGGCCGTCGCGCGGGCGCATCCGGAGGCGCGCGTGGTGGCCGCCGAGCCGTCCGAGCCGCTGCGCGCGGTGCTGACCGCGCGGATCCTCGACGCCGACGGCCTGCAGGAGCGCGTGACCGTGACCGCCGGATCCGCGCCCGACCTCGACCTGCCCGACCGCCTCTCCGCGGTGCTCCTCTGCGGCGTGCTCGGCCACCTCGATCCGGGGCAGCGCGCGCGGCTCTGGGAGCGGATCGCCGAACGGCTGCTGCCGGACGGGGTCGTCGTCGTCGAGACGATGGGCCTCGAGCCCGGGACGCGCGTGCCCGAGTCGCGGCTGGCCCGCACGCGCGTGGGCGACGACGAGATCGAGTGGTGGTTCCGCGCGGATCCCGCGCCCGACGGCCTCCTCGCCCTGCGCACGCGCTGGCGCAGCCGCGAGCCCGGCGGCCGGGAGCGCGAGGTGCACGACGCGTACTCCTGGGATCCGGTGGGCCTGGAGGCGCTCGCGCGGGAGGCCGGCATGGACCTCGTGCGCCTGCCCGCCGCGGCCGGTGCGTCGCTGCCGCTCGGCGCGCTCGTGCCGCGGCCGACCGATTCCCCAGCCGGGTGATGCGCCGCCCTTCCACACCGCGACGCACCCTTATCGCGCATGGTTCTCAATAAGGGCTACGCTCCTTGCCGACCCACCCCGCAGCGAGGAGCCGCACCATGATCGACACCCCGCGCGCCGACGGCGGCTGGCTGCGGCGCATCGCCACGGCGCCCGATGCCCGCATCCGCCTCGTCTGCCTGCCGCACGCGGGCGGCGCGGCGTCGGCGTACCGCGGCTGGGCGCCGTTCGCGCCGCGGGGCGTCGAGGTCCTCGCGGTCCAGTACCCGGGCCGCGGGGACCGCTACGGCGATCCCGTCAGCCCGGATCTCGACACGCTCGCCGCCGACGTCGCGGCGGCCGTCGGCGCCCTGCCCGACCGCCTGCCCGTCGTCCTCTTCGGGCACAGCATGGGCGCCCTGGTCGCCTACGAGACCGCGCGCGTCCTCGCCGCGCGCGGCCGCCCCGCCGCCCGGCTCGTCGTGTCGGGACGCCGCGCGCCGACCGTGCGGTGGGGCGGCCCCCTGCACCGGCAGGACGACGCCGCGCTCCTCGCCGACCTCGAGCGGCACTCCGGGACCGCGCCCGAGATCCTCGCCGACGACGACATGCGGCGCACCGTGCTCGCCTGCCTGCGCGACGACTACCGGCTCGTGGAGACGCACCGCACCGCGGCGGGACCCGGGCCCGGCTGCCCGGTGAGCGTCTTCAGCGGCGACGCGGATCCCGAGCTGCGGCCCGCGGATGCCGAGGCGTGGCACCGGCTCGCCGGCGACGGAGCGGCGGACGACGGGGCGGCCGACGACGGCCTCCGGGTCTTCCGCGGCGGCCACTTCTACCTGGCCGAGCGGCCGGCCGAGGTGGTCGAGGCGATCGTGTCCCTGCTGGATCCCGCGCTCGCGTTCCCCGCCCCGGCGGAGTCGATGTTCCCGTGACGCTCGAGCTGCAGGACTACTCCCCGGGCGCGGAGTTCTACGACCTCGTGGCCCGGCGCCACACGGAGGCGCTCGCGGGCGTGCTCGCCGAGGCGCTGGCGGGCGCCCCGGCGGGCGCGGCCGCGGGCGCCTCCGCCGGCGCCGAGCCCGATTCCGACCCCGGCACCGTCGTGGAGCTCGGCGCGGGCACCGGCCGCGTCACGCGGCTGCTCGCCGACCTCGTGCCCGACGCGCCGATCCTCGCCGCGGAGCCCTCCCCCGTCATGCGCGCCGTGCTGCGCAGCCGCGTGCACGAGGATCCCGCGCTCCGCAGCCGGGTCACCATCCGCCCCGAGACGGCGCAGGAGCTCGTGCTGCCCGAGCGGATCCGCGCGGTCGTGCTCATCGGCGTCGCCGGCCACATCGGCAGCGACGACCGGGCGGACCTCTGGCGCCGCTGCCTCGAGCGCCTGGTGCCCGGCGGCGTGGTCGTCGTCGACCTGATGGGGACGAGCGCGCGCGCGCTCCCGCCGACCCGCCTCCTGCGCGAGCGCATCGGCACCCAGACCTACGAGTGGTGGACCACGGCCGAGCCCGGCCGCGACGGCGCCACCCGATTCACCACGCGCTGGCTCGTGCTCGACGGCGCGAGGACGGTACGCGAGGTCCGAGGAGGATACGAATGGCACAGCCTGGACCAGGCGACGCTCGCCCGGGAGGCGGGCCGGTCGTGGACCGTGCTCCGCGGCGGGGCCGAGGACGCGGCGACCGAGGTCGCGGTGCTCGGCCGATGACGGACGCGGCCGAGGCCCCGGGCGCCGCGGTCGCCGCGTCCCTGCCGGAGCCGCCCGCCACGGTGGCCCGGGCCGTCCGGGCGGTCCGCGGCCGGCTGGCGGCGGCCGTGCTGCTGCAGGCGGCGGCCTCCGCGAGCGGGCTCGCCGCCGTCGTGGCGGTCGCCGAGATCGGCCGGGCCGCGGTCGCCGACCCCGGCGGTCCCCCGGCGTGGGGCGGCGTGGTCCTCGCCGCCGTCGCCGGCCTGGCGGGCCTCCTGCTCTCCGCGGCCGCCGACACGCTGACGCACCTCGCCGACGCCGACCTCCAGCTCGACCTCCGGCGCCTCGTCGTGGCGCGACTCGGCCTGGTCCCGCTCGCCTGGTTCGACGACCACGACGCCGGCCGGGTCCGCCAGGCCGTGCAGCAGGACGTGGCCGCGCTGCACGCGCTCGTGGCGCACACGCTGCTCGACGTCACGCGGCTCGTCGTCGTCACCGTCGCGTCGCTCGTCTACCTGCTCGCGCTCGACGTGCCGCTCGCCCTCGTGTGCCTGCTGCCGCTCGTCGTCGGCGTGTTCCTGTTCGCGCGGGCGATGGCGGGCGCCATGTCGTCCATGGCCGAGTACGGGCGTGCGTCGGCCGAGATCGCGGGCAGCGTGGTGGAGTTCGCCGACGGGATCCAGGTGGTCCGCTCCTTCGGCCGGCCCGGCCGCGCGCACGCCCGCTACCTGCGCGCGGTCGACGCGTTCGCCGCGTTCTTCGGCGCCTGGGTCGCCCGGACCACGACGGCCACGACCGCGTCCTGGCTGACGGTCTCGCCGATCGGCGTGCTCGCCCTCGTCGTGCCGGTGGGCGGCGCGATGGTCGCGGCGGGCGCGCTGCCCGCCGCGGACCTCGCTCCGTTCCTCCTGCTCGCGCCCGCGATGGCGGCGCCCGTGGGCGTCATCGGCCCGCGCGCGCAGGCCATCCGGGGCGCCGTCGACGCGGCGGCCTCCGTCGACGAGGTGCTGCGCGCGCCCACCGAGCCCGAGGTCGCGGAGCCGCGCGTGCCCGACGCCCGCGATGGCGGGGGCCTCGTGCTCCGCGGCGTCTGCTTCTCCTACGACGGCGAGCGCGACGCGCTCCGGGACGTCGACCTCGACCTGGAACCTGGATCCGTGACGGCGGTCGTCGGCCCGTCCGGCTCCGGCAAGTCCACCCTCGCGGCCCTCGTCGCCCGCCTGCGCCTGCCCACCCGCGGCACGCTGGAGCTCGGCGGCGTGGACGTGCGCGACGCGACCCCGGCGGCCTGGCACGCCCAGGTCGGCTGCGTGCTGCAGGACACGGTGCTGCTGCGCGACACGGCCCTGGAGAACCTCCGGCTGGGCCGCCCCGACGCGCCGCTCGACGAGGTGCGCGCCGCCGCCCGGGTCGCGCAGGTCGACGACGTCATCGAGGCGCTCCCCGACGGGTACGCCACCGTGCTGGATCCGCGCGGCGGCCTCTCCGGCGGCGAGGCCCAGCGCATCGCCCTCGCCCGCGCGCTCGTCGCCGACTGCCCGGTGCTGGTGCTCGACGAGCCGATGGCGCACGCCGACCCGGGCACCGCCGGGCGCATGCAGCGCGCCCTCGACCACGCGACCCGGGACCGGACCGTGCTGGTCGTCGCGCACCGGCTGGAGACGGTGGAGCACGCCGACCGCATCGTCGTGATGGACGCGGGCCGCGTCGCGGAGCAGGGCACGCACGCGGAGCTGATGGCCCGCGACGGCCTCTACGCGCGGCTCCTCCGCGCGGGCGCGCCCACGCCGACGACCGACACCGACGGGGAGGGGCGCTGATGCGCGCGATCGACGAGGCCAGACGGACCCTGGGACCCGCGGGCGAGCGGGAGCTGCGCCCGGTCGTGGCGCGGATGGCGGCCGCGTCCGTGCTGCACGGCGCCGCGGCCCTCGCCCTCGTGCCGGTGCTGGAGCGCCTCTTCGGCCCGGATCCGGCGTCCGCGTGGCCGTGGATCGCCCTCTTCCTGCTCCTCGCCGCCGCCCACCTCGCCGTGCAGGCCCGCGGCCAGGCGGCCGCGTTCGGGGCGGGCGTCCGGGCGGCGAACGCGCTGCACCACCGCATCGGCGACCACGTGGTGCGCCTCCCGCTGGCCTGGTTCGACGCGTCCCACCGGGCGGAGCTGACGGCCGCGGCGGGCGGCAGCGTGCTCGCGTCGATGGGCGTGCCCGCCTACCTGCTGCGTCCGCTCATCACCGCGACCGTGGTGCCCGCGGTCATCGCGCTCGGCCTCCTGGTGCTGGATCCCCCGCTCGGCGTCGCCCTGCTCGTGCTCGCCCCGCTGCTCGTGCTCGCGCTCCGCATCGGCGGCCGGATCGTGGCGCGCGCCGACGCCGAGCGCGACGCGGCCGACACGGGGATCGGCGAGCGCGTCGTGGAGTTCGCGCAGGCCCAGCACGTGCTGCGCGCGCACGGCCGCACCGGGCGCGACGCGGGCCTCGTCGACGCGGTCCTCGTGCGGCACCGCGCCGCGGCGCGCGCCCTCATCGGCCGCACCGTCGCGGGGCTGCTCGCGTTCGGCGCCGTCATGCGCGTGACGCTCGTCGTCGCGCTCGTCATCGTGGTGGCCCGTGTCCTCGGGGGCCCCGTCGACGCCGGCCGCACGGTCGCGGCGCTCGTGCTCGTCTTCCACGCCGCCGACCTCGTGGGCCAGGGGGCGGAGCTGGCGGTCGGCGTGCGCGCCGCGCGCCGCGACATCGGGGCCGTGGCCCGGATCCTCGACGCCGCCCCCATCCCCGAGCGGGATCCCGGCACGACCCGCACGCCCGCCGGCGCCGACGTGGAGCTCGACGGCGTGTCCTTCTCCTACCCGGGATCCCCGGCGGAGGCCGTCTCGGGCCTCGACGCCCGGCTGCCCGCGGGCCGCATGACCGCGCTCGTGGGCCCGTCCGGATCCGGCAAGACGACGGTCGCCCGGCTCCTCGCCCGCGCCGCCGACGTGACGGGAGGCGCCGTGCGCATCGGCGGGGTCGACGTCCGCGACATGGCGCTCGCGGACGTGGCCGCGCACGTGTCCACCGTCTTCCAGGACGTGCACCTGCTCGCGGGCACGCTCGGCGACAACGTGCGCATCGCGGATCCGGACGCGGACGACGACGCCGTCACGGATGCGCTCGGCCGCGCCGGCCTGCCGCTCGGCGACGGCCTCGATCTCGACACGCCCGTGGGCGAGGGCGGACGCCAGCTGTCGGGCGGCCAGCGCCAGCGCGTGTCCATCGCCCGCGTGCTCCTGAAGGACGCGCCCGTGGTCGTGCTCGACGAGGCCACGGCGGCGCTCGACGCGGAGAGCGCCGCGGCCGTGGGCGAGGCGATCCGGCTCCTGCGCGGGCACCGCACCCTGCTCGTCATCGCGCACCGGCTCGACACCGTGCGGAGCGCCGACGAGATCCTCGTGCTCGACGGCGGCCGCCTCGTGCAGCGCGGCACGCACGACGAGCTGGCCGGGCAGCCGGGCGTCTACGCCGGGTTCCTCGCCGACGTCGTCGCGGCGGACGGCTGGCGGGTGCGCGCCCAGTACTCGTAGCGCGACGCGGTCGAGAAGCCGAGGCCGCCGTAGAGCGCGCGAGCGCCGTCGTTCTCCGCGACGACCTGCAGCCAGACCGCGGTGATCCCGCGGTCGAGCCCCGCGTCGACCGCCGCCGCCATCGCCGCCCGCGACAGCCCGCGGCGTCGGGCCTCGGGGCGCGTCGCGACGGCGAAGAGCCCGCCCCAGCTCCCCACGAGCGCGAGCCGCGCGGTGGCGAGCACGCGGTCGCCGTCGCCGTCGCGCACGGCGGCGTAGACGGAGGGGCCGCGCTCGAGGATCCGGCGGGCGACCGCGAGCTCCGCGGATCCGCCGCGCCCGTCCACGCTCCACCACGCGTCGAGCCAGGCGTCGTCGGGCGCGTCGGCGACCGTGACCTCGTGCGCCGGATCCGCGGGAGCCACGTCCGCCAGCCGCTCCGCCACCCCGTCCGCGTCAGCGACCTGCACGAGCGTGAGCGCCTCGGCGCCGTAGCCGCGGGCGGCGAGCCGGGACGCGAGGTCGGCGGGCTCGGACGCGGGCGACACCTGCACGCACGGGTCGATGCCGTGGTGGCGCGCGAAGGCCTCGGCCGCGTCGAGCGCGGCCTCCGGATCGGCGACGGGGCCGGCCGGGAGCGCCGAGTTCGCGCGCTTCGTCACGCCTCCCGCGGCGCGCAGGATCCACCCGCCGTGCAGCTCGCGCGTCTCGGCCGGCCAGCCGCGGTCGGCGAGGTCGTCCAGCAGGGCGGCCGCGGCGCGCGGGTCCATGGCGCGCACGGCGGCGACATCGGATCCGGCGACGGATCCTGCGCTCACGCCAGCTGCCCCGCGTCCGCCGGCCCGCGCGACACGTCGTCGTCCGCATCCGCCGCCCGCAGCACGCGCAGCGCGTTGCCGCCCGCGAGCGCCATGAGGTCGTCGTCCGACCAGCCGCGCTCGGCGAGCGCCGCGATGAGCGCCGGGTAGCGCGACACGTCCTCGAGCCCGTCGGGCGTGCGGTCGACGCCGTCGTAGTCGCCGCCGAGGCCCACGTGCCGGGGGCCGGCGACCTCGCGGATCCGCTCCACGTGCCGCACGACGTCGGCCAGCGTCGCGCGCGGCCGCTCCCCGGGGCGGCGCGCGGCGACGGCCTGCACGCCCTCGTGGTCGCGCGGGTCCACGCCCTCGCCGATCGCGATCATCAACGTCTCGTCGTGCCACTCCGCGACGGCGGGCGACACGAACTGCGGCACGAACGTGGCCATGCAGACGCCGCCGTTCGCGGGCAGCGCGGCGAGCACGTCGTCGGGGACGTTGCGCGGCACGTCGCACTCGGCGCGCGCGCCCGAGTGCGAGAACAGCACGGGCCGGCGGGCGATCCGCAGCGCGTGCCGCATCACGTCGGCCGACACGTGCGACAGGTCGACGAGCATGCCGATCCGCTCCATCTCGGCCACGACGCGCTCGCCCGCCGGACTCAGACCGTGGTGCACGGGCGCGTCGGTGGCCGAGTCGGCCCAGGCCACGTTCGCGTTGTGCGTGAGCGTCATGTACCGCACGCCGAGCGCGCGCATGGTCCGCAGCGCGCCGAGGGATCCGCCGATCGAGTGGCCGCCCTCCATGCCGAGGAGCGAGGCGACCCGGCCGGACGCGACGACGCGCTCGACGTCGTCGGCCGTCACGGCGAGCGCGAGCCGATCCGGATGCGCGGCGACGAAGCGCCGCACGACGTCGACCTGCTCGATGGTCGAGCGCACGGGGTCGATGCCCGGCAGGTCCGGCACCCACACCGACCAGAACTGCGCCGCCACCCGGCCGCGCGCGAGGCGCGGCAGGTCGGTGTGCAGGCCGGGCACGGCATCCTCGACGGCGAGGCGCGCGATCACGTCGTCGGCGACGGACGCGCTCGGCCCGCCATCCCGCACCGCGCGCTCGCGGAGCGCCCAGGCGAGGTCGTCGTGGCCGTCGACGATCCCCTGCGCGTCGAGCAGGCGCGCGACGCGGTCGGCGAGCGCGGGCGAGGGGGCGGGTGCGTCCGTCATCCCCGGATCAGCGCCCGGTGCCGTCGACCGCGAACGGCTCGATGGCCGCCAGCTCGTCGTCCGTCAGCGCGGGGGCGCCCGCCGCGGCCACGTTCTGCTCCAGCTGCTCCACGCTCGACGCGCCGATGAGCGCGCTCGTGATCCCCGGGTGCCGCAGCACCCACGAGAGCGCGAGCTGCGCGAGCGTCTGCCCGCGCCCCTCGGCGACGGCCTGCAGGCCGCGCGCCCGCTCCAGGTAGACGGACGAGACCGCGGACTCGTCGAGGAACCCGCTGGTCGCGGCGCGCGAGTCGGCGGGGATGGATCCCGACAGGTACCGGTCGGTGAGCAGCCCCTGCGCGAGCGGCGAGAACACGATGCAGCCGGATCCCGCCTCCTCGAGCACGGGCAGCAGCCCGCCCTCGACGTGCCGGTTGAACATGGAGTAGCTCGGCTGGTGGATGGTCAGCGGCACCTTGTGCTCCGCGAGCGCGGCGACCGCGCGCTCCGTCTGCTCGGGCGAGTAGTTGCTGATGCCGGCGTACAGCGCCTTGCCCTGGTGCACCGCGGTCGCGAGCGCGCCCATCGTCTCCTCGATGGGCGTCTCGGGATCCGGGCGGTGCGAGTAGAAGACGTCGACGTACTCGAGGCCCATGCGGCCGAGGCTCTGGTCGAGCGACGCGAGCATCGACTTGCGGGATCCCCACTCGCCGTAGGGCCCGTCCCACATCAGGTAGCCGGCCTTGGAGGAGATGACGATCTCGTCGCGGTACGGGCGGAGGTCCTCGGCGAGGATCCGGCCGAACGCCGTCTCGGCGCTGCCGGGAGGCGGGCCGTAGTTGTTCGCGAGGTCGAAGTGCGTGATGCCGAGGTCGAACGCGCGGCGCACGATGGCGCGCTGGGTGTCGATCGGGCGGGCGGTGCCGAAGTTGTGCCAGAGGCCGAGGGACAGCTCGGGGAGCTTGAGGCCGCTGCGGCCGGAGCGGCGGTACGGCATGGACGAGTAGCGATCGGGATGAGCGACGTAGGTCATCCGCCGAGCGTACCGAGGGCGGCTCACCTGCCCGGGGCGCGCGGCGGACCCTCCACCCCCTAGCCGCCCGCGGCAACCCCCTTGGCGGGCGGCGGCGGAGGGCCTTCACTGAGAGCGTGCACACCATCCACTACGCCGACGGGCGCTATCTGACGGGCGACGACATCGCCCGGGCCGTCGTCGAGTGCGCGCAGGCGCTCGCGCGCGAGGGCATGGCCGCGGCTACCGTGACGGTGCCCGTCTGGCTGCCCGAGGGCGGCGTGGGCGAGGTCGAGATCCTCATCGGCCCGGCCAGCCAGATCGTGGTCGAGCCGGCCGGCCCCTCGGAGGACGAGCTGCGCGACCCGGAGGCCGTCGACCGGATCCGCGCGCTCACCGTCCGCGCCCGCCAGTCGCAGTCGAGCACGAGCGTGACCGCCGACCGGCAGGACGGCACGGCCGTCCCGGGGCTCGAGGACCTGGACTGACGGCACGCGCGCCTCCTCGGCGCGCGCACCCGCGTCGGCACGGGAGGATGGATCCGTCCCCACCCGCATCGACGCGAGGAGCACCATGCCCGACACCGCCGTCCCCTCCGCCCTCCTCCACCTCCGGGCGTCCGGCGTCTCGCTGGTGCTCGACCTCACGGAGGGCCGCCTGCCGGCCGTCGTGCACTGGGGCGCGGATCTCGGCGACACCACCGCGGCCGACCTCGCGACGCTCGCGCTCGCGGCCGTCGAGCCCATCGCGGGCAGCGTCGCCGACGACCCCATCCGCCTCGCGATCCTCCCCGAGGCGCACACGTCGTGGACGGGCAAGCCCGGCCTCGAGGGCCACCGCGACGGCGCCGACTGGTCGCCGCTGTTCCGCGTCGCGTCCGCCACCGTCGACGGCGATCCGCTCCCCGCGGGCGTCGACGGCCGTGCCGGATCCGCGTCCACCGGCCCCGCCCTCGTGCACGTCGACGCGGTGGACGAGGTCGCGGGCCTCGGTCTCGCGCTCGACGTCGAGCTGCTGCCGTCGGGCCTCGTGCGCACGCGCGCCGAGGTCACCAACACCGGCGAGGGGACCTACTACGTCGGCGGCGTCACGCTCGCGCTGCCCCTGCCGGCCGAGGCCCGCGAGATCCTCGACTTCGCCGGGCGCTGGGGCCTCGAGCGCACGCCGCAGCGCCGGGAGCTCGTCGTCGGGATCCACGAGCGCGAGGGCCGCAAGGGCCGCACCGGACCCGACGCCGCGACGCTCCTGTCGGTCGGCACCCCCGGCTTCGGCTTCCGGCAGGGCGAGGTCCGCGGCGTGCACGTCGCCTTCAGCGGCAACCACCGCCACTACGCCGAGCGCCTCTCCACGGGCCGGCAGGTGATCGGCGGCGGCGAGCTGCTGCTGCCCGGCGAGGTGCGCCTGGCCCAGGGCGAGGCGTACGCGAGCCCGTGGGTCTACGCCGCGTACGGCGACGGCCTCGACGACCAGGCCGCCCGCTTCCACCGCCACCTGCGCGCGCGGGACACGCACCCGCGCCGCGACCGGCCCATGACGATCAACGTGTGGGAGGCCGTCTACTTCGACCACGACCTCGCGCGCCTGACGGACCTCGCGGATCGCGCGGCCGCCCTCGGCGTCGAGCGCTACGTGCTCGACGACGGCTGGTTCCGCCACCGCCGCGACGACCACGCCGGCCTCGGCGACTGGTACGTCGACGAGGACGTCTGGCCCGACGGCCTCGGCCCGATCATCGAGCACGTCACGGGCCTCGGCATGGAGTTCGGCCTCTGGTTCGAGCCCGAGATGGTCAACGAGGACAGCGATCTGGCGCGCGCCCACCCCGAGTGGATCATGGCCACGGGCGGCCGCCTCCCCGTGCGCGCCCGCGACCAGCAGGTGCTCGACCTGGCGATCCCCGAGGCGTACGCGCACGTGCTCGAGCGGATGACCGCGATCCTGAGCGAGAACGACATCGCGTACATCAAGTGGGATCACAACCGCGACCTGGTGGATGCCGGCATCGCCCCGCGCGGCGAGGCGGGCGTGCACCTGCAGACGCTCGCCGCGTACCGCCTCATGGACGAGCTGAAGGCGCGCTTCCCCGGCCTCGAGATCGAGTCGTGCTCGTCGGGCGGATCCCGCGTCGACCTCGGCGTGCTCGAGCGCACCGACCGCGTCTGGGTCTCCGACTGCATCGACCCGCTCGACCGCCAGACGATGATGCGCTGGACCATGCAGCTCCTCCCGCCGGAGCTGATGGGCTCCCACATCGCCTCGGGCGTCAGCCACACCACCGGCCGCGCCCACCGCCTGGCGTTCCGCGCGGGCTCGGCGCTCTACGGCCACCTCGGCATCGAGTGGGACCTCGCGCAGGCGACCGACGAGGAGAACGCGGACCTCGCTGCGTGGATCGCGCTCTACAAGGAGGAGCGCGCGCTGATGCACACGGGCACGGTCGTCCGCGCCGACGAGTCCGACCCGACCCTGCTCGTGTACGGCGCCGTCGCCGAGGACGCCGAGCGCGCGCTGTTCTTCCTCGCGTCGATCGGCCGCTCCGAGGTCTCGCCGCGCGGCCGTCTCCTGCTGCCGGGCCTGGATCCCGCGCGCCGCTACCGCGTGGAGCCCGTGCGCGTCGGCACCCCCGAGCCGGGCTTCGCGGCCCCGGCCTGGTGGGACGGAGTCGAGCTCACCGGCCGCGCGCTCGCGGCATCCGGCCTGCACGCGCCGCTGATGCTGCCCGAGTCCATCGCGATCCTGCGGGTCACCGCGGTCTGATCCGCGCCCGGCACGACGACGGCCCGCCGCGCACCCGAGACGGGCGCACGGCGGGCCGCATCCGCATCAGGCGCCGAGCTCCTGGCCCTCCGGCTCGTCGCTCCACGCGCGGCTGACCGTGAGGCCGTCGCCGTCGGGCGCGAGGTCGACCCGCACCGCGTCGCCGTCGCGGATGTCGCCCGCGAGCAGCTCGCGCGCGAGGCGGTCGTCGATCTCCCGCTGCATGAGGCGGCGAAGAGGCCGGGCGCCGTAGAGCGGGTCGTGGCCGCGCTCCGCGAGCCAGCGGCGCGCGTCCGGCGTGACGCCGAGCGCGAGCCGGCGGTCGGAGAGCCGCACGCCGAGCCGGTCGATGTAGAGCTCCACGATCTGCGCGAGGTCGTCCATGGACAGCGTCTGGAACACCACGATGTCGTCGAGGCGGTTCACGAACTCCGGCTTGAAGGTCTGGCGCACGAGCTGCTGCACGGCCTGCTCGCGCTGGTCGAGCGGCAGGGTGGCGTCGCTGATGAACTGCGAGCCGAGGTTGCTGGTGAGCACGAGGATCACGTTGCGGAAGTCGACCGTGCGCCCCTGGCCGTCGGTGAGCCGGCCGTCGTCGAGCACCTGGAGCAGCACGTCGAACACCTCGGGGTGCGCCTTCTCGACCTCGTCGAGCAGCACCACCGAGTACGGGCGGCGCCGCACGGCCTCGGTGAGCTGGCCGCCCTGCTCGTACCCGACGTACCCGGGAGGCGCTCCAACGAGCCGCGAGACGGCGAACTTCTCGCCGTACTCGCTCATGTCGATGCGCACCATCGCCTTCTCGTCGTCGAACAGGAACTCGGCGAGCGCCTTCGCGAGCTCGGTCTTGCCGACGCCCGTGGGCCCGAGGAAGAGGAAGGACCCGGTGGGCCGGTCGGGATCCGAGATGCCGGCCCGCGTGCGGCGCACCGCGTCCGCGACGGCCCGCACGGCCTGCTTCTGCCCGATGAGGCGCTTGCCGAGCTCCTGCTCGAGGTGCAGCAGCTTCTCGGTCTCGCCCTGGAGCAGCCGGCCGACGGGGATCCCCGTCCACGCCGCGACGACCGCCGCGACGTCCTCGGCGGTGACCTGCTCGTTGACCATGCGGTCCTCGGCCGACGGCACCGACTCGGCGGCCTCCGCCTGCGCGACCTCGCGCTCGATCACGGGGATCTCGCCGTAGAGCAGGCGCGACGCCTTCTCCAGGTTCCCCTCGCGCTGGGCCCGCTCGGCGCGGATCCGCAGCTCGTTGAGCTCGTCCTTCAGCTTGCCGACGCGGTTGACGCTGGCGCGCTCCGCCTCCCAGCGCCGCTGCAGCTCGCCGAGCGTCTGCTCGCGCGCCGCGACGTCCTCGCGCAGCTTCGCCAGCCGGGCCTTGGAGGCCTCGTCCTTCTCGCGCTTGAGCGCGAGCTCCTCGAGGCGCATGCGGTCGACCGCGCGCCGCAGCTCGTCGATCTCGACGGGAGACGAGTCGATCTCCATCCGCAGCCGCGACGCGGCCTCGTCGATGAGGTCGATGGCCTTGTCCGGCAGCTGCCGGGCGGGGATGTAGCGGTTGGAGAGGGACGCGGCCGCGACGAGCGCCGCATCCGTGATGGGCACCTGGTGGTGCGCCTCGTACCGGCCCTTGAGCCCACGGAGGATCGCGACGGTGTCCTCGACGCTCGGCTCGCCGACGTACACCTGCTGGAACCGGCGCTCGAGCGCCGCGTCCTTCTCGATGTACTGGCGGTACTCGTCGAGCGTGGTGGCGCCGATGAGGCGCAGCTCGCCGCGCGCGAGCATGGGCTTGAGCATGTTGGACGCCGCGACGGATCCCTCGCCGCCGCCCGCGCCCATGAGCGTGTGCAGCTCGTCGACGAAGGTGATGATCTCGCCGTCGGCGTCGTCGATCTCCTTGAGCACCGCCTTCAGCCGCTCCTCGAACTCCCCGCGGTACTTCGCGCCCGCGACGAGCGCCGCGAGGTCCAGCGACACCAGCTGCTTGCCCTTGAGCGAGTCGGCCACGTCGCCCGCGACGATGCGCTGGGCGAGGCCCTCGACGACGGCCGTCTTGCCGACGCCGGGCTCGCCGATGAGCACCGGGTTGTTCTTGGTGCGCCGCGTGAGCACCTGGCTGATGCGCCGGATCTCCGCGTCGCGTCCGATGACCGGGTCGAGCTTGCCGCTCTTCGCGATCTCGGTCAGGTTCACCCCGTACTGCTCGAGCGCGGTCTTCGCGTTCTCGTCGGTGGCGGGTGCGCCCTGCATGTTGGCCACTGCGTTCCCTTCGGTCGTACTTGAGTCGTGCGGACTCAAGTTTACTTCGGGATCCGACTCAGCGCTACCGGGCGACGGCCGCCGGCATCGCCGCCACGGCGACCGCGACGTCCTCCGTCACCATCCCCGCGTTCGCCATCGCGCCCGCCATGGTGCCGGCGGCCATGGCGACCGGCACGTTCGCGGATCCGCTCGACGCGTTGCCCGCGATGAGGAGGCCGGGGACGCTCGTCTGGCCCATCGGATCCGCCGCGACGAACGGGCCCCAGGGCGTGTCCTCGGTGGCGGCGCCGAGCGCGCGGGCGAAGTCGTCCCGCGGGGCCACGCCGGGCATGGCGAAGAGGGAGTCGAGCTCGAGGATCCGGCCGTCGGCGAGCTCCACGCCCGCCAGCGCGCCCCGCTCGCCGAGCACGCGGACGACCGCGGCCTCCTCGACGCGGATGCCGCGGGCGTCGATCCCGGCGCGGGTCGCGGCGTCGATCTCCAGCGGCGCACCGTCGGCCGTCCCGCCCGCGACCAGGAACGTGACGTCGGCCGACCACTGCCGCAGCATCTGCACGTGGTGGAGGCTGCCGGGCCCGGTCGCGAGCACGCCGATGCGGCGGTCGCGCACCTCGTAGCCGTCGCAGTAGGGGCAGACGACGACGCCCGCGCCCCAGTGCGCCGCGAGGCCGGGGACCTCGGGCAGGACGTCGGCGAGGCCGGTCGCGAGGATCACGCGGCGGGCCGTGACCGCGGCGCCGCCGTCGAGGGTGACGCGGAAGCGCGGCCCGTCCGGGTCGTCGAGCGCCGCGACCCGCTCCACCCGCCCGTCGACCACGACCCCGCCGTAGCCCTCGATCTCGCGGCGCCCCTCGGCGACGAGCTGGCGAGGCGGCTTCCCGTCGTGGCCGAGCACGCCGTGCATGTGCGCGGCGACTGCGTTCCGGGGCTGGCCCGCGTCCACCATCAGCACGCTGCGGCGAGCCCGGACGAGCATCAGCGCCGCGCTCGATCCCGCTACTCCGCCGCCGATGACGACCGCGTCCCACTCCTGCTGACCTTCGATGCGTTCGGTGATGTCCATGGATCGAGCCTCGCGGGCCGGGTCGCCCGGCGCACGACTCCTTGCGGGATCAGCAAGGAGTCTGCGGCGCAGGCGGGTCGCGCCGGGCCCTTCCACAGATGACGCGCGCGCCGACCCGCGCCAACCACGGGCCCCTACCCTCGTGTCGTCGACCGCTGCTCGCGCACGTCCGCAGCGGCGCGCTCCGCCCTCACGAGAACAAGGAGATGCACCATGACCACGACCAGGACCGCCTCGCGCCGCCCCTCGATCGCCGCGCGCTCCGCCCTCGCGCTCGGCGCGCTCAGCGCGGCGCTCGTGCTCAGCCCGCTGGCCGCGCACGCCGCCGCCGGCGTCGACACCACGGCCGCCGCGTGGGGCGCGGGGCACTTCCACGGCTGCGTCGCACCCGACTGGCCGATCCCCGGACAGGACCCGCGCTGCCCTCCCCCGGTGCGTGATCGGTGACAGCCGGATCACCCGGCTCGGCTCACCGGCGTGAGCCCGCGCGACGGCGCCGCCTCCCTCGCGGAGGCGGCGCCGTCGCATGAGCGCGTGAGCGCGTGGGCTCGGTCGCGCCGGACGCCCGCACGGCGTCAGTGCCGGTGCTCGGTGCCCCAGACGGGGAACGGATCCGCGTAGCCGTGCCACGCGGCCGGACCCGCCACGAGCTCGGCGGGCTCCAGGAGGCAGGCGCCGAGGATCCGGTCGAGCAGGGCGCCGTCGAGGTGCTCGCCGACGAACGCGATCTCCTGCCCGGCGGGCGAGTCGGCGTCCCAGCTGCGCATCGCGGTCGGGTCGAGGCTCAGCACGTCGCCGGCGGTCGCCCACGAGCCGACCGTCGCGGGCCGCGTCGCGAGGCGCACGAGCCCGCGCGAGCGGATGATCCGGCCGACGGGGCCGGGCACGAGGTCGTGCGCGACGGCCTGGTGCAGGCGGCCGGGGTGGAACGGGCGGGGATCGCGGAACACGTGCACGCCCATGCCGCCGGCGGTCGTCGGCGCACCCTCGCCCGCGAGCGCGAGCTGCCAGCCCATGCCCGCGGCGAGCGCTCGTGCTCGCCCACGGCCGATGCGCAGGGGCGCCGGCGCGAGCGACGCCCGGTCGGCCGTGGCGACGACGCGGGCATGCGGGGCCAGGTGCGCGAGCAGGGCGACGGCGCGGTGGGCGTCCGGCGTGGGGCGGTCGGGATCCAGGTCGTCGAGCACCACGACGCTCGCGCACTCGAGCCGCCCGGCCAGCCGCTCGGCCGCGTCGAAGGGCGTCGCGTCGGCGCCGCTCGGGTCGAGCAGCAGCTCGCGGATCTCGGCGACGGAGGAGACCGCGACCACGTCGAGGATGCCGATGGGCGTGGATCCGGGGTGCCGTGCCTCGACGACGTGCTCGAGCACGAGCGCGACCTCGAGCGGATCCGCGGCCGGCTCGAGCGCCACGACCGCGAGCCCGGTGCGCCCGTCGTCGGCGTCCGCGATGAGGCCGTCGGCGATGTCGGCGCCGAGGTCGCCGCTGTCGCCGCCCGGCGCCTCGACCACGGCGGGCGGGACGGACGCGGGTGCGCCGACCGCGGCAGCGGCGACGCGCGACGCGGCCCCGAGGTCGCTCGCCGAGACGAGGGTCACGGCCAGCCCGCCGCGGACGACGGACGGGCGGGCGTTGGCGTGGGGATCCATCCGCCCAGCCTAGAAGAGAATCGTTCTCATCTGCGCCGGGGCGATGTCGTCGCGGCGACCTAGGCTGCCGGAGGGGGATCGAGAGCTCGAGGAGACGGCATGACCGACGACGTGGATCCGCGCGACGACGAGGAGCGCGGCGACGCGGCGGACGACGCGACATCCGACGCGACCGAGGCGGTGCGCTTCGGCATCGACGGCATCGTGCACGAGATCGACCTCGACCGCGCAGGCGCGCGCGCCCTCCGCGCCGCGCTCGCGCCGTACGTCGCGGCCGGGCGGCGCACGACCGTGACGATCACGCCGATCCGCGACGAGCCCGCGCGAACCGCGGGCGGCACCGCCGGCGCCACCCCGACCGGCGAGCGCGCCGCCGCCCGTGCCTGGCTCGAGGCGAACGGCCACAAGCTCGGCCCGGGAGGCCGCATCTCGGCGACGCTCATGACGCTGTACCGGAGCCGCGACGGGCGCTGACCCGTCAGGCGCGGCGGCGGTCCCGCCTGTGCAGGGCCCATGCCGCGGGATCGAGCACGCCCCTAGCCTCCGTTCGCGCGTCTCCAGGCGCGATCCCGCATCCACTCGATCCGACGGAGGAACATTGCACATCATCATGCGAACCACGGCCGCCGCCGCCATCGCCATCACCGGCGCGCTGTCCATCGGCCTCGCCTCCCCGACGACCGCGGACGCCGCGACCCGCGTCCCGACCCACGCCTCTACCGCCGCCCACGTCGACCGGGAGGCGCGGTTCGCGCTGCCGGCGCCGACGCGCCTCACCGGGCCCGACGACGGCACCGCCCCCCTCACCGTGGCCGTCACGCAGCGCTCCATCTGCGCGGGCACGACCAAGTGCGTCGCGCTCAGCGGCACCGGCGTCCCCGGACAGACCGTCGTCGTCACGTACGAGGTGACGAAGAACCCGCTGTTCGGCAACCGCGGCGCAGCGGGCATTACGACCGTGTCCGAGAAGGTGAACGTCGACGGCACCGGCAACTGGTCGCTCAACACCGAGTTCCCGAACGCCGTCGTCACCAAGGACGCCCCGGGCAAGCGCAGCGTGGCGTACCACGTGGTCGAGTCGGACGACGTCCTCACCCTCGTCGCCACGGCCCGCTTCGCGGGAGCCATCCCGATCCGCTGATCCGCACCACGACACCACGACGCCCGTGGGGCCGGCGCGACCGCGTCGGCACCTCGGGCGTCTCGCTGCCGCCGCGACGGGCGCTGATCCCGCGCGGCCGATCCGCGCGGCCGCCGCCCCGGTGCTGCCGTACGCGTCCACCAGGGAACCGCCTCAGGGAGAGTCCGGGCGACGAGGACGCCGATCCCACGCCGAACAGGCGGCGCCCTCGCGCTCTACGAGAACCGACGCCGCCACCGAGCCGTGACGACGCCCGCGACGAGGGCACCGAGCGAGAGGACGGGGAGAAGCGGGCTCCCTGGCAGTCCCGCCGAAGCGCCGAGGAGCACGGCGAGCACCGGTCCGTCCAGCCCCCAGAGCAGCCGGACGACGGGCATGGGGTCGCCCAGTGGGCTCGGGGCAGACGTCATGAGCATGAGCGGCAAGGGCCCCTTGAGGGCACCGGCCAGTCGCAGGCCCACCATCGAGGCGCCGATCGCCGCTGCGCACAGCCCGAACAGGGGGAGATCGGGCGCGTCCAGAGCACCGCGCGCGATGATGGCGCCTCCCACGGTCAACCCCGTGACGGAGACCGGCAGCAGACAGTGCAGGGCGACGAGATGACCATCGGCCACCCCGTAGATGCTCCCGGCCGCGACGACCTGCGACGCATGTCGGATGCCGTCCGTGAGGGGGCCGAGGCCGCTGAACATCACGGCCCCGGCGACTGCGCCGATGAGCACGCCCTCGTGGCTGGTGGATGCGATGACGAGCATCGCCGACGAGACGCCCAGCTGCACGACGCCGAAGACGAACCTGCCGGGTGTGCGCGCGGCTCCGACGACGGTCCGGATGAAGAACCGCGCAGCCGTGCTCCCGCTCCACCTGACCGCGGAGATGCGCCTGCCGATCGTCGGGAGCGTCTGATACAGCGTCGAGGCAGCCCCGAACTCCATGGAGGACCCGAGGTTGACCGCGACCTCCCAGCGGGTCGCGTGGGCGATCAGGTCAGCGACGCGCAGGCGCTCCGCCGACACCGGCACGGCCAGCACCGCGAGGAGCGCGAGCACGAGGAGCAGGAGGACCGGCATGGCGGCGGCGGCGTCCTCCGACGTCGCGGCCGTCATCGCAGCGTCCACCCAACCGCTGGGGAGGAAGGGCCGCAGCGTCGACGAGGTGGCTCCGAGGACCCCGAGGAGCGCGACCGCGGCGCTCGTGGGGGCCGCCGCGCGCCCCAGCGCCTGCCCGAGGACCGCCGACCCGAACGCGATGATGCCCACAGCGGATCCCATGACGATGAGCAGCACCGCCCCGAGCGCGTCGGTCTGCCCGTTGGTGGACAAGCTCCCGGCCACGAAGCCGGCCGCGATGGTCGCCACGGCGAAGCTCGAGGCGCCTGCGACGGCGAGGGGCCGCCCGAAGACACGGGTGCGTCGCATGTCGCTCTCGGCGAGCACATGGACCAGGAGAGGAGCGAGCAGGGCCGGCCCTCTTCGACCGCCGATCAAGATCGCGGCCGACCACATCGCCGCCGCCGTGATGCCCGCCACGCGGGCAGCGGCGGTGGAGGAGAGGACCACCGCCACGTCCGGAGCGCTGACGGCCAGCCACACGGACCTCGCGATGGGGAACACGACCACGAGCAGACCCAATACGACCACGTAGGACAGGAATGCGGCGTCTCTCCCAGCGTGAGCGCCCCTCCCGTTCCAGATCGCCAGGACCGGTCGCATGGCGCCTGTCACGTCGGGGTGCCCAGATCGAGCTTCCGGTCTGCCAGACGGTCCTCGAGGGCATCACTGTGAGTCGCGATGATCAACGTCGCCCCGGCGCTCCTGCGTCGCGTCAGCGCTTCGGCGACGAGACCCAGCCGCTGGGGATCCAGCCTCTGTTCCGGCTCGTCCAGCACGAGGACATCGAAGGGCCGGACGAGCACGAGGGCGAGCCCGAACAGCTGAGTCTGACCGGACGAGAGCTCGTGTGGGAACCTCCCGTGCAGACCGGTGAGATCGAGGGAGCGCAGCGCTTCGCGGGTCGCGGCTCCCGCATCGGCTTGGTCGTCGTACCAGGTGGACGCGACGAGCGCGACGTGATCGTGGACCGTGAGGTCGGCCGCCATGGGGGGAAGCCCGATCATCGTGGCCACTCGTCGACGTTGGGCCCGGCTGCGATCGGGAACGGGAACTCCCGCGACCCTGGCTTCTCCCGATGATGGCCGGAGGGCACTGCTCATGACCCGCAAGAACGTCGACTTGCCCGTCCCGTTCGCCCCCCTGACGATGAGGGCCTCCCCCGCGGCGACGCTCACGGACGTGGGCGCGAGCAGGGTCACTCCGCCCGATTCGACGCTGACGGATGTTGCCTCGATCACTGCCACGCAGCCCCCCTCTGAACTGATGATGTCGCTCCCCCGCACGCGGCGTGACGATGCCGATGCCGCTGCCGCTGCCGCTCGTCTCCCACTCTGGGTCATCTCCGCGGCAGCCATGTGCGCAGCGCCGCGAGCCCGCTACCCGGAGATCGCCGCGTTGGCGATCTCGATCGCCCCGGGCAGGTTGAATCCGCTGCCATGAGGCGTGCGGTCGTCCGCTCGGACGCCCTGGAGCTGCGGCACGAAGGAGACATTGCTCCTTCGGCGGAGCAGATCGCGCCAGTGCGTGATCACGGCGTTGTCGGCAGGTGAGACCTCCGCGACGATGATGGGCAGCTCGGTGATCTGCATCATCATGTGGGCCGGCGTATCGGCTCGTCCCTGCGACAGCCTCATGACCGTATCCAGGGTGGCGGGGAAGACGATGATGCATTGGGCGTTCCCGCTTCGACCCCGCCGCCAGGAATGAGGCAAGCCCTCCGCGCTCCAGTCATCCGACCATGCCTCACCGTTGGACAGCTCTCTCAGCGCGTCCAGGGAGACGAAGCGTTGCGCCCGAGTCGAGACGGAGACGTTGACGATCACCTCGGGATTCACGTGTCGAAGCCAGTGGATCCACCACGGCACCAGCGCGGCGCTGACCGAACCGGAGACATGGATGTGGAGCTCAGAGCCCTGATATGGGGAGAAGCCGGGATCGCTCACGACTCTCGACTCCGCTCCTCGGATGCGATGGGCATCCACTCGGAGATGAGGACAGGAAGCATCCGCTTCCCGTCGGGGGCGGACGGTTGATAGTTCATCAGCAAGAACTGGAAGGCGGTGAAGCCCGAGGAGTGGAGGATCCCCCGCGTCGCGTCCGATACCAAGATGTACGGGAGGCTGATCCTGATCCACTCGAGCGTCGTGAAGTTCGCGCCCATGACGGTCAATTGCTGCATCGCATCGAAGAGCGCTTTCGGACCGCGGCTCTGCGGATTGATGATGAGGTTGGACCAACCGTGGGGCACGCTGGGGGTGACGTCACGCCAGGTGGTCTGGACGTCTCCGCCAGCGATGTCATCGCTCGTCCTGACGAGAAGGTGCACGTTGTGGATCCCCGGATTGGGAGCGAAGAATCGCCAACCGGGAATGGTCCAGCCGCCCACGTATCGACGCAGGTCCAAGTTGAACGAATCCGGCGTGTTCTGCAGGATCGTCGCGATCACATGGACGGACAGAGCAGCCGCAGCGGCGCCTCCGGCCAGCTTGGCCGCTCTATTCGATGTCATCGACAGCCCCCCGCACTATCGCCGCGACCTGGGCCGCGTACTCCCGGCGACCGAGTATGGAGCGATGAGATGATCCCGACAGGAGCGTGTACGCCGCATCCAAGCGAAGCGCGAGGTCCTCCTGCTGCTGCGAGTTCTCCGTCGATCCGACGAGGCGGCGGACGGGTACAGCGCGGAGAGTCTCGCTTGAGCCGGTCGGGGTGACTTCGAAGTACTCTCGGGTCGCTTGAAGGACATTCCTCGGAGAGAAGGTGAATTGGACCACGCCGCCCTGGTCGTCCGGCGCATACGCGCTCTGCCGGGATACGGCACTGGGAACGAAGTTGTAGATGCCCGTGATGGCCAGGAACATCGATCCGAGCTGGGACTGCAGGAACGACCCGATCTTCCGACGGTCCTGCCTATCCGCGATGAACAGATCGGCGTCAGTACCGTCTACCACCACCAGCGCGTCGAGCCCTTTGCCGTTCCGCAGCTCCGTCGCGTATGTCGCCAGGGGGAAGACTCCGATGGAGTGTGACACGCCGACGACGGGGCCCTGAGACGGGACTACGGCGAGGAGGGCGGCGACCGACGATGCGGGCCCTGCAGAGGCAGTCGTCAGGCCGTACCCTCGCCGGTGGTACGCGATGACATGGCAGGTGCGGCCGAGGTCTTCGGCTACCCAGGACCAGGCATCGAGTGGGCTGCCCAGCCCTGCTTCGAGCACGACGATGGGGGCCGTCGACGGGTCGACGGCGGGATCGCTCGGCGAGAGGGCACGGTACTCGACGACGCCGCCGCCGAGCTCAAGGGCCGATGTGCCCTTCAAGCCGCGGCGCCGCTCCTTGTCGAGTTGACGCAAGGACGCCGCGTAGACGGCGCTGACGCAGGTGACCGCTGATGCTGCGGTCAGCACGCCGCGTTCGAAGGCGGTCGCGCGGGCTCCCGTGATGGCCCGCATGTCGATGACGTACTGCACCGATCCGTGCGAACCCGCGAAGCCCCAGATGAATCGTGGCAATTCCATGACCGCAGCCACGCCGACATGGAAGGCCTTGACGGCGAGGAGCGCGATCCGCGCTCCCGCGGGAGGGAGGGCGTAGATGAAGAGGAAGCCCACCTCCCACAGCGGCGTGACCCACGTGGCCAGACGCGCGATGGAGGGGTGCTTGCGCAGGACGGCGGCCGCTGGCCCTCGACCGTAGGCCTCGGTCTGGAGGATCTCGCCGAGAGCGTCCCCCTGTATCCAACTGGAGCCGAACAGCTTGGCGGCGCCCGAGACGAAGTAGCTCACACCGGCTTGCACGTTGAGGGCTCGCAGGAAGATGTCATCGGAGCGGTCGTGGCCGGGAATGAGAGCCGACACGACACGGTATTGGGTTATGACGGCCGTCATCTGATCCGCACCATCGCGGCCGTAGGGCGTGCGCATCTCGCCCAATCTGTTGCACACTGCGATGACGGTGGAGGCTGCGATCTGCGTACGTCGTCGGCCTCCCGCGAGGAGGAGCGCGCTCGAGGCGACGAGCGTGACGGTAGCGAGGACGGGTGGCGTCCTGGCGGAGTCCAGCAGCACGAGCAGACGGTGCTTGAGGGTGCCGGGCTCGACTGACTGGGCGGCGACACCCCGGAGAAGTCCGTTCGGCCTGTAGAGGCGCCCGAGGGTGAGGGCCTCGATCGATGCCAGGATCTGACCGACGGCGATGGGGGCGAAGGTGGCGTCCAGTGCCGCCCGCCGAACCCGGCTTGCATCAGGACGGCCTCCGTGAATTCTGTTCACGAGTTGATTCTCCTTCAAACGACCTCTCCCCCCATCGACGCGTCCCGCCTGCAGCACCGCCGGAGCATCCGGATGCGGATGCTCCGGCGATGCCTGTTTCAGATGATCAGCAGATCAGGCAGATCGTGCTTCCCTGGACGACGAACTGCGCCGCCGTCACGAAGGCGGGTGTCGTCATGGCCGGCGTGCCCACGTCGTTGCGAAGCCCCGGCTCCGCCGTCCGCAGCATCTGGTTGGCGAAGTCCTGTACTTCGAGGGTTTCGTTGCGCATAACATTCTCCTTCGATTGCGTGCACGATTGTGCACGACCGCACGCTAATGCATTAATACCCGCCCCGGGAAGAGCCTCTCGAAACGAATTCGCGTGGGAGGCGGCTCTGCATCGCGCCGTCAGACGCATGGGAAAATGGGGCCGAGTACCGAGCCCGTGTCCCCGCGCCCATTGCGGATTCGGCGATCACGAAGTGCACGACCCCCCGGCCTACTCGTGAATGAGTATGTCCTGCACGGCCCAGGAAGTCCAGGTGATCAGGCGCCTTCCGCTGCCCCCGGCCATCTGGTATGGCGCGTCGGCAACGGCCCGACGTGGTGGCGAACTCCACCGCGATTATCCCCGATACCGGTGAGGCATCGCTCTCCAAGGACGAGACATCCACTTTCACATGACCCTCGAATTGGTGACAGGCGTCGCGTGCCTCGGAGGAGTGAAAGGTTATTGCCGCGCCCCAGAATGAGGGGCATGGCACCTGGGCGGCCAGCCGGGAGCGAGGCAGAATCATGGTCCGTGGAGTCGCCATATGAGGCCCGTGCCCACCCGCACGGCAAAGCCTCGTCATGTCCGGCGAGAAGGTCGGCATCAGGTCGCAGTTCCGCGAAGGGATCGGCCGGTGAATCACGCTCGCCGTCCCGCCCATCCTCGACGCTGCCGAGCACGCCCGTCGCGCGCACGCTTCGACACCCTCGGGGTGAAATGGCCTATGGCGCCATGGAGCCCGAAGTGCTGCGCAGACCCGCTAGCACGACGCCCGTCGGCCGCGGGTGCGGCGCGACGGGCGCGTGGGGGAACGGGGTGCGACTAGCCGAGCGACACGGCCGTCCACGACACGGGCGGCAGCGTGATCGTGAGGGTGCCGTCGGCGAGCGTCGCGGACGCGTTCTCCGTCAGGCCCACGCGCTCGCGGTCCTCGAAGGTGTTCTTCGCGTAGACGTCCTCGTCGTGGATCCCGACGGCCTCGAGCACCTCGGAGACGGCGAGGCCGGCGACGTCGACCTCGATCGTGAGCGCGTCCGAGAGGCTGCGGTTCACGAGGAAGACCGCGGCGCGGCCGGTGGCCTCGTCGAAGGTCGCGACGGAGTCGACGAGCGGCGCGGTGCCGTGCACCTCGGTCTCGTACGTGCCCACGTCGATGCGCGGCTTCAGCACCTCGCCCTGCGCGAGCCGGCTCGTGACCGAGAACGGGAAGAACGTCGTCTGGCGCCAGGCGCCGCCGCCGGTCTCCGTCATGATCGGCGCGATCACGTTCACGAGCTGCGCCAGGCTGGCCGACGTGACGCGGTCGCTGTGCTTGAGCAGCGTGATCATGAGGTTGCCGAGCACGACCGCGTCCGCCACCGAGTAGACGTCCTCGAGCAGGTGCGGCGCGTAGGGCCAGCCCTCGGTGATGACGCCGGACTCCTGGTGCTCGTCGAGGTACCAGACGTTCCACTCGTCGAACGAGATGTTGATGGTCTTGTCGCTCTTGCGGCGGTACTTGACCTGGTCGGCCGACGCGACGACCGTGCGGATGAAGTACTCCATGTCGAGCGAGGAGGCGAGGAAGCTGCCGAGGTCGCCCTTGCGCTCCTGGTAGTAGGCGTGTGCGGAGATGAAGTCGACGTTGTCGTAGGCGTGCTCGAGCACGGTGCGCTCCCACTCGCCGAAGGTCGGCATGCCGGATCCGCTGCTGCCGCACGCGACGAGCTCGAGCGTGGGATCCACCATCTTCATGGCGCCGGCGGTGCGGTTCGCGAGCTTGCCGTAGTCGTCGGCGGTCATGTGGCCGACCTGCCAGGGGCCGTCCATCTCGTTGCCGAGGCACCACATCTTCACGTTGTGGGGCTCGGGGGATCCGTTGGCGATGCGCTGGTCGGAGAGGGCCGTGCCGCCCGGGTGGTTGGAGTACTCGAGGATGTCGAGGGCCTCGAGCACGCCGCGCGTGCCGAGGTTGACGGCCATCATCAGCTCGCTGCCGGTGAGCTCGCACCAGCGAGCGAACTCGTCGAGGCCGATCTCGTTCGTCTCGAGCGAGTGCCAGGCGAGGTCGAGGCGCTTCGGGCGCTCGGCGCGGGGGCCGACGCCGTCCTCCCAGCGGTAGCCGGAGACGAAGTTGCCGCCGGGGTAGCGGATGGCGCTGGTGCCGAGCTCCTTGACGAGGTCGACGACGTCGCCGCGGAAGCCGTCCGCGTCGGCGGTGGGGTGGCCGGGCTCGTAGATGCCGTCGTAGACGCAGCGGCCGAGGTGCTCGACGAACGAGCCGAAGGTGCGGCGGTTGACGGGGGCCACGACGGCGGTGCGGTCGATGGCGATGCGGGCGTCGGCCGCGGGGCGGGCGTCGGTCATGGAGTGGTCCTTCACTTCATCGGGAGCGGGGCCGATCGACGCCGGGCTAGCCGGGTGGATCCGAGCCGTTACAACGTTGTAAGCAACGTCGTCCCATTGTCCCGGGGGCGCGGGGGACGTGTCAACGCGGGCGGCGGCGCGGAGCGGCTCGCGCGTGGGACCCTGGCCGAATGGACTCGGGATCCCCCACGAGGGCGCTCTTCCTCGGCGGGCGCTCGGGCGTCGGCACGACCACGGTGGCGCTCGAGGTGTCGCGGATCCTCGCGGCGGACATCGCGCACGCGCTCATCGAGGGCGACGGCCTCGACCAGGCGCACCCGGAGCCGTGGCAGCGAGGGATCCCGCTGGCCGAGCGGAACCTCGCAGCGATGTGGCGGAACTACCGCGAGGTCGGTTGGACGCGCGTGATCTACACGAACACCGCCAGCGTGCTCGAGCTGCCGGGACTGACGGCCGCGCTCGGCGGCGAGGTGGATGCGGTCGGCGTACTGCTCACGGCCGACGACGCGACGGCGGCCTCACGGCTGGCGGGGCGCGAGATCGGGTCGGGGCTCGCCGAGGCGATCGAGCGGAGCGCGGCCGCGGCGCCGCGACTGGATGCGGGGGGTGACGGACGCGGTCCACCGCGTGGCGACCGACGGCCGGACCGTCGCGGACGTCGCGGCGGAGGTGGTGGCGCTCAGCGGGTGGCGCCCTGTGGACGGCCGGTGACATTACCGACCTCGCCGACCGCGGATTACATTACCAAGCCCGTTTCAGGGGTTGACGAAATGGCCGCGGCGACCCCGGGCCGAGGGCATGCCGCTCAGCAGACTGCGGGCGCCGCATCCGCGACGGCCGCCACGGCCTCGACCGCCAGCTCCGCGAGCCGGTGGTCGCGCTCCTCCTCGTGGGCCGTGATGGTGACGACCGCGTCGCGGGATCCGTCGACCAGCACGTACTGGCCGTAGCGGCCGTCGAGGCGCCACGCGTCGCCGGGGCCGTCCCAGGTCGCGAGGCCGTAGCGGGCGAAGGGAGCGGCGGGGTCGTCGGCGCCGGTGCCGACCCAGGATCCGTGCATCCGGTCGACCCACTCCGCGCTCACGAGCTGCCGGCCCTCCCACGCGCCGCGGTCGCGGAGGAGACGGCCGATCCGTGCGAGCTCGCCCGTGCGGAGCTCCAGGCCGCTGCCGCCGACGACGAAGCCCAGCGGGCAGCGGTGCCACTGCGGGTTGTCGATGCCGAGCGGCTCGAACAGGCGCGGCAGGAGCCAGTCGCGCGCGTCGCCGACCGCGGCGGCGAGCATCCGCATGGCGACGTAGGGGCTCGCGTCGCTGTACTGGAAGACGCGACCGCGGCTCGGCCGGCCGAGCATCGCCTGCGCGAGGTCGGGGCCGGGCACGGGCTGGTCGCCGAACCAGGCGAAGTCGATCCCGCTGGTCATGGTGAGGAGGTGCTCGACCGAGACCTCGGCGACGCCCGGGCCCAGCTCCAGGTCGGGCAGAAGCTCGGGGACGCGGGTGTCGAGCGCGAGGATCCCTGCATCAACCGCCATGCCGACGGCGAGCGCGCACACGCCCTTGGACACCGAGTACAGGTTCTCGCGGTCGTCGCTGCGCCAGCGATGGGCGGCCTCATCGTCGCCGATCCGCACGACGGCGCCGTACGCGCCGAGCCGCTCGCGGTCGATGCTCGCGACGAGGCGGGCGAGGGCGTCGGCGGCGGTGCTCATGGATCCAGTGTGGCGCGGGGAGCGGGCGGGGGCGCGCCCCTTCCCCGACCGGGGGAACCGTGCGAGGGTGGCGGCTCGGCACACGGCAAAGGACGGCATGAGGCTCGCGACGCGTATCACCATCGGGATCCTGGCCGTGGAGCTCGTCGCCCTCGCCGCGCTGCTGGTGATCGCCGACCGGTCCGAGGACATGGGCTGGCCCGCGCTCGGCATGGACCATTGGGTCATCGGCCTCGGCTTCGCGCTGCCGCCGCTCATCGTGATGACCGCGGTCGCGCTGGTGCTGCTGGCGGGGACGCGGATCCTCGTGGCGGAGGTCGGGGCGTGGCGGGCCCGTCGCGCGCCGGTCGCGGACGGGCTCAGCGCATCGTCGCGTCGCGCTGCGCGTCGGTGAGGGCGCGGTCGGCGTAGACGAGGCGCAGCACGCCGGGGTCGGGGTTGCCCGGATCCGGCCCGCGGTGCACGAGCGTCAGCCCGGCCTTCTCCGCCACGGCCGCCGACGCGCGGTTGTGCGCGACGAGGTACGCGACGACGGGCAGCTCAGGGCGGAGAATGCGTGCCCGCGCGATCGCCCGCGTCGCCATCTCGGTCGCGTACCCGCGGCCGTGCACGGCGGGCGCGAAGCGGTAGCCGAGGTTCCAGAAGGCGTCGTGCGCGATGCCGCAGCCGCCGAATCCGACGACCGCGTCGGCGTCGCGCTCGCGGACGATCCACGTGCCGAGCCCGTCGCGCTCCCAGGTCTCGATGCGCGTGCGGAGGAAGCGGTCGGTCTGCGCGGGATCGGTCACGCGCAGCGACGGGTAGTGGGTCCAGACGGCGGGGTCGGAGAGGATCGCGTGCACCTCGGCGGCGTCGGTGGCCGTCGGCCGGTGGAGGTCGAGCCGGGACGTGCGATCCTCGGGGGCGGCGAGGCGGTCGGTCGGCATGCGTCGACGGTAGCGGCGGGCCGACCGATCAGCCGCCGGCCACCAGCGCCGCGAGCCGGTCGAGGTCCGCCGCGACGAGCGCCGCGTCCTCCGCGAACGACACGTCGGTGACGCCCGGCCGCCGGAAGAGCGTGAAGACGACCTCGCTGCCGGCGTCGTTCGGGAGGACGCGCAGCGGGTTGCGGACCACGGTGCCGTCGGGGAGCGTCACGTCGTGGTCGAGGATCCCGAGCTCGCGCGGGCCCGTGAACGCGATCTCGATCGCGCCCATCGGCGAGTCCGACAGCCAGCGCCCGCCCTCGAGCCGGATCCCGGAGCTGACGCCCGCCGCCCACTCGGGCAGCCGGGCCGGATCCCCCGCGACGGCCACGACGGACGCGACGTCGGCGTCGACGGATCGGGTGATGTGCAGCGCGGGCCAGGTCACGCTCCGACGCTACCCGGCAGCGGCACGACCGCGGGAGGCGGATCCGTCGCCAGCCGGAGCCCCAGCCTCAGTACTCGATGCGCCCGTGCCGGCTGTGGAACTCGCCGGTCGGCCCGTCGGGTCCGACGAGCGCCATCGCGACGGTCGCGTCGGTGCCCTCGGTCACGGTCTGGTGCCCGCTGTTGCCGTTGAAGTCGGTGGCCGTGTAGCCGGGGTCGGTGGCGTTGACACGGAAGCCCGGCAGGTTCTTCGCGTACTGCACGGTCGCGGTGATCACGGCGGCCTTCGAGGCCGCGTACGGGATCGCGAGCACGCCGCTCTCGTCGGTGCCGTCGCCGCGGAGGGCGCGCGGCCAGCCGACGCCCGAGGAGACGTTCACGATGACGGGCGCGGCGGAGGCGCGCATCAGCGGCAGCGCGGCCTGCGTCACGCGGACGATGCCGACGACGTTGGTCTGCAGCACGGCGGCCATCGCCTCGGGCGTGAGGTCGTCGACGCCGAACGAGGTGCCGAGGATGCCGGCGTTGTTGACGAGCACGTCCAGCTCCGGGAGCTCGGACATGGCGCGGTCGACGCTCGCCTGGTCGTCGACGTCGAGCTGCACGGGGTGGGCGCCGAGGGCGCGGGCGGCGGCGCCGTCCGCGGTGTCGCGCATGCCGGCGTAGACGGTGTGGCCGGCCTCGATGAGGCGGCGGGCGGTCTCGAGGCCGAGGCTGCGGTTGGATCCGGTGATCAGTGTCGTGGTCATGTGTCGAGCCTGCGCCCCGCCCGCCGCATCGCCCAGGCACCGATCGACGGGAGGACCGGCGGTACCAGGCTGATCCGCCCGCCAGCGCGGAGGATGGGGGCATGACCGAATTCGCGAGCGTGCTCCGCTCCTGGCGCGAGCGCGTGCAGCCGGCCGACGTGGGCCTGCCCGCGGGATCCCACCGTCGCACCGCGGGCCTCCGCCGCGAGGAGCTCGCCGCGCTCGCGGGCGTCAGCGTCGACTACGTCGTGCGCCTCGAGCAGGGCCGGTCGGTGAACCCGTCGCCGCAGATGCTCGGCGCGCTCGCCCGCGCGCTCCGCCTCACCGAGGACGAGCGCGACCACCTGCACCGGGTCGCGGGCGTCGCCCCGCCCGGCCGCGGCGAGGTGCCACGGCACATCACGCCGGGCGTGCACCGCATCGTCGACCGGCTCGGCGACGTGCCCATCGCGGTGTTCACGGCGACGCACGACATGCTGCTCTGGAACCCGCTGTGGGCGGCGCTCAACGGGGATCCGTCGACGCGCACCGGCTGGGACCGCAACCTCGTCTGGACCTACTTCACGCAGGGCCACGCGGGCACCGACTTCGACGCCGTGCACGAGGAGGAGTTCGCGCGCGACCTCGCGGCCGACCTGCGCACCGCGGTCGGCCGCTATCCCGCGGATCGCGCGCTCGCCCGGCTCGTCGCACGGCTGCGCGCCGAGGTGCCCGAGTTCGAGCGACGCTGGAGCGAGGCGCGCGTCGCCGAGCACCGGTCGAGCCGCAAGACCGTCACGCGAACCGCGGTCGGCCCCATCACGATCGACTGCGACACCCTCTCCGTGCCGGGCAGCGACCTCCGCATCGTCGTCTACACGGCCGAGCCCGGCAGCACGGACGAGGCGCGGCTGGATCTCCTCCGCGTCACGGGGTTGCAGGCGCTGACGACCGCGCCTGTGGAGGTGGCGGGGGCCTGATCGCTGAGGGCCGCGCCGACAGGACTCGCCACTGCTTTTTAACCAAGGCGAGTCGCCCACAACGGTCATGGCTCAAACGGTTGGGACCTCCGTGATGGCCGGGCCCCGTCCTCTCGTGCCGGCGTAGGCGACCCGGTAGTTGACTCGCTCGCCCCCGGACCTCCTGAACGTGACGATCCAAGGCGCGCTGGTCAGCTTTCCACCAGCATTCATCTTTCGATAGGAACCGACCAGGTTGCCGACAGTCCACCGATCGCGCGCATTCCTCGGAGCCTCCCACGAGGCGACCAGGTCAGCCAGCACCGCCAAGGGCACAGCAGCGGGCTTTCGATATTCACCGTCGCCCTCCACTCGGACGATGTCGACCGCGGTTTCATCCTCCATATCGTCCACGTCGGCCCCGTCCCCAACGTCCTCGGTCTCCTGACTCGAGGGAACATCGGCGATGTCCTTGACATTGCCCATCTCCTTGACGATGTCGTAGGTGGACGCCGCATGCGTCGCAGCGGACTGCGAACTAGCGTTGATGCCGTCAAGCATCTTCACTGTGTCGGCTGCTTGCCGTCGCGCGTCATCTCCCTGGCGACGGAAGATCGACAGCGCAAGAGCAACGCCGAGACTTGTAACACTGAAGCTGATCAAGCCAGTTGAATTCCACAGATTTGACTCGACATCCAGCGCAAACGACACCAAGGCTGTCCCGAACAGAAGAGCAGCCAGGACGTAGAACACGATCTCGCCGAGCTTGCTGACTCCCCGGCTCTTCTGGCTATCGGAAGCGCCGCTGAAAGAGTGTGTCGACATGGTCATATCTGCATCCATGATCTTGAGGTTAATCCACTACTCGAGACACGCTGGCCGAAACCTACCCCCAGTCCAGGTGCACTGTCGAAAACGGCATCCGCGCCAGTGATAGACGGAAGATGCCGAGCGGCCGCACAACTTCCAGGTCACTATCACGCGCTCCGCGAAGAAGACGATCAAGTCGACGGAGCCCCGGCCGCCGCATCTCGAGGACGAGGCGGCCGGGGCTCCGGGGTGATGCGGATCAGCTCGGCGCGAGCACCCGCTCGGCAACCCCCACGCGCTCGACCGACGTGCCCACGTACCGCTCGTCCGCGATCGTGACTCGGTGCGCGGATCCGGTGACCGCGATCGCGGCCTCCGTCTCCTTCACCGCGCTCGACGGCCCGACCCACAGCTCCACCACGCCCGGCTCGACCACGCGGCGGTGCCGCAGGTCGGTGAGGGCGAGGCGGGTGGTGGGCACCGCGAAGGTGACGCGCGCGGACTCGCCCGCGGCCAGATCCAGCCGCAGGTAGCCGAGCAGCTGCGCGACGGGCCTGGTGACGCTGCCCTGCACGTCGCGCGCGTAGAGCTGCACGATGTCGGTGCCGTCGCGGTCGCCCGTGTTGCGGACCTCGACGGTCGCGGTGAACGCCTCCCCCGCCGCGACCTCGGACGCCTCGACCCGGAGGTCGGAGCGCGCGAACGTCGTGTACGACAGGCCGTGCCCGAACGGGAGGACGGGCGTGGGATCCGCGCTCGTCACCTCCGAAGGCCCGCCGAGGATCGGGTGCAGGTACGAGAACGGCTGCGCGCCCGCGGAGCGCGGGAGCGACACGGGCAGGCGGCCCGACGGCGACACCCGGCCGGAGAGCACGCCCGCGATCGCGGATCCGCCCTCCTCGCCCGGGAAGAACGCCTGGAGCACGGCGGCCGGAGCCGACTCGCCCTCGAGGGCCCACGCCACCGCGTACGGCCGTCCGGTGAGCAGCACCACGACCACGGGGGTCCCGGTGGCGCGCACGGCCTCGACCAGCTCGCGCTGCACGCCGGGCAGCTCGAGGCTCTCGACGTCGTTGCCCTCGCCGACCGTGCCGCGGCCGAAGAGGCCCGCCCGGTCGCCGACGACCACGACCGCGAGGTCGGATCCGCGCGCGGCCTCGACCGCGGCGTCGAAGCCGGAGCGGTCGTCGCCCTCGACGTCGGCCCCGTGCGCGAGCACGAGCTCGCTGTCGGGCAGCTCCGCGCGGAGCGCCTCAGCGACGGTCGGGATCGCGAACCCGAGCGGCGTGCCCGGGTGGTGCGCGAGCACGTGGTTCGCGAACGAGTAGCAGCCCATGAGCGCCTCGGCGCTGTCGGCGTTGGGGCCGATCAGCGCGATCCGCCCGGGAGCCGTGCGGCCGCCGCCCGCGAGCGGCAGCGTGCCGTCGTTGGCGAGCAGCACCACGGACTCCTCCGCGAGCCGGCGCGCGACGTCCCGGTGGGCCGGGGTGTCGAGGTCGATCTCGGTGGGCGGAGCGTCGAAGGTCGCGTCGAGCAGGCCCAGCTCCTCCTTCTCGTCGAGCACGCGGAGCACCGCGCGGTCGACGAGCGACTCGTCGGCGAGCCCGGCGCGGATCCGCTCGGCCAGCGGCGCGAGGTACGCGTCGCCGGTGGGCAGCTCCACGTCGATGCCGGCGGCGAGCGCGAGCTCGGCCGCCTCGCCGCGGTCGCCCGCGACGGCGTGCATCACCTGGAGGAACGCGACGGAGAAGTAGTCGGAGACCACGACGCCGTCGAAGCCCCAGCGCCCGCGGAGCACGTCGGTGAGGTACTCGGGGGTCGCGCCCACGGGCGCGCCGTCGATCTCCGCGTACGAGTTCATGACCGAGCGCACGCCGCCGTCGAGCACGGCCATCTCGAAGGGCGGCAGCAGCACGTCCTCCACGAAGCGCGGGCCCACGTGCGCGGGCGCGTGGTTGCGGCCGGACTGCGAGACGGAGTAGCCGACGAAGTGCTTGAGCGTCGCGTGGATCCCGGCCGACTGCAGCCCCTTCACGTACGCCGTGCCGATGGTGCCGACCACGTACGGGTCCTCGGCGATGCACTCGTCGACGCGGCCCCAGCGGGCGTCGCGGATCACGTCGAGCACGGGCGCGAGGCCCTGGTGCACGCCGAGCTCCTTCATCGAGCCGCCGATGAGCGCGGCCATCTCCTCGACGAGACCCGGGTCGAAGGACGCGCCCCACGCGAGCGGCGTGGGGAAGGTCGCGGCCTGCCACGCGGCGAGCCCGGTGAGGCACTCCTCGTGCACGAGCGCCGGGATCCCGAGCCGCGTCTCCTTCTGGAGGCGGCGCTGCTCAGCCCAGAGCCACGACGCGCGCTCGACCGGGTCCACCGGCCGCGTGCCGTACACGCGGGTGAGGTGCCCGAGGCCGTGCTCGGTCGCCTCCTCGTAGCGGCCGGTCGTCGCCATCTCGCCCTGCATGGGCGCGACCACCTCGCCGCCCTGGTCGACCCAGTAGCCGACGATCTGCGCCAGCTTCTCCTCGAGGGTCATGCGCGCGTGCAGCTCGCGCACGCGCTCCGACACCTCGGGGAGCTCCACGGCGCCGGGCGCCGGGGTCGTCTCCGCCCCGGTCACCCCTTCACCGCGCCGGTGAGGCCGCCGACGATGCGGCGCTCGAAGATCGAGAAGAAGATGAGCGCCGGGATCATCGACAGCGACGTGAACGCGAGCACCTTGGCCGTGTCCACCGAGTACTGCGACGAGAACGACTGCACGCCGAGCGGCAGCGTGTAGATCGACGCGTCGCTCAGGAGGAACAGCGGCAGCAGGTAGGAGTTCCAGCTGCCGATGAACGCGAGGATGCCCACCGTGATGACGCCCGGCATCGACAGCCGCACCACCATGCGGAAGAAGAACCCGATGCGGCTGCACCCGTCGATGAACGCGGCCTCCTGGATCTCATCCGGGATGGCCCGCAGGAACGGCACCAGGATGATGATCGTCGTCGGGAGCGCGAACGCGATCTGCGGGAGGATGATCCCCGGCAGCGAATTCGTGAGGCCGAGCGAGCGGATCACGATGTAGAGCGGCGTGATGGCCACGGTGATCGGGAACATGAGCCCCGACGCGAACAGCGCGTAGAGCGCTCCCCGCCCGAAGAACGTGTACCGGGCCAGCACGTAGCTCGCCATGAGGCCGAGCACGACCGCGCCGACCGTGGTCCCGATGGCCGCGATGAGCGAGTTGCCCACCTGGCGCCAGAACATCGAGCCGCCGAGCACGTCGAGGTAGTTCTGGATCTGGAACGGCGACGGGAAGCCCGCCGGGTCGGTCGTGATCTGCGCGTTCGTGCGGAACCCGCCCAGGATGATGTACGCCACCGGCGTCAGCATCAGGGCGATCAGCACGACCGCGACGAGGTACGGGATGGGGTTGTTCCCCTGCCCGGGCACCTTGGCGCGCTTGGGCTTCGGCGCCTTCGCCGAGTAGGTGGGATCCAGGTCCGCGTTGCGCGGAGCCGCGGTGACGGCGGTCACTTCTTCTTCCTTCCCGCACCCGTGAGGGCGCCGGCGGTGTCGCGGTTGAGGACGAACCGCTGGTAGATCAGCGCGACGACCAGGGAGATGAGGAACAGCACCACGGCGACGGCGTTGCCGTACCCGTAGTTGCCGGATCCGCGCCCGTTGGCCACGAGGTACGTGGCCATGGTCGAGGTGCCCGCGGTGGCGGAGATGTACTGGCCCCAGATGATGTAGACGAGGTCGAACAGCTGCAGCGAGCCGATGATCGACAGGAACGCCCAGATGCGCAGCGTCGGCGCGAGCAGCGGCAGCGTGATGCGCCGCTGGATCTGCCAGTACGACGCGCCGTCGATGGCGGCCGCCTCGCTGAGCTCCTCGGGGATGCCCTGGAGGCCGGCGAGGAAGAGGATCACCGCGAAGCCGATGTACTTCCACGTGATGATCGTCATGAGCGACCAGATCGCGATGTCGGGGTTGGCGAGCCAGTCCTGGCGGAGGTCCCCCAGGCCGACGTTCTCGAGGAAGCCGTTCAGCGCGCCGGAGCCCTGGAGCATGAGGCTCCAGCCGGTGCCGACGACGACCTCGGAGATCACGTACGGCACGAAGATCAGCACGCGGATGATCGACTGGCCGCGGAGCTTCCTGTTGAGCAGCAGCGCCACGAGGATCGCGACCGGGCCCTGGAGCACGAGCGACAGGATCACGATCACGGCGTTGTGCATCAGCGCCTCGTGGAACGTGGGGTCCTGGAGGATCGTGATGTAGTTCCGGAAGCCCACGAACACCGTGGGCGGGCCGAAGCCCTGCCAGCTGAAGAAGCCGTAGTAGGCCGCCATCACCACGGGGTAGATGACGAAGCCCAGGAAGAAGAGGAGGGCCGGGCCGACGAGGATCAGGACCTCGAGGCGACCGGACCAGCCGAGGCCGCGGCGTCGCGCACGGACCGCCGAGGGCGGCGTCGTCGCGACGCCGCCCTCGGGGTGTGCAGGATCAGCCGCGGGGCGCTGCTCGTCGAGCGAGCTCTCGCGGATGGCCATGTCGGGTCGCCTAGGCCTTCTTGGCCGCGTCGCCGACGGTCTGGATGAGCTTCTCCGGGCTGCCGTCGCCCGCCATGAGGTCGACCACGCCGACGTTCATCGCGTTGCCGACGTTCAGGCCGTAGACGGTGTCGAGCCACTGGGAGACGTAGGGCGCGTCGTTGTACGCCGCGATGATCTCCTTCAGGTACGGCTCGGTGACCGCGGTCTGCGCCTCGGTGTTCACTGGCGGGGCGTTGAAGGCCGCGTAGTACTCCTTCTGCACGTCGGCGGTGCCGATGTAGTTGAGGAAGTCGACGCACGCCTTCGGGGCCTGCGCGGAGCAGGAGTACCCGTCGATGCCGCCCATGATGGAGCCGGGCTCGCCCGCGCCGCCGGAGATCTCCGGGAAGGGGAACCAGGACAGGTCGGCCAGCGGCTTCGTGTCCGGCGTCAGGCCCGCGATGACTCCCGGGTCCCAGGCGCCCATGAGCTCCATGGCAGCCTTCTTGTTGGCGATGAGGCCGGCCGAGGAGCCGGCGCCCTGCTGCGCCGCCGTGGTGAGGAAGCCGTCGTTGAAGGGGTTCGTGCCCACGAGGTCCTCGACGTCCTGGCCCGCCTTGATCCAGCAGTCGTCGCTGAAGTCCTTGTCCGTGGCGGCCTTCTCGAGCGTGGCGGAGCTGCACTCGCGGAGCGCGAAGTTGAAGTACCAGTGCGCGGCGGGCCACGCGTCCTTCGCGCCGAGCGCGATGGGGGCGACGCCCGTGGCCTTGAGCTTCTCGACGGCCGCGTCCAGCTCGTCCATGGTCTTCGGCGTCTCCGTGATGCCGGCCGCCGTGAAGAGGTCCTGGCTGTAGAAGATGCCGCTGGGGAGCACGGCGACGGGCATGGCGTAGGCCTTGCCGTCGATCGAGTTCGCGTCGAACGCGCTCTGCGCGATGCCGGCCTTCGCGTCGGCGGAGATGCCGTCCGTGATGTCCATGACCTGTCCCGCCGCGACCGTGGCGGCGAGCTTGCCGCCACCGCGCTGCAGGAAGATGTCGGGCGCGTCGCCCGAGTTGAGCGCGGTCTGGAGCTTGCCGTCGAGGTCCTCGTTCTGGACCGACGTGGGCGTGACCGTGACGCCCGGGTTCGCGGCGTTGAAGTCCGCGGTCGTCTTGTCCCAGAACGCCTTGCCCGGGCCGGTGGTGGAGTTGTGCCACAGCGTCATCTCGACGGGTCCGCCGTCGTCGCCGCTGCCGGATCCGCTGCCGCTGCAGCCGGTGAGGGCGAGGGCCCCCACGAGCAGGGCCGCGGATCCCGTGAGGATCTTCCGTGCCTTCATGTCGTTCTACCTGTCTCTTCATTGAGCGCACCCTGGCGGGTGTCGGGGGGGGACGTGCACGAGCCGCGTGCCTGGTGCTGTGGGGTGCGACTCGGTCCGGGCCCTCTGTCGCGTCGTCGCGTCGTCGCCTCGTCGTGACGGGGGCCGGTCGGGCCAGTCTCGGTCGCTGCCGGATCTTCGTCAAACGTTTTCGAAATCCTTTTCTCCGGGCGTAGGGTCCAGTCCATGTCCCGCCGCCCCACCATCCACGACGTCGCCGCTGCAGCCGGCGTCTCGGTGTCCACCGTGTCCAAGGCGGTGAACGGGCGGTACGGGATCTCGGCCGAGACGTCGAGCCGCGTGATGGAGGTCGTCGAGCGCCTGGGCTACGAGTCGAGCCTCGTCGCGAGCAGCATGCGCTCCCACCGCACGGGCGTGATCGGCGTGCTGGTGGCGGGCTTCGAGCCGTTCAGCGCGGAGATCCTCAAGGGCGTGGGCGCGGCCCTCCGGAACTCGCGCTACGACCTGCTGGCCTACAGCGGATCCCGGCAGGTGGACAACACGGGGTGGGAGCGCCGGTCGCTGAGCCGGCTGAGCGGCACCCTCATCGATGGCGCGATCATGGTCACGCCCACGGTCGTGACGGCGCAGACCGAGATCCCCGTCGTCTCCATCGACCCCCACACGGGACCCGCCGACCTGCCGAGCGTCGAGTCCGACAGCCTCGGCGGCGCGCTCCAGGCGACGCGGCACCTGCTCGAGCTGGGGCACAGGCGGATCGGGTTCCTCGCGGGCCGCCCCGACCTCCGCTCCGCGAGCCTGCGCGAGGCCGGCTACCGGCGCGCGCTGCAGGACGCCGGCATCGCATTCGACCCGGCGCTCGTGCGCGGGGGCCTCTTCCTCACGGCCGCCGCCCGGGAGCCGGCGCGCGCGCTGCTGTCGATGCCCGACCGGCCCACCGCGATCTTCGCGGCCAACGACCTCTCGGGCATCGGCATCCTGCAGGTGGCGGCCGAACTCGGGATCCGCGTGCCCGAGGACCTCTCCGTCATCGGCTTCGACGACATCCCCGAGGCCTCCCAGATGACGCCGCCGCTCACGACCATCCGTCAGCCCATGCAGCGCCTCGGCACCACCGCGGTGGACCTCCTCATGTCGCTGATGGGCGGCACCGATCCCGACGCGATGCACGTGCAGCTGCCGACGCGGCTGGTGCGCCGGGCGACGACGGGGCCGCCGCCGGCGCGCAGCCGCTGACCGGCGGTGCGCGGACCTGCCAGGCTCGACGCATGGGAGACGACGACGACGCCGAGCGGCCCGGGCTCCCGGTGTCGCACTGGATGCGCCGCGAGACGCCCGAGGAGGGCCGCGAGCGGAACGACCTGAACGTCAGCGCCTTCCTCGTGCAGTTCTACGCGGTGATCCCGCTGGTGGTCGTGGCCTTCTTCCTCCCGGCGGGCGCCGTCCGCGGCACGTGGGTCGTCATCGTGCTCGGCGGCTTCTGCGTGTGGCTCGTCCTGCGGGCCACACGCGCGCGGCGTCGGCACGCGGACGCGAGCGCCTCCCCCGACGGCGGGGCTTCCGAGACCGACACGTCATCGCCCGACCCCGGCGCCTGATCCGCCCCTGCCAGGCTGGGCGCATGCACCACGACGACTGGGACGCCCGGATCGCCTCCTTCTGGGCGAGCGCCGACGACGAGCGCGCGGACGAGACCGTCGCCGGGATGCGCGCGCTCATCGCGGAGCGCCCGGCCGACGATCCGCGATCCCTCTTCGAGCTGGCCTGCGCGCACGACTTCGTGGGACGCGAGGCGGAGGCCGTGCCCCTGTACCGCGCCGCGCTCGACGGCGGGCTGGATCCGGAGCACCGGCCGCTCGCGGTGATCCAGCTCGCGAGCTCCCTGCGCAACGTCGGCGAGGCCCGGGAGGCGGTCGCGCTCCTGGAGGCGATGCCCGACGACGCGCACGCACCCGGCCGCGACGCGTTCCTCGCGCTCGCGCTGCACGACGCCGGCCGCCCGACGGAGGCGCTGGCCGTGGCGCTGCGCCGGCTCGCGCCCGCTCTGCCGGGCTACGGCCGCGCCGTATCGGCGTACGCGGACGAGCTCGCAGATCGCGACCGCGCGGAGGACTAGGAGCCGGGCGTCACGCGCGCCGGGTCGACCGCGGTCGTGCCGGATCCGGCGGCGGCGGCCTCCGGCTCGGGATCCGCATCCGCCGCGTCCGCCTCCGCCTTCTTCTCCCGGGCGATGCGGATCGCCGCGCGGCCGGAGGGCAGCGAGATGGCCACCGAGATCACCACGACCGTGATGATCCCCGCGGCCACGAGGAGCTCCTGCACGCTGAACACGTCGGCGAGCGGGCCGAACGCGACCGCGCCGATCGGGGTCGCGAGCGCCATGACGATGCCGACGTAGCTGAAGACGCGGCCGTGCATCTCGGGCGCGACGGTCTCCTGCACGAGCGTCATGAACGGCGCCGAGAACAGCGGCACGAACAGGCCGATCGCGAACATGAAGCCGTAGAACACCCAGAGGTTGGGGCTGAGGCCGAGGCCCGCCGTGAAGATCGCGAAGCCGAAGCAGCTGACGAGGATCAGCGTCATGCGGTCGGACTTCGCGAACAGCGTCGAGACGAGCGCGCCCCCGCCGAGCATGCCGACGCTGAAGGCGATCTCGAGCACCGTCACCATCCACACCTCGGTGCCGTAGGTGCGGGCCACGAGCAGCGGCGTGATGAACGACGGCGCCACGGTGAGCAGGAAGATGATCGCGAAGACCACGAGCAGCCAGCGGACGACCGGGTTGCCGCCGATGTAGCGGATCCCCTCGACGAGGTCCTCGCGGTAGGTCGACGTCTTGTCGGCGATGGACGCGAGCGTCGGCACGGCGACCGAGAGCAGGAACGCGATGCCGATGGCGGCCGTGATCGCGTCGACGAAGAAGAGAGGCACGAGGCCGTAGGCGGCGAAGATCGCGCCCGCCGCGGCCGGCGCGAGCAGGGCCATCGCCGACTGGATGGTGCCGAAGATGCCGTTCACGCGCAGCAGCTGCTCCGGCGGCACGATCTGCGGGATCATCGCCTGCACCGCGGGCGTCTGGAACCCGGCGCCGACGGAGCGCACGGCGACCGCGAGCAGGATGATCCAGAGGTCGGTGACCCCGTTCATCATCAGCAGCGCGAGCGCGAGGGTGACGATCGCGATGCTGCTGTCCGAGACGATCACGAGCACGCGCCGGTTCATGCGGTCGGCGAGCGTGCCGCCGAAGATCGAGACGATGCCCTGCGGCAGGAACGCGCAGACCGCGTAGAGCGCGACCGCGAGGCCCGAGCGGGTCTCGAACGTGACGTACCACATGACCGCGTACTGGACGAGCATCGAGCCGAACAGCGAGACGGTCTGCCCGCTGAGGAAGAGGGTCGCGTTGCGCTTCCAGCGGGCGGCGACGACGGCCCGGTCGGCGGCGCTCATGGCGGGCGTCTCGGGCACGTCGGCGTGCGCTGCCGGGTCGCTCATCGGATCCTCGCCTGCTCGCGTTTCCTCGGGTGTGGGACGCCAGGCTACGGGGCGGCGGGGGTGGCGCGCCAGGGGTGATGCGCGACGATCAGAGGTCCCGGCTCGCCAGCACCACGTCGGAGTCGGAGGGCGTGATCTGCACCTCGCGGATGCGGTCGATCGGGAGGCTCGAGGTCGCCGCGAGCTGCGTCGCCTCCGCCTGGCCCGCGCCCCACGTGGCGACGACCGTGCGGGTGCCGTCGTCGTCGATCGCGACGAGGTCGTAGGCGCCCTTGCCCGCTCCGCCGCCCGCGTAGGCGCAGCTCCAGTCGAAGCGCGTGCCCCACGGCTTGGCCGTCACGGCGAGCTGCGCCGTGACGCCCTCGTCGAGGTCGGAGCGCATGCTGACGGCGTCGGCGGGCAGGCCGGTGTCGGAGGTCGGGTCCTGGGCGGGCGACGAGACGGCGGGGGTCGGATCCGCGACGGGCGCGCTCACGCCGGCCCGCAGCGCGGAGCCGAGGGCGGCGCCGCCCGCGAGGAGCGCGACGGCGGCGGCCGCGAGGATCCACCGGCCCGTGCGGCGGGTCAGCGGAACGCGGGAGGCACCGGCGAGGGCGCGCCGACGGCGGCGCGGCACCCGGTGGGCGGACGCGTCCGGCGCCGTCGCGACGGGCTGCGGCACGGCGGGGGCCTCGGGCTCGTCCATGAGCGCGATCGCCTCCTCGACGGGCAGCATCCGCAGCACGCCGGGCAGCCCGGAGAGCTCGGCGAGGGAGCGCATGCACGCGTCGCACCCCTCGAGGTGGTCCTCGAAGAGCGCGCGGTCGGTGGCGCTCAGGCTGCCGAGCACGTACGCGGCATCCCACTCGTGGATGTCGTCGGCGCGGTCGTTCATCGGGTGACTCCTCGTTCCTGCAGGGCGAGACGGAGCGCCTTGAGCGCGTAGTGGAGGCGGGACTTGATGGTGCCGGGCGGGACGCCCTCGCGTTCGGCGGTCTCCGCGACCGACCGGCCCAGGTGGTAGCAGCTGACGACCGCGCGGCGGTGCTCCGCGGAGAGCGACGCGAGCGCCTCGGCGACGAGCAGGCGGTCGATGATGGCGTCGGACGCGTCGGCGACGGGATCCTCGGGAAGGGTGTCCGTCGGCGTCTCGCGGCCGCGCCAGGCGCTGCGCCGGTCGTCGATCACCAGGTTGCGCACGACGGTGAAGAGCCAGCGCCGGGCGGACTCGTCGTCCTCCGCGAGGATCGCCGGCGAGCGCCAGGCCCGCAGCAGCGCCTCCTGCACGACGTCCTCGGCGAGCGCCGGATCCCCCGTCAGCCGCAGCGCGTACCGCTGCAGCGCGGGTGCGTGCGCATCGTGCAGCGCCCGCATGCGGGCCGTGCTCTCCGTGGTCATCCGTGCCTCCTCCTTCCACGACGAGACGGAAGGCCGGATGGTTCACCGCTCCGGGGAATCATCGCAGGGCGATCTGCGAACCTGGCAGGAACCTGAACCCGTGAACCGTTCCCGCGGCTGGTCCGTCGTCCCTGATGTCGGCGCGTCACATCGCGGCGGACGAAGACGCACCATCCGGATCAGGAGACCCCCATGCAGAAGAAGAGCAAGATCATCCTCGGCACGAGCGCGGCAGTGGTCGTCGTGCTCGGTGTCAGCGCCGCCGCGTTCGGCCCCGCGTTCTACCGCGACGTGATCGTCGGCGCCCCCGCCGCCGCCCCGTCGGTCTCGGCCGACCCCGCCGACTCCACGCTCGACACGAGCGACCTGTCCGGCGACTGGCAGATCGGCACCGGCAGCACCGCCGGATACCGCGTCGCCGAGGTGCTCAACGGCACCGACGTGACCGTCGTCGGCAAGACCGAGAACGTGACCGGCGACGTGAAGGTCGACGGATCGACCCTCACTGCCGCGACCGTGAAGGTCGACGTCGCGAGCATCGCCACCGACGCGGCACCCCGCGACGAGTACTTCCGCGGCACGGCCATGGAGGTCTCGAAGTACCCCGACGCGACCTTCACGCTCACGCAGCCGGTCGACGCGGCCGTGCCCGCGAGCGGCCAGGTCGCGACGGTCGACGCGACCGGCGAGCTCACCATGCACGGCGTGACGCAGACCGTCACCGTGCCGCTGCAGGCCGCGCTCTCGGGCGACGGCGTGCAGGTGAGCGGATCCATCCCCGTCACCTTCTCCGACTACGGCGTCCAGGCTCCGAGCCTCGGCTTCGTGAGCGTCCAGGACAAGGGGACCGTCGAGTTCCTGGTGAAGGCGACGCCCGCGAAGTAGTCGCGGACCGGCCCCTGGGGCCGCCCCAGACGAGGGGAGGAGGAGCGCGTTCGGGACGCTCCTCCTCCCCTTCTGCGTGCCCCGGTCGGTGCGGGTCCGGGGCTCCGGACCCACGCACGTCCGCGCGCCCCGCGCTCCGTCTGTCCACGGGCGGCGGGTCCTGAGGACGGTCGGGAACGTTCCACAGCATCGCGCGCCTATGGTCATCGCGGTCCGGCGAGGGTGTTCCCGCCTGGACGCCATTCACTGCCCACGACAGAGAGATGACACGACCATGTCCGTCACCCGCTCAGCGTTCCGCACCCGCCCCGTCGCGGTCGCCGCCCTCGCGACGCTCGCCCTCCTCGGCGTCCCCACCGCCGCCCAGGCCGCCACCCCGGCCCACGCCGCCACCGCGGACAGCGCATCCGCCCACCACCACGCGGCCTACCCCCTCCGCCAGTACACGATCCCCGCCGTGGACGGCTCCGGCTTCGGCGACGCCACCCTCTACGCCCCGCAGGACACGGGCAAGAAGGCCCTCGGCGCGATCGTCGTCGCACCCGGCCTGAAGGGCACGCGCTCCGACCTGGAGTGGCTGGCCAAGGACCTCGCCGGCGAGGGCTTCATCGTGCTGAACATGAACACCCTCGGCAGCTACGACCTCCCGAACCAGCGCTCCTACGAGATGCTCGCCGCGGCCAAGTACCTCGCCACCGCGAGCCCGGTGAAGGACCAGGTGGACCCCGCGGACATCGGCGTCGTCGGCTACTCGCTCGCCGGCGGCGGCGCCCTGCAGGCCGCCGTGGAGCAGCACGGCCTCAAGGCCGCGGTCGCCCTCATGCCGTACGACTTCCCCGCCGGCACGACCGACCCGTACCACCCCACCCAGTCGCCGACGTACCCCACCATCACCACCCCGACGCTGGTCATCACCGGCCAGGCCGACACGACCGCTCCGGCGTCGTTCATGGGCAAGCCCGCCTACGACTCCATCCCCGCCTCCACCCCCAAGCAGTACCTGGAGCTCCGCGGCGCGGACCACTACGCGGCTCGGGCGAAGACCGACGGCACCGTCCGCGACGCCGTGACGAACTTCCTCAAGGCGTACCTCGACGGCAACAGCGCCTACAAGAAGTACGTCTGCCCCGCCCAGCCGGTGTCGGCCGCCATCAGCGACTCCGCCAGCTCCTGCCCCCGCTAGATCCGATCCACGGCCTCCTGGCCTGACGAGAGCGGCGTGCGACCCTCGGTCGCACGCCGCTCTCGGCATTCGGCGGGTCCGGGATGTCCCCACGACCCCCGGGGTGGCACGACCCCTACTCGTCGTCCATGTCGGCGGCGAAGCGGCGGAAGTCGCCGCGCTCCTCGTGCATCGCCCAGAGGGTGTCGGCGAGGGCCATCGGGTCCTTCGTCGGGTGCCCCGGGGTGATGGCGCCGGGGATGATCAGCTGGCCCACGTGGATCCCGTCGCCGGCGAGCGCCTCGTGGATCATCTGCCCGTAGGCGCTCTCGCCCGCGAAGGCGATGGAGGTGCCGGCGTACTTCGGCAGCGGCTGCACCGCGGTGCCGCCGTTGATGAAGAGGACCGTCCCGCGCCCGAGCACGCGCATCCCCTGCAGCACCTGGTGCACGGCGGCGACGGGCGCCTGGATGGAGAACTCGAACGCGCCGACGAGGTCGCCGGGCGTCGTCTCAAGCACCGGCCGCAGGAACTCCTTCTGCGGCAGCGGGCTGTACTGGAGGACCTCGACGGGACCGAGGTCCTGCGCCGCCCGGTCGAGCGCGGCGGCGAGGGCCACGTGGTCGCGGACGTTCGCGACGTAGCCGCGGGCGGTGATCCCCTCGTCGGAGAGCGTGCGCGCGAGCTCGTCGACGCGCTCCTGGCTGCGCGAGATGAGCGCGACGGCGAAGCCCTCGGCTCCGAAGCGGCGGGCGACGGCGGCGCCGAGGCCGGCGCCGGCCCCCACGATGGCGATGGTGGTCATGGTTCTCCTCCTGCGGATCGGACGGATGGCACGGCCCGGCGTCGGGTGCGCGCGGCTCGTGCCTCCGACGCTAGGCCGGTCGGGCTCGGAGCGTCGGGGCCGCCGGATCGCCCCGCCGACGAGCGGACAGCTCCTCCCGCAGCAGGCGCACGTACGGCAGGCGCTCCTCGGGCGTCGCGAAGCCGGGCAGCGGCGCGGATCCGTAGAGGTCGTTCCCCTCAGCGCGCGGGAACACGTGCACGTGCAGGTGCCACACGTCCTGTCCGCCCGCGGTCTCGTTGTGCTGCCGGATCGAGATGCCCGCGCAGCCGTACGCCGCGCGCATCGCCACGGCCACCTCCTGCACGAGGTCCATCACGGCGTGCAGGTCGGCGGGCACCACGGAGTAGAGGTCGCGGACGTGGACCCGCGGGATCACCAGGGCGTGCCCGCGGTTGCGCGGCCACCAGCGCGGCGCGATGACGGCGACCGCGCGCTCGCGCTCGGCGACGACGTCCTGCGGCAGCGGGGCGACCATCGGCTCGGCGCGGAGGAGCGCGCAGAACGGGCAGGGTGCCGCGTCGTCCCCCGTTCCGCTCACGACGACGACGCCTCCAGCAGCGCCCGCGCGGCGTCGCGGACGACCACCATCGGCCGCGCGAAGGTGCCCATGCCGAGCGTCACGAGGCCGCCCTCGTAGATCAGCATCAGCGTGCGGGAGGTGGCGGCCGGATCCGGCACCGCGGCCTCGCGGCACAGGTCGCGGAGGAGCTCCAGCATCCACGCCTTCTGCCGCATGACCTCGGGGAGCACGTCGTGACCGTCGTCCTCGTCGCCCAGCTCGCCTTCGCCGAGCTCCGCGCGCGCGTTGATCGCGCTGCAGCCCTTGGGCGTGTACGCGTCGGCCCACGCGATCGCGGCGTCGAACACCGCCAGCACCCGCTCGATCCCGGGCTCCGGCGTGCGGGCGAGCCGCGCCCCGAGGTGCTCGCGCCAGCGGGCGTCGCGGTGCTGCAGGTACGCGACCACCAGCTGCTCCTTGGAGCCGAAGCGGTCGTAGATCGTCTTCTTGGTGACGCCGGCGGCCGCGGCGATCGCATCGACGCCGACCACGTGGATCCCCCGCGCGTAGAAGAGCTCGGACGCCGCGTCGAGCACGCGGCGGGCCCCGGGGGTGAGCGGGGTGAGGTCGGGGACGGCGGTGGGCACGCGTCGAATATACCGGTCTGTATAGTCGAGCCCATGACAAGTAGACAGATCGGTATACCTCGACCGCTGGTGACCGTCTTCGCCGCCGCCGGCTTCGTACTCGCCTGGAGCTCCGGCTTCCTCATCGCGGCCGTCGGCACGGTCGAGGTGCCCGCGACGACGCTGCTCGTCTGGCGGTTCGCGCCGCTCGCCGTCGTGCTCGTGACGCTGGTCGTCGCGACCGGCGCGGCCCGCGGGATCGCGCCGCGGATGCTCGGGCGGCAGGCGCTCATCGGCGCGTTCGCGCAGCTCGGCTACTGCGCGTTCGTGTACGCGGCGATCGGCGCGGGCATCGCGACGGGCACGACCGCGCTGATCGACGCGGTGCAGCCGCTCGTGATCGCGACGCTCGTCGGACCGCTGCTCGGGCTGCGCGTCCGCGGCGCGCAGTGGGCCGGGCTCGCGCTCGGGGCGGTCGGCGTGGTGCTCGTGGTGCGGTCGCAGGCGGGGGCGGCGGACGCGGATCCGGTCGCCTACCTGCTGCCCGCGGCGGCGATGGCGTGCCTCGTCGCCGGGACGTTCCTCGAGCGCCGCTCGCACGGCCGGCCGCCCGTGCTCGTGACGCTGACCGTGCACGTCGTCGTCACGACGGTCGCGCTCGTGGTCGCCGCGATCGCGACGGGGACGCTGGCGCCGCCCGCGGATCCCGGGTTCTGGATCACCGCGGCCGTCGCCGCCCTCCTGCCGACCCTCGCCGCCTACGGACTGTACTGGTGGCTGCTCGAGCGGGTCGGGATCACGGCGACCAACGCGCTGCTGTTCCTCGTCGCGCCGACGACCGCGGCGGCGGGCGCGCTGCTGCTCGGGGAGCGGATCACGGCGGTCACGCTCGCGGGGTTCGTGCTGTGCGGCGCGGGCGTGGCGGCGGTGCTGGTGACGGAGGCCCGACGCGCCGCCACGGCGCCCGCCCGGATCGAGGACACCGCCGCGGACCACCCCAGTCCGGGTGCGGATCGCCGCGAGCCGGCCACCCGGGCCGCGTGACGCCCTAGGGTCCGGTCATGAGCGCTCCGCGGATCACCGTCGCCGGGGCGGGGCTGTGCGCCGCCGCCGTCCTCACGCTGAGCGGGTGCGCGGCGCCCGGCGGGGCGGGCGGCGGGCTCGGACCGGAGGAGCCGCCGATCATCCTGCCGACGTCCACCGCGTCTCCGACGCCGACGCCGACGGCCGACGCCGACGCGGGCGGCTTCACGGAATGCGCGGACGCCGCCCCCGCCGCGCTCGCCGCGGTGAACGCGAGCATCGCCGCGCATCCCGGGCCGTTCCCCGGACTCCGGCTCGACGGCCTCGAGACCGTCTGGGACGCGGACGAGGAGGTCTGGACGCTGGCCGGCATGGTCGGCCCGATGGGCGAGCCCGTGAGCCCCACGTCCGGGCACATGGTGGCGCTCTGGGCGACGGACCAGGATCCGACGCGCGCGGACTTCGCGGGCACGGTCTGGTCGGCCGTGAACGGGTCCGACATGGTCTCCGACGCCCCGCGTCTCGACTCGTTCCGACCGCTGACCATGGACGACCCCGACCCGGCGGGGCTCTGGTGCAGCGACCTCTACCCGGAGGCGGACGGCGGCACCGGCGGCTGATCCCGCCGCGTCGGCTGATCCGCGGCCGGCAGCCCCCGCAGCCACACGTCGACCTCGCGGGTGGACCGCAGCCGCACGACCCGGAGGTGCGCGTGCTCGACGAGCGCGCGCACCACGCGCTTCCGCGCCTTCGCGCGCCCTCGCCACCCCCAGCGGACGATGTGGTCCGGATCGGTGAGGATCGTCCGCATCGGCGGCTCGACGTTGCCGTGCCAGAGCGGCTCGCGGCGCCAGCGGCGGACGACCGTGCGGCGGATCAGGCGCCCCATCTGCACGGCCACGGGCAGGTCGAGCCAGACGAGCGTGTCGGCGCGCGACGGCAGCAGCTGCCCGAGCTGCGTCGTGTACTGCCACTCGGTGACCCAGGCGTCGCGCGACGAGAAGGCCTCGACGTCGGCGCGGAACGTGGGCAGCTCGGTCCACGCGGGGCCGTGGAAGAGCGAGTCCATCTCGGTGTGCGGGAGGCCCGTGCGCTCCTGGATCCGCCGGGCCAGCGTGGTCTTGCCGGCCCCCGCCGGCGCGCCGATGAGGATGCGCCGGGCGGGTGGATCCAGGCGCGGGAGAGGTCCGAGCATCCCGCGATCCTAGGGCGAGCGGGCGGGGCGCCGTCGGGATCCGCCCCCGTCCTCCCGCCGGGACGACCCGCCCGCGACCGGGACGCCGCCGGGTACCGTGGTGCCGCCCGCGACGACGGGACGCCCGACCGGAAGGACCCGATCATCCGCTCGATCACGCGCGACGACGCGCACCCCGCCCCCGTCTTCACGACCGCGACCGCGGCGCCGACCTGGGAGGAGGGCGTCGTCGTCGGCAGCGGGCGCGTCGGCGCCGTCGCGCACGGGCCGGCCGACGCGATCACCGTCTCCCTCGCGCACGAGCGCTGGTTCCCGCCGGTGAACCCGCGGCCGCACGCGCCCGACCTCCGGCCCCGCCTCGACGCCATCCGCCGGGCCCTCCTCGCGGGCGACCCGGACACGGCGAGCGCCGAGCTCATGGCGGGCGCGCGGGACAGCGGCTACGGCGACGACCTCGTCTGGACGGATCCGCTGGGCATCTGCGCGACGCTCGTGATCCGCACCGCGGGTGGCGTCGCCCGCATGCGACGCACCCTGGACCCGGTCGGCGGCGAGGCCGCGATCGCGTGGACGGATCTCGCGGGCGGCCGGCACGCGCTGCGCCTCATCGCGCCGCGCGACGGATCCGCCTGCTGGCTGGCGCTCGAGTCCGACCGGGATTCCGAGACGGTCGTGGAGCTCGGCCTCGGCGCGGGCGACGCGACGGCGCTGTACACGGGCGGGCCCGACGCGTCCGCCGCGGTGCGCACGTCGGTCGCGGGCGGCACGCGCGGGATCCTCACGGCCGAGGCCGGCGCAGGCGAGGACGCGCTGCGGACGGTCACGGCGGTCGACGCTCCGGGCCCGGGCGCCGCGGGCGGCGCGGGCGTCGCGGGCGTCGCGTGGGAGGTCGACGGCGGATCCGCGCGCACGACCATCCGTACCGGCCCGGGCGCGACGGCGCTGCTGCGCCTGTCCGTGGCCGTGGGTCCCGCATCCGCGGCACCGACGCCCGACATCCCTCTGGTGGCGACGCCCGCGTGGGAGGACCTGCGGGCCGCCCAGCGCGCGACGCACGGCCGGCTCGTCGCCGCATCCGCCCTCGACCTCCGCGGCGAGGCGCCGGGGCACGACGCCGCGGACGCCGCCGACGCTGCCCCCACCACCGAGCGCCTCTGGGCGGCGGCCCGCGCGGGCGACCCCGCTGCCCGCCGCCGCGTCGTCGAGGTCGCGTACCTCAGCGGCCGCGCGGCGATCATCTCCGCCACGGGCGAGCTGCCGGCCACGCTGCAGGGCGTGTGGCAGGGCACCTGGCGCCCAGCCTGGTCGGCCGACTACACGCTCAACGGCAACGTGCAGAACGGCGGGATCGCGAGCCTCATCCCCACCGGCACGCCCGAACTCGCGCTGAGCCTCCTCGAGCTGGTGCTCCCCCACCTCGACGACTTCCGCGAGAACGCCCGCCGCGTCTTCGGCGCCGAGGGCATGCTGCTGCCCGCGCGCATGTCCACGCACGGCCGGGCGGACCACTTCGACGCCGACTACCCGATGCCGTTCTGGCAGGGCTGCGGCGGCTGGATCCTCCGCGTCGCCGCCGACGCCGTCGCCACGACGGGCGACCGCGGCATCGTCGATGACCGGCTGTGGGAGCTCGCCGAGGGCGTCCTGCGCTTCGCCGAGACCGCCACCGTGATGGTCGACGGGGTGCGCCGGCTCGTCCCCTCCTACTCGCCCGAGAACACGCCCGCCGGCGAGCGCGTCCCCGCGGCGACCGACGCGACGATGGACGTGTCGATCCTCCGCGACGCCGCCCGCTCGACGGCCCTGCTCGGCCGGGCCCGCGGCGACTCCTCGCTCGACGCGCGCTGGGCCGCCGTGGTCCGCGACCTGCCGCCGTACCGGGTGGCCGACGACGGCACGCTCGCCGAGTGGCTGGATCCGCGCTGGCCGGAGCGGATCGCGCACCGCCACGCGTCGCAGCTGCACCCGCTCTGGTACGAGGCGGATCCCGCGTTCGTCGGCGACGGCGACGAGGCCGCCCGCCTCCGCGCCGCGGCCGCCGCGACCGTCGCCGCGAAGATCGCCTGGCGCGCCGAGGACCCGACCCCGCCGCCCGGGCGGATGGGCATGGCGTTCGGCCTGGTGCAGGTGGGCCTCGCGGCCGCGGCCCTCGGCGACGGCGAGGCGGCGCTCACGTGCGTGGAGTGGCTCGCCGTCGAGCACTGGAGCCCCGCCCTCACGAGCCGGCATGACGCCGGCCGCATCTTCAACCTCGACGCGAGCGGCGGCCTGCCCGCGCTCGTCGCGGCGATGCTGCTCGGATCCGACGCGGGGTCGCTCGCGGTCCTCCCGGCGCTGCCCGCGGCGTGGGCGCGCGGATCCGTGACCGGGCTCCGGGCGCGCGGCGGCCTGGTCGTCGACCGGCTCGACTGGGATCCGTCCGGCGCGTCCCTCGTGGTGCGGCGCGTGCCGGGCGCGGAGTGGCTGGCGCCCGCGGGCGGCACGGCGCTGCGGCTGCCGCGGGCGGCTTCGGTGCGCGTGGACGGGCGCGAGCGCGACGCCGGCGCGCGCATCGCGTTCGGCGCGGACGCCCTGCGCGTCGAGCTCGCGTGGCTGCCCGGGCCCGTACGGTGATCCGCGTGACCCCTGCCGCCGGATCCGCCGCCCGTCTCCTCGCCGCCTACGACGCCCAGCTCCGCACCGACGCCGAGACGCCGAGCGCGCTCGATGTCCGGCTGCTCGGCCCGCTGCGGCTCGTCGTCTTCCCCGGCGGGCGCGGCTTCATCACCTACGCCGACCTCGGCGGCCTCGACGAGGCCGGCCTGCGCGAGCTCGTCCCCGCGGCGCTGGCCCGCTTCCGCGACGACCCCGCGATCACGACCGTGGAGTGGAAGACCCGGGGACACGACCGCGCACCCGGGCTCGATTGCGTCCTCCGCGCCAACGGCTTCGTCCCCGAGGAGCCCGAGTCGATCATGCTGGGCGAGGCCCGGGCGCTCGCGGTCGATGTGCCGCTGCTCGCGGGCGTCACGCTCCGGCGCATCACCGCGGACGCCGACGTGCGGGCGATGAGCGCCATGCAGGACGAGGTCTTCGGCGACGCGGTGTCCGCAGATCACGCCGACGCGATCCTCCGCCGCCTCCGGCTCGACGACGGCATAGAGCTGTGGGTCGCGGAAGCCGAAGGGCGGATCGTCTCGGCGGGCCGGCTCGAGCCCGTCGCGGGATCCGACTTCGCCGGCCTCTGGGGCGGCGCGACCCTGCCGGAGTGGCGCGGCCGCGGCATCTACCGCGCGCTCACGGCCGCCCGCGCGCGCTCGGCCCTCGCCGCCGGCCGCACCCTGATGCACAGCGACTCGACCGACTTCTCCCGCCCGATCCTCGAGCGCTCCGGCCTCATCGCCTGCTCGACGACCACGCCGTACGCCTGGTCGCGCTGAGGCGGTCGCGGCCCCGACCATCCCGCGCCCGCCGGAGTTGACTGGCCGGATGCAGACGTTCCTCCCCTACCCGGACCTCGCGGAGAGCATGGCCGTGCTCGACGACAGGCGGCTCGGGAAGCAGCGCGTCGAGACGCTCCAGGTGATGAAGGCGGTGACCGTCGCCGGCTACGGCTGGCAGAGCCACCCCGTCACGCGCATGTGGCGCGGCTACCGGCCCGCGCTCATGGAGTACCAGGAGGCGACATGCGCCGAGTGGACCCGCCGCGGCTTCGCGGACACGTGCTTCGAGAAGACGCTCGCGGTCATCGCCGAGGTGCCCGAGGACCTCGCCGCCTACACGGAGGGCCGCATCGCGCTGCCGCCGTGGTGGGATCGCGCGGATCTGCACCTCTCCCACCGCTCGAAGCTGCTGGCCAAGGCGCCGGAGCTGTACCGGCCGGCGTTCCCCGGGGATCCCGACGACCTCGACTACGTGTGGCCGGGCGCCGGCGCGTGATCGATTCCCTCACGCGGGGGTACCGTTGTCGCGTGAGCATAACGAGCAGCGCGGCGCCCTCGGGGCGTGGGGAGGTCGTCGGCGGCACGTCCGTCGGCACCAGGTAGTCACCGGATCCGTCGCCGCGCCCCGCGAGGGCCGGCCGCACCCGGCGCGCCGTCGATCCCCGAGGATCCGGCCGCCTCTCCCGACACCCGCTCCCGCGGCACCGCCGCGACCCCGCACGAAGGGCACCACATGCTCCCCTTGACCGAATCCGCCATCCGCGCCTCGCTCGTCAACGCCTCCCAGCGCGAGGCGCGCGACCTCCGCCTCCCCGAGGGCTTCGCCGACCTCGCCTGGGACCGCCTCGACTTCCTCGGCTGGCGCGACCCGAAGGCGCCGCAGCGCGGCATCGTCGTCGCCCCCGTCGGCGACGAGCTGATCGGCGTGCTGCTGCAGCAGTCCTCCACGGCACCGCGATCCCGCGCCCAGTGCACGTGGTGCCAGGACGTGCGCCTGCCGAACCCCGTCGTGTTCTACGGCGCGCGCCGGGCGGGCGCCGCGGGGCGCAACGGCAACACCGTCGGCACGCTCGTCTGCACCGACTTCGAGTGCAGCGCCAACGTGCGGAAGCCCCGGCCGATCCCGTACCTCGGCTTCGACCCCGCGGCGGCGACGGCGCAGCTCATCGACGACCTGCGGAACCGGGTGGCCTCGTTCGCGGCCGACATCGCGTCGACCGCCTGATGCGGGCTGACGGCGGCGTGACCCGCTGACCCGCGCGTCCGCGTCCGCGTCCGGCTCCGCCATGCTCGGAGCATGCTGCTGCGCACCGTGATCCTGTTCGCCCTCGCCGCGGTCGCCGAGATCGGCGGCGCCTGGCTCGTGTGGCAGGCGGTGCGCGAGGGGAAGCCGTGGTGGTGGGCCGGGCTCGGCGTCATGGCGCTCGGCGCGTACGGCTTCATCGCGTCGCAGCAGGCGGACGCGTCGTTCGGGCGGATCCTCGCGGCCTACGGCGGCGTGTTCGTCGCGGGCTCGCTCGTGTGGGGCGCCGTCGTGGACGGCTACCGGCCCGACAGGTGGGACGTGATCGGCGCCGTCGTCTGCCTGCTCGGGGTCGCCGTGATCATGTTCGGGCCGCGCGGGCAGGGCGCCTGACGGGGTCCCCGTACGACAGCGCGCGCCCGCCCCGGAGGGCGGACGCGCGCGTGATTGGGTCGGCCGGACCAGCGCATCGGGGCAGCTGACCCGACCGGGTCGGTGGGCCGGCTCAGCTCTCCGGCGTGCAGACGGTCGCGAGGGCCGTGCGGAAGGCCTTGCGGTGGGCGTCGTCGAGGCCCTGGCCGAGCTGGCCGCGGGCGTCCTTCACGAGGTGGCCGCAGGCCTGGTCGTCGAGCGCGGCGGACGCGGCGCCGATGGCCGGCACGAGCCGGGCATCCACGGCGTTGATGCGCGGGCGGACGCTCGTGGTGAGGTCGGGCGCGGTGGTGGGCGCCTCGTCGGGGTGCGCGTGCCAGCGGGCGATGAGCGCGTACTGCACCTGCTTGCTGGCGACGATCTGCGCGCGGATGATGCGCTCGGCCGCGACCGGGTCGACACCGTCGGCCTTCGCGGCGGCGATGGTGGCGTCGACGACGGCCTGCTCGCGCGCGGGATCCGCCACCGCCTTGCCCGAGAGCCACTTCGACGCGGCCACGTCGTCGGCGATCTCGAGGCGGTCGAGCGCGGCGGACGCGACCGCGGTGACCGCCTGCTGCTCCGCCGGGTCGCGCGGGCACGCCTGCGCGGGCGCGGCGGCGCCGAGGAGGGCGGCGAGGGTGACGGCGAACGCGGACGTGGCGAGCAGGGCGCGGCGGGGCATGGCGGATCCGTTCTGAGAGGAGCGGGCGGGCGGAGGTCGGGCGCGGGCGATCGGGTCGGTCGGGTGCCGTGAGCATAGGCAGAGGACGCGCCCGGGTGTCCGCGGGAGTGCACAGGCCGGCCCGACCGGGGGCGCGCGACCGCGGCGACCGCGTCGCTAGCGTGGGCGCATGACGACGCCCGACACCGCGCCCGCCCCCGGCACGACCCTCGACGATCCGGCGGCCCGGGCGATCCCCGGCGTGCGCGGCGCGCTCCTCGCGCTGGCCGTCGGCGTGGCCGCGGCGGTGCTCGGGCTGCTCCCGTGGATCCTCTCCGGGCTGCGCCTGCCGATGCAGAACCTGTGGGCGGAGGACGTGACGTCCGCGGCCGACATGCCCATCGCGCTGCTGCCCTTCAACCAGTACACGGCGGGCCTCCTGGCCGCGGTGATCCTGGTGGGCGGCGGCATCGCGGGCGCCGCGGCGCGCGCGCTGCGGTCGCGGCTCCCCCGGCACGGGTCATGGCTCGTGGTCGCGGGGCTGCTCCTCGTGCAGGTCGTCGCGCTCGTGCAGACCGCCACGGTGACGGCCGACGGGCTCGGCATGGACGACGTCTCGGGCGCAGGCGGCCGCACGGGCGCCTCGATCAGCGAGGCGCAGGTCTACCTCGTCGCGTTCGTGGGCGGCACCGCGGCGATGATCCTGCTCGCAGCCGTCGTCGCCGCGCTCCTCGCGCGTGCGCCCGCGGGCCTCGCGGTGGTCGCCTCGGCCTTCCCGGTGGTGCTGCTCGGCGAGTGGCTCGGCGGGTTCGTGTCCCCGGGCCCGACCGGCGTGCTCAGCGACGCGGCGTACGCGATCCTGCCCGTGATCTCGTGGGTGCCGCCCGTCGTGCTCGGCATCGCCATCGCGCTCACCGGGCTGCGCTCGGTCGGCCGCGTGATCGGCTCGGTCGTCGCGGTGCTGCTGCTCTGGCTCGGCACGGCCGTCGTGGTCGGCGTCACCTACGCCCTCGGCAACCGCGTCCTCCTGCGCTACCCGCTCGAGCTCCTCGACGCCGGCGGCATGGTGGGCGGCGCGGTCCTCCGCGGCGAGGGCGGCGTGCTCGGGCAGCTCGCGGTGGCACTGCTCGTGGGGATCCTCGGCGCGCTCGTCGTGCGCGCGGTGCGGCGACGGCGGGTGGTCAGCGCGGCGTGACCCGTCTGGGCGGCCGGGATCGGCGGCTCAGCCCGCGAGCTCCCGCAGCAGCCGCGGCAGGTCGCGCATGTCGTCGAAGACGGTCGCGCCCGCGTCCCGCAGACGGTCGGCCGGCGTCAGCCCGCCCGCGTAGCCGAGCGCGCGCATGCCCGCGGTGAGCGCGCCCTGGACGCCGTAGGGGCTGTCCTCCACGACGACGCAGCGCGCGGGATCCACGCCCATGCGCGCGGCCGCGAGCAGGAAGAGGTCGGGGGCGGGCTTGCCGTGCGCCACCTCGGTGGCGCTCGAGATCCGGCCGTCGAAGCGCGGGAGCAGGCCGGTGCGCGCGAGGTTCGCGCGGATCTTCGGGTGGTCGCCGCTGGACGCCACGCAGGTCGGCAGGGTGATGGCGTCGAGCGCCTCCCCGATCCCGTCGACCGGCCGCAGGTGCTCCTCGAACGCGTCGGCGTACCAGCGCGCGTAGGGCGCGTCCCAGTCGTCGGCGAGGTCGCGGCCGAGGTGCGCCGCGACCTCGGCGGTGAAGGTCGCGTGCGACTTCCCGACGAAGCGCTCGACGATCTCCTCGGTCGTGATGTCCCAGCCGAGCTCCGCGAGCACGCGTCGGTCGACCTCGACGGCGAGCACCTCGCTGTCGACGAGCACGCCGTCGCAGTCGAGGATCACGAGATCCACCGGCGCGCTCACGCCGTGGTGCGCTCCGCGGCGGCGGCGGCGCGCATCACGCCCGACGGATCCACGAGCACGCCCGCGAAGGCCAGCTCGGCCGCGCCGATCATCAGCCGGTCGGGGCCGAGGGCCGCGCGGCGGATGCGCAGGGCCTCGCGCGCGCCGGGGAGCGCCTGGGCGGTGGCGCGGGCGAGGATCCGGTCGGGATCCGCCGCGTGCAGCGACCCGAGGAACCCGCCGAGCACCACGAGCGACGGGTTGAAGATGTTGACGACGTTGCGCAGCGCGACCGCCAGGTTGTCGATCTGCCGCTCGACCTCGCGGGTGATCGCCGGATCCCCCGCCTCGAGCGCCGCCGCGAGCACGTCGCCCAGCTCGTCGGCGCGGGCGCGCGGCAGGCCCGTGACCTCGAGCAGGGCGTCCTGGCCGACCGTCGTCTCCAGGCAGCCGACCGCGCCGCAGTGGCAGAGCTCGCCGCCGGAGTCCACGAGCGTGTGGCCGAGCTCGCCGCCGTAGCCCTCCGCGCCGCCGAACGGGCGCCGGCCGATGAGCACGCCGCCGCCGACGCCCGACGCGCCGCCGTTGAGGTAGACGAGGTCGTCGACGTCCCGGCCGGATCCGAAGCGCCCCTCGGCGACGGCCGCGAGGCTCGCGTCGTTGGCGGCGAGCGCGGGCAGCCCGGTGGCGTCGGCGAGGAGCGCCGCGAACGGCTCGTCGACCCAGCCGAGGTGCGGCGCGAGGCGCACGATGCCGCCGTCGAAGCGCACGAGGCCGGGGACCGCGACGCCGATGCCGAGCACGCGCGCGTCGGGCCGGGTCGCGCGGAGGTCGGCGCGGATCCCGTCGATGATCGCCGCGGCGAGCCGGGCGGCCTGCGCGGCGGTCGGCACCCCGTCGGTGTCGCGGCGGATCCGCTGCTGCACGACGCCGTCCAGGCCGACGAGCCCGACCGTCACCGCGTCGATCTCGGGGTTGACCGCGAAGACGACCACGCCCGGGTCGGCCGAGACGATGGGGCTCGGCCGGCCGACGCGGTTGGTGCCCGGCGGCTCGGACTCGACGACGAGCCCCAGCTCCTGCAGCTCGCCCACGAGCGCGGCGATGGTGGAGCGGTTGAGGCCGGTCTCGCGCGTCAGCTCCGAGCGCGACGCGGGGCCGGTCTCGTGCACGATCTGCAGCACGGTCGCGAGGTTGGAGCGGCGGACGTGGTCGGGCGTGGTGCCGCGGGAGCGGGGATCCGGCGCGAGCGGGACCGACCGGGCGGGATCCACGACCGATGCGAGCGGCTCGGGCGCGCGCGCGGCACCGCCCGTCTCATCGCCGGTCACTGGATCCCCACCCGATGAGGCTACCCGGCGGCGGCCGGGCGGGCGACGGCGGCGACGCCCTCCAGGCCTGCGCGGCCAGCGGACTCCGGCGGCCCCTGGAGCGCCTCCCGCACGCCCCGCTCGCGCCACGACTCGAGCCGCGCGCGCACGTCGTCGCGCCGCTCGTCGGCGAGCGCGGTCGCGTAGGCGCGCTCGAGCACGTCGTCGATCGCGAGCCGCCGGCCGGTGCCCTTCGACTCGATCGCGGCCTCCACCATTGCGAGGCTCATCACGTTGCCGTGCACCTCGCCGTGCGGCCGCTCCCCCGTGCGCAGCGCGCGGACGAACGCGCGCAGCGAGCCGGCGATCTCCACGCCCACCGACGCGGCGGCCGCGGGCGCCGGGGGCGGGCCGTCGGGCGCGTCCGTGATCTCGCTGGTGGGCTCGTGGTCGCCGTCCCACAGCGCGGTGCCGTGCGCGCCGCTCACCCGCCAGGATCCGTTCCACGACGTCTCCGCGCCCGGGCTGCACCAGCTGCCCGTGTAGACGTACCGCACGCCGCCCTCGAACGCGAAGACCGCGGTGGCTCCCGCGTCGCCGCGGTACCAGCTCCACGCGGGGTTGTACGACTCGCAGTAGACGCTCACGGGATCCGCGTCGAGCAGGTACCGCACCGCGTCGAACTGGTGCACGGCCATGTCGAGCAGCAGCACGTCGTCCATCTCCTCGCGGAACCCGCCGAAGTGCGGGGCCTTGAAGAACTCCGTGGTGACGATGCCGACGCCGCCGAGGTCGGCCGCCCGCCGCTTGAGCGCGACGAGGTGGTCGTTGTAGCGGCGCGACTGGCTGACCATGAACAGCTCGCCCGTGATCTCCGCGGCCGCCGCGAGCGACAGCCCCTCGGCGACCGTGAGCGCGACGGGCTTCTCGCCGAGCACCGGGATCCCCGCGAACAGCGCCTGCGTGGTGACGGGGTGGTGCGCGCGCGGGATGGTGACGTCGATCACCGCGTCGGGCCGGACCCGCGCGATCAGCTCGCCGAGGTCGGTCGACGCCTCCGCCGACGCCCCGTGCGCCGCAGCACCCGCCCGCGCCGCCTCCTCATCGAGGTCGACGACGCCCACGAGCTCGACGTCGGGATCCTCCGCGATGGTCTCCAGCCACTGCCGCCCCATGCCGCCCGCGCCCACCTGCACGACCCGCAGCCGCGCGCCGTCAGCCGGCGCGACGATCCGGTGGGCGGCGCCCGTGCGCTCCTCCACGTCCGTCATCGCTCGAGCGCCCCGGCGTAGTCGGTGCCGTCGTAGTACTCGCCGAGCTCGTAGCGCAGCAACGTGGGCGTCTCGCGCCGGTCGGGCCGCGCCCACTCGCAGGCGTTCGCGATCACGCGGCGGACGTCCCGGTGGTGGTACACGGGGAAGTCCTGGTCGCCGGGCGAGAAGAAGAAGATCCGGCCGAAGCCGCGGCGGTAGGTCATGCCGCTGCGGAACACCTCGCCTCCCGTGAAGCCCGAGATGAAGACGAGCTCGTCGGGCGTGGGCACGTCGAAGTACTCGCCGTACATCTCCTGCTCGTCGATGACGATCGGGTTCGGCACGCCGCGGGTGATGGGGTGCTGCGGGTTCACGGTCCACACCAGCTCGCGGTCGTGCTCGCTGCGCCAGCGGAGGGTGCACGTGGTGCCCATCAGCTTCGTGAAGATCTTCGACCAGTGCCCGGAGTGCAGCACGATGAGGCCCATCCCGTCGAGCACGTGGCGGTGCACCCGATCGACGATCTCGTCGTCCACCTCGGCGTGGGCCGCGTGGCCCCACCAGGTGAGGACGTCGGTGCGGGCGAGCAGCTCCTCGGTGAGGCCGTGCTCGGGCTGCTCCATGGTCGCGATCTCGACGTGCGCGTCGGGCAGGTTCTCCTGCACGCCCTCGGCGACGGCGCCGTGCATCCCGGTCGGGTAGCGGTCGCGGACGTGCTGCTCGATCTGCTCGTGGCGGTTCTCGCCCCAGACGGTGACGCGGAGCGGGGATGCGGTGTCGGTCATGGTGTCTCTCTCTCGGAGGGGTCGTGCGGGATGTCGGGGGCGGCGCCGGCCGCATCGGGCGAGCGCGCGTGCGGGCGCCGGATCACTTGACCGCGCCGCCCGTCGCGCCCGCCGCGATGAAGCGCTGCGCCGCGAGGAGAAGGACGATCGCCGGCAGCGACGCGAGCACGGCCGTCGCCATCACCGTGCTCCAGTCGGCGGTGTAGGTGCCGATGTACTGGTAGATCCCGAGCGTGATGGGGCGCACGTCGTCGGTCGTCGTGAGCGTCAGCGCGAACAGGAAGTCGCTCCAGGTGAAGAGGAACGTGAAGAGCCCGGCCGTGATCACGGCGTTGAGGCTCACGGGCAGGACGATCGAGCGGAAGGCCCGGAAGTTCCCGGCGCCGTCCACCTTCGCGGCCTCGATGATCGACGGCGGGATGCCCGCCATGAACGCCCGCATGATGAGGATCGCGAACGGGATGCCGGCCGTGGAGTCCGCGAGGATCAGGCCCGGGATCGAGTTCAGCAGCCCCACGTCGTTGTACGCGGCGTAGAGCGCGTTCGCGACGACGATGCCGGGGATCATCTGCGAGATGAGGATCCCGAACAGCACCAGGTTGATCCACTTGAACTTGAACTGCGCGAGCGCGTACGCCGCCGGGGTCGCGATGGCGAGGCTGAGCACGACGCTGCCGAGCGCGATCACGAGGCTCGTGCCGAGCGCCTGGCCCTGCTCCGAGAGCGCGGTCGCGTAGCCCTGGAACTGCGCCTCGAACGGGAACCACGCCGCCTCGATCGCCGGACCCGCGGGCTGCAGGGAGATGTTGACCATCCAGTAGACGGGGAACAGCATCACGGCGAGGATCGCGATCCCGACGACCGTGCCGATCCAGCTGCGGTCGGCGCGCGGTCGGCGGGAGCCCGACGGCACCCGGCGGGCCGGGGCGGGGACGGGGACGAGGCGCTCGGCGGTGTCAGTCATCGACGGCCTTCCTGTTGGCGCGGAGGTAGACCACCGCGAACACCGCCGAGATGACGATGAGGATGTTGCTGAGGGCGGCGCCCGACCCGAAGTCGAACTGCTGGAACGAGAGCGTGTACGACTGCGTCGCGATGGTCTGCGTCGAGTTCGCGGGCCCGCCGTTCGTGAGGCCGAGGATGATGTCGAGCACCTTGATCGTGTAGACGACGCCGAGCACGAGCACGACGCCCACCACGGGTCGCAGCAGCGGCCAGGTGATGTGCCGGAAGCCGCGCCAGCCGGTGGCCCCGTCGAGGGATCCGGCCTCGTACAGCTCCGGCGGGATGTCCTGCAGGCCGCCGTAGAGGATGGTCGTGTTGAACGGGATCCCGATCCACACGTTCACCGCGATCACCGTGATGAGCGCGAACGCCGGGCTCGTGAGCCACGGCACCGGATCCTGCACCACGCCCGTGCCCAGCAGGAACTGGTTGAGCACGCCCGAGTCCTGGTCGAGGATCCACTTCCACACCGCGCTCGAGACGATGAGCGGCAGCAGCCACGGCAGGAGCAGCAGCGCGCGCAGCAGGCCGTTGAGCGGGAAGGACCGGCGGAAGAACAGCGCCAGCACGAGCCCGATGACGAACTGGCCGAGGATCGAGCCGATCGTGAACAGGAACGTGTTGAGCAGGGCCGTCGAGAAGATCCCCGACGAGAGCACCGACGCGTAGTTCGCGAACCCGACCCACGGCGCCTCTCCCGTGTAGAAGGTGGTCGTCGTGTACTCCTGGAAGCTCATGACGATGTTCTTCACGACCGGGTAGCCGAAGAAGAGCACGAGGTACACGACCGCCGGCACCAGGAACATCACCTGGAAGAAGCGCTCCCACCGGAAGCGGGGACGGCGGCGCACGGGACCGCGTGCGACGGCGGCGTCCCCGGCGCCCCGGGCCCGCCCGGGAGCCTGCGCGACCGGGCGCGCGGGGACGGCGGTCGTCGCCATCAGCCCTGCTCGGCGTTCTTCAGCGCGTCCTCCGGCGAGGCCTGCCCGGTGAGCGCCGACTGCACGGCCGTGTAGATCTTCGTGGCGGCCTTCGGCCAGTCGGCACCGAGCTCGCCGGTGCGGGCGCGGGCGTCGGCGACGAGGTCGACGAACACCTGCTCGGTGGGCACCTGCTGGCCGAACTGGGTGGCGACGGCGGTCTTCGACGGGATCGTGTAGCGCTTGGTGGCCATGTCGAGCTGGTTCTCGTCGGAGTTGAGGCACTCGACGACCTTCGCGGCCGTGGCCTGCTTCGCCTTGTCGCCCGTCTGCGGCACGGTCCACACCTCGCCGCCGAGCGGGGCGACGGCGGTGCCGCCGGCCTCGGGCGCGGGGAGCTTCGCGATGCCGTAGTCGACGCCCGACTCGGTGAGCGCGGGGATCTGCCACGGGCCGTTGATCATCATCGCCGTCTTGCCGGCCATGAACTGGTCGTTGACGTCGGACTGGGTCCAGTTGACGACGCTCTGCGAGGCCGAGCCGTCCTTCACGAGGTCGGTCCAGAGCTGCAGCGCCTCCGCGGTCTCGGGGGTGGCGATGTCCTTCTCGTCGCCGCCGTTCGACCACATGAAGGGCAGGAACTGCCAGGTGCCCTCGTAGGTGGCGTTGGCGTCCATCGCGATGCCGTATCGGTCGCCGTCCTTGAGCGCGGCGGCCGCGGTCTTGAGCTCGTCCCACGTGGTGGGCGGCTGGATCCCCTTGTCGGCCAGCATCTGCTCGTTGTAGAAGAGCGCGATCGTGTTGACGGTGGGCGCGAGGCCGTACGTCTTGCCCTCGTAGGTGCCCGCGTCCACGACGCCCTTCGCGTAGCCGTCGGTCGAGATGCCGAAGTCCTCGAGCGGGGCGAGCGCGCCCGTCGCGGCGATCTGCTGCAGGTCGGGGTTGTCGAGCATGAGCACGTCGGGCAGCGTCCGCGACGACGCCTGCTGGAGCACCTTCTGGATGAGGCTCGAGCCCGGGATCGACGTGCGCTTGATGGTGACGCCGAGGGACTCGCCGCACTTCGTGAGGGTGTCGCCGATGACGGTGTTGTCGTTGCCCTCGTTGTAGTAGTCGGTGACGTTGACCGTCGTGGGATCCCCGCCGGACGAGGATCCTCCCCCGCCGCCGGAGCAGCCGGCGAGAACGAGGGGGACGGTGGCCGCGACGGCGGCGGCGCCGAGGAGTCGGCGGCGGCGGGCGGTGGATCGAGGGGACATCGCGTGGTCTCTTCCTTGAGGTGGCGGTCGGTCCGGGGCTCGACGACACCGTGATCCGCCAGCTCCGCACGCATCCGGGAGGCGTCGTCGCGCACCCGATGGCGGCGACGCTAACACCGGATCGGGGGTTGTGTAAAGCGGTTAACCAGAAACCTTTCGCATACCGCGCCGCCCGTCCCCTCGGGCGGGCGGCGCGGGATGGCGCGCGACCCGCGTCAGCCGCGCATCGACGGGAAGGGCGCGGGCGGCGGCGTGGTCGGCACCCACACCGCCTTCTGCTGCGTGTATTCGTCGAGCACGCCCGGGCCCGACGAGCGGCCGTGGCCGGACTCGCCGAAGCCGCCGAACGGCACGGCGACGTGGATCGTCTTGTACGCGTTGATCCAGAACGTGCCGGCGTCGACGGCCGCTGCCACGCGGTGCGCGCGCGAGACGTCGGAGGTCCAGACCGCGCCCGCGAGCCCGAAGCCCGTGGCGTTCGCGCGCGCGACCACCTCCTCCTCCGTGTCGAAGACGGAGACGCCGAGGACGGGGCCGAACACCTCGGTGGTCTCGAGGCGGTGGCCGGGTTCGACGCCGTCGAGGATCGTCGGCATGATCCAGCTGCCGGCGGCGAGGGCGCCGTCGGCGAGCGCGGCCGACGGGGTCGCGCCGGAGAGGCGGCGCGCGCCGTCCTCCTGGCCCGCCTGGATGAGCGCGTGGATGGTCGCGACCTGGCGGCGCGAGATGATCGGGCCGATCTCGGTCTCGGGGTCGAGCGGGTCGCCGAGCCGGAGCGCCTCGACGTGGGCGACGATGCGGGCCACGAGCTCGTCGTGCACGCCGCGCTCGACGAGCAGGCGGGATCCGGCGACGCACGACTGCCCGGCGCCCGAGAAGACGGCGCTCACGGCGCCGCGCGCGGCCTGGTCGAGGTCCGCGTCGGCGAAGACGACGTTGGCGCTCTTGCCGCCGAGCTCGAGCACGACGGGGATGCCGGCGCCGGCCGCCGCCTGCGCGACCGTGCGGCCGACGGGCACGGATCCGATGAAGCTCAGCTTGCCCACGCGCCGGTCGGTGCTCAGCGCGGCGCCGACCGTGGTGCCCGCGCCGACCGCGACGGACAGCACGCCGGCGGGCAGGCCCGCCTCCTCGGCGAGCTGCGCCAGGCGGATCGTGCTGAGCGGCGTGTACTCGCTGGGCTTCAGGACCACGGCGTTGCCCGCGGCGAGCGGCGCGGAGGAGTTCCAGCCGGCCGTGAACAGCGGCGAGTTCCACGGCGTGACCGCGACCACCACGCCCCACGGCACGCGCGTCGTGTACGTGAGCCAGTCGCCGGGGACGGGGATGGTCTGGCCGGTGACCTTGTCGGCCCAGCCGGCGTAGTAGCCGAACATCTGCGCCACACGGCCGGCCTCGACGCGGGCGTCGCGGAGCGGCTTGCCGGTCGTCACCGTCTCGAGCACGGCGAGCTCCTCCTGGTGCTCGCCGATCACGCGGGCGACGTCGCGGAGGATCGCGGCGCGGTCGTAGGGGTCCATCGCGCCCCACGTGCGCGCGCCGCGGACGGCGGCGGCGAGGGCGGTCTCGGCGCCCTCGGCGCCCGGATCCGCGTAGCTCGTGACGAGCTCACCCGTCGCGGCGTCGACGAGGTCGATCGCGGGGCCGGATCCCGGGTGCACGCGACCGTCGGCCCACGTGCCGATGCCGTCGGGGAACGCGTGGGCGATGAGATCCCGGGCGCGCTCGGCGGGGTGCGCGGCGCGGTCGATGGCCTCGAGGAGCGGCGTGCGGGAGGTCGGGGCGGTGGCGGTCATGATGCGGTGTCGTCCTTCCGGGCGGGGAGCTGCGCGGGATCCAGGGCGGTGGTCGCCGTGGTGAAGGTGGAGGTGGCGGCGACGAAGTCGGCCTGCGGGCCGAGGGCCGCGAGCGCCTGCTGCCAGCGCGCGTCGGTCTCGGCGAAGAGCCCCGGGGTCGCGCCGGTCGCGCGGGCGACGTCGTGCGCGAGCGCCACGTCGCGGGCCATGAGGCCGAGCGCGAAGCCCGAGCCGAAGCGCCCGCTGAGGATCTGGTCGGGGAACATCCGCTGGCTAGCCGTGCTGGCGCCCGTGGCGGTGTTGAGCGCGGCGACCGCGGTGTCGAGGTCGATCCCGTGGGCCGCCGCGACGTCCATCGCCTCGGCGACCGCGAGCAGGTTGACCGAGACGAGCATGTTGTTGAGGAGCTTGACGACGTTCCCGGATCCGGCGGGGCCGACGTGGCGCCAGCCGCCGGAGGTGAGGGCCTCGAGCACGGGGCGGGCCGCGTCGACGGCCTCCGCGGATCCGCCGACGAAGGACGCCAGCGTGCCCGCGGCCGCGCCCGTGTTGCCGCCGGAGACCGGGGCGTCGACGAAGGCGGCGCCGTGCGCGGCGGCGAGCTCCGCCATCGCGGCGCTCGTCGCGGGCTCGGACGTGGTGGTGTCGACGATCGCCACGGTGCCGGGGGCGGCGAGGAGCGCGGGCACGGTCGCCTCGACCACGCGCGCGGACGGCAGCGAGAGCACGACGTACGGGATCCCGGCGAGCGCGGACACGTCGGCGACCGTCGCGAGGCCGCGCGCCTCCGAAGCCGCGCGCGCCGCCGCGGACGGGTCGCAGCCGACGACGTCCCAGCCGCGGCCGGCGAGGGACGCCGCCATGGCGCCGCCCATGGATCCGAGGCCGACGACGCCGATGCGCCGCGGAGTGGTGGGGTCGAGCGGGTCGGTGGGGGTCATGGGTCCTTCCGGTGCCGCGCGGGGCGGCGGATCGAGGCGGGCGGTGGAGGCGGGCGAATGCGGGCGGCCGCGTCAGCCGGTGAAGGTGCCGAGCTGCTGCCACAGCTCCTGCGTGCGGCGGAGCGCGGCGCGGCTGCGCTCGGGGTGCGCCGCCTCCATCCCGCTGAGCAGGCCGTAGACGACCGACGTGGTGGCGGTCGTGGACTGGAGGAACGAGACGCCCTCGCTGGGGACGACGAGCACGTGGTCGGCGCTGGCGGCCAGGCGGCCGCGGCGCATGTCGGTGATGGCGACCACGGTCGTGCCCGCCGCGTGGGCCGCGGATGCGGCGGCGAGCACGTCGCGCATCGGCCGCCACAGGCTCACGACCACGAGCACGTCGTCCGCGCCGAGCGTGGTCATCGCGGCCGCGAGGTGCGCGCCGCCGCGGCCCTCGAAGGCGATCGGGTAGCCCATCACGGATCCGAGGTGCGCCAGGATCGACGCCGGCGCGCCGAACGAGCCCATGCCGACCACGAGGATCCGCCCGGCCGACGCGAGCGCCTGGATGGCCGCGTCGCCCTCCTCCGGGTCGATGGACTCGAGCGCCCGGCCGAGGTTCGCGACGTCGCGCTGGATGGACGCGTGCACCGCGCCCGACGCCGGGGCCGGATGCTCGCGCAGGGTCTCCTCGGACGTGAGCGTCGCGAGGTACCGCATCCGCAGCTCCTGCTGCAGCTCGGGCCAGCCGCGGAAGCCGAGCGCCTGCGCGAACCGCACCACCGTGCTGGCGTTCACCTCGGCGCGCTGCGCGATCTCGGCGATCTCCGAGTACGACGCGAGCTGCTGGTTCTCGAGCAGCACGCGGGCGACACGGGCGTGCGAGGGCGTGTGCCCCTTCGTCGGCTCGAGCTCGTCGAGCCAGTCGGCGAGCGGATCCGCCGCGCTCACGACCAGAACCCGAGCGCGAACTCCGCGATGACGGCCGAGAGCAGGAACGACGCCGTGATGGCGACGAGCCCGACCGGCACGATGCGCCAGCCGACGGTCTTGAGGAGCGCCGCGTCCTTGCCGAGGCTGAGGCCCGCGAACGTGAGTGTCGCGCACGCGATGGAGAGGAAGTCGATGGACGTGACGACGGAGGTCAGCTCCGCGCCGATCGGCGAGTACGGGCTGGAGGCGAGCGCGCCGATCGTCGTGACGAACACGATCGCGGACACCTTGCGCGTGATCCGGGCGAGCAGCTGGCTGACGAGCAGGAGGGCGATGAGGATCGCGTAGCCGCCGACGATGGACCAGCTCACGCCGCCCGCGAAGATCGACGCGGTGCCGATGCCCACGACCGCGAGGACGGCGATCGCGACCCACGGCCGGATGTCCACGGGCGCCGCCGCCTCGGCCACGCGCTCGCGGAAGACGCGGTTCGACTCCTCCGTCTCCGCGGAGACCGCCACCGGACCGGACGCCGCCTCCGCGGCCGCCTGCTTCCGCGTCAGGAACCGGTAGAACCGGTCGGCGAGCGGCAGCGCCACGTAGATGCCGACGTACACGCCGAGGACAGTGGTGATCAGGTTCGAGACCGCGGCGATGCCGAGGATCGCGTCCTGCTGGCCCGGGTACGCGGCGATGATGCTGGCGGTCGACGCAGCCATCATCGACCCGGATCCGACGCCCGCGCCCATCGCGAGCGCCAGCGGGTCGAAGACGTCGGCCGACGCCACGAGCGAGGTCAGCAGGGTGATGTAGACCGCGCCGAAGAGCGTGCCGAACACGTACATGGCGAGCACGCCGCGGTACTGGTCGGAGTCGGGCCCGTACTTCTCGCTCACCATCGCGAACGCCGGCTCGCGGTCGAGCGAGAAGGTCGCGCCGATGGTGGCCTTGCCCATCCGCAGCAGCACGGCGAGCGGCAGGGCGAGCGCGACCGTGCCGAGCAGGTGCCCGATCTCCTGGAGCAGGAGCGCGGGTCCGGCCTGCAGCAGCGTCGGGATGTTCGGCCCGATGTTGAACGCGAGCCGCGCCACGAGGAACAGCACGGCGACGCCCACGAACGCGTTCGCGATCCGCTGGAAGTCGAGGCCGACCCGCCGGATCCGCTGGAACGACAGCGCGGCGGCGATGAGGAGGCCCCACACCATCGGGAAGAACACGATGGAGGCGGATCCGAGCGGCAGGGTGCGCGACCCGATGACCTGCGCGACGAGCGCGATCACGAGCGCCGCCGCCGCCACGGGCGCGACCCCCCGCAGGCCGACGACGGACCTCGTCCTCTCTCCGACGGTCGTGGTCATGTGCGGTCCCTTCGCGAGGTGCTGAGCGGGTGGTCGAGCGATGCGGATCGGCGTCTGCAATCGGGGTCGCGGAGCGCGGATCCTGCAATCGCCATTGCACACGAGGCTAGGGAGCCCCCGTTTCCGCGGCGATGCGCGCGTGTTGCGGCCGTGTGAACACGGCCCGCGGGCGGCCGGGCACGCGAGCGGGTCTGGACGCGCGGTCGTGCGGCGCGGATCATGGCGTCCACACCCGAGCTCGAGGAGGAGCGCGTGCGACGACTCACCGCAGGCCTGTTCACGTCCGTCGACGGCGTCGTGGAGTCGCCGAACCTGTTCCAGTTCGACTCGTTCGACCCCGAGCTCGGCGCGGGCCTCGGCCGCATGATCTCCTCGGTCACCACCGCCGTGATGGGCCGCCGCGGCTACGAGGACTGGTCGGCGCACTGGCCGGCCGCATCCGCGGACGACCCGTTCGCCGCGTTCGTCAACCCGCTCGAGAAGCTCGTCGCCACACGCACCCTCACGGGCGACCTGGGGTGGAACGCCTCGCGGATCGAGGGCGACGCGCTCGAGGCGATCGCCCGGCTGAAGGAGACGGAGGGCGGCGAGATCGCCGTGCTGTCGAGCATCTCGCTGACGCGCGCGCTGCTGTTCGCGGGGCTGCTCGACGAGCTGACCCTGATGATCCACCCGGTCATCGCGGGCGCCGGCCGCCGCCTGTTCGAGCCCGGCGACCCGACCACGCGGCTGGAGCTGCGCCGCTCCGAGATCACGAGCGCGGGCAACGCGGTGCTCACCTACGCGCTCCGCGACGGAGGCTGAGTCGCTCGCGACGCCGGCCCGGACGCGCCGACGCCCCCGATGCGGCATCGGGGGCGTCGGGCTGGCTCGGTGGGCGGCTAGCGCAGGGTCCACTTGGGCGAGCGGATCGGGTACACGATCCAGTGCGTGAACCGCGTGTCGACCGTGCCCGTCGTCCAGCGGTAGTTCGCGCCGCGCGAGCAGGCGAAGTCGCTGTAGGACGACACGGTGTAGCGCGCGTTCGCGAGCAGGTCGACGCCGATCTCCGTCCAGATGGGGAGGCCGGACTGCGGCAGGTCGACGCAGCGCGACCAGCCGGGTGCGCCGTTCCCGGGGTTCGGCCCCCGCACGAGGATCGACACGACGACGTCGCCGTACCGCTGCATGTGCGCGGAGAAGCGCACGGTCTGCCGGCGCACGTAGGCGTCGGATGCGGCGACCGGGTCGCCGACGGGGGCGACCGCGGTGGTCGTCGAGGACGCCGGGGCGGCGGAGGCGGGTGCCGTGCCGACGCCGACGAGGGCGGAGCCCGCGATGGCGAGGGCGGCGAGGGCCACGCGGGTGCGGCGCGGACGGGGAGCGGTGGTGCGAGCGTGCACGGGGTTCTCCGATCGGGTGGGGGATGCAGGCGGCGACCCGCGGGACGACGGTAGGACCGGGACCGGAGGCGGATCGGTACGTCAGACGAACGTCTGGTGAAGAGTCCCGCGCCGCGCGGGATCGGGCGGGTCAGCCCTCCGGGAACGAGAACAGCACCTGCGCGATGCGGCGCGTGAGGTCGACCGGATCCTCGCCCGCGTAGCTGCGCTCGAGCGCGCCGGACGCGTGCAGCATCACGAGCCCGTGCACGAGCGCGAACGCGGCGAGCGGGGAATCCGGCGTGCGCGGCTCGACCGTGGCGACGCCCGCGAGCAGCACCTGGTCGGTCGCGGCGCGCGCGGCGACGAGCGCGGGATCCGCCGGGTCGATGCGCGACGGGTCGAACATCACGGCGTAGTGCCCGCGGCCGGGTCCGGTCGCGAAGCGCACGTACGCCTCGGCGGCGGCGAGGAAGTCGGGCGCCTGGCGGAGGACGTCGCCGAGCTGGCGGAAGCCCTCGGACGCGAGCGCCGTCATGAGGCCGCGGCGGTCGCGGAAGTGGTGCGCGGGCGCCGCGTGCGAGACGCCGACGCGGCGGGCGAGCTCGCGGAGGGTCACCGCGTCCGGCCCGTCGGCGGCGACGATCTCGGCGGCCTCGCGGAGCAGGGCGGAGCGGAGATCGCCGTGGTGGTAGGCCATGCGATCACGGTACGCGCACGTCGACTTTGACAAGACCGGCCCGCCCCGGCAAGATCTTGACGCCGTCAAGATGCTGGAGACCCATGATCCCGTTCGTCGCCCTGATCGTCGTCGCCCTCGAGGCGCGGCTCGTGGGGATCGCCGTCCCCGTGCCCTACCTGGACGGATGGCCGGCCTCCGTCGCGGTGGGCCTCGCGGCGGCGTTCGCGCTCGGCGCCAGCGCCCACTTCCGGGAACCGCGTCGGTCCGGGCTCGTGTCGATCGTGCCGCCGTCGCTGCCGCGGCCGGAGCTCATCGTCACCGTCACGGGCGTGCTCGAGATCGCGGGAGCGGTCGGGCTGCTTATCCCCGCCCTCCGCATCCCCGCCGCGATCGGCCTGGCGATCCTCCTCGTCTCCGTCTTCCCGGCGAACGTGCGCGCGGCCCGCGGCTGCCACCACCCCGACGCCCCGACGACGCCCCTGCCGCTGCGGACGATCGCGCAGGTCGGCTTCCTCGCGGCGTGCGTCGTCGCGATGGGGTGAGCGCGCGGGGCGCGCGGCCTGACGTGTCGCGCTAGCGCGGCGCCCCGACCGGCGGCAGCAGCCCCTGCTCCGCGGCGGCCGCGCGGGCGATCAGGAGGGTCGGGTCCTCGATGCCGCCCGCGGCGATGAGCGCGTCGAGCTCCGCGACCGGCATGCGGACGAGGCGCACCTGCTCGGACGGGTCGGAGCGATCGGCGACGCCCGCGGTGGTCGGGGTCGTGCAGGCGAAGACGTGCACGAGCCAGGATGCGCGGCCGGGGTTGACGGCGTAGGTGCGCAGCGGCACGAGGCCGGGCGCGACCAGGCCGAGCTCCTCCTCGAGCTCGCGGCGGGCGGCGTCGGCGGGCTGCTCGGAGGCGTCGCCGGCGCCGCCGGGGAGGTCGAGGATCCAGCGCCCGAGCGGGTGCCGGTACTGGCGCGACAGGATCACGGCGTCGCCGTCGATCACGAGGGTCGCGACCGCGAAGGGCACGCTCTCGTCGACCTCGTAGCGCGACGCGGATCCGTCGGGCAGCTGCACGTCGTGCTCGACGAGGACGACGCGGCCGCGGTGGAGGTCGCGGCGGCCGGTCGTGGTCCAGACGAGCTCCGGGTCGGGCTGGGTCTCCGCGCTGCTCATCCGCCGAGCCTAGGCGGGCACGTCCGCAGCCGCCCCCAGCGCCCGCGACCACGCGACCTCGCGCGCCAGCTGGCCGCTCGCGCGGAACGCGACGACCTGGCGGGCCTCAGGCAGCGCGGCGGCGAGCGCGTCGCGGTCCGCCTCCTGGAAGCCGAGGCCGCGTCAGAACGGACCCGACCTCCGCGAGAACAGCCAGGCGCGCTCCGCACCAGCGGCGGCCGCCTCGGCGAGCGCGTGCCGGGCGAGCGTCGAGCCGAGCCCCGCGGACCGCAGGGCGGGATCCACCGCGACGCTGCGGATCAGCGCGTACCGCCCGTCCGCGCTGAGCTCGAAGCCCGTGCTGCCGGTGATGCGGCCGTGGGCGTCGCGATGGATCCAGAGCCGCACACCCGGGTCGTCGAGCCCGGTGACCGTGAGGTCGGCCGCGGCGAGGAACGCCTGCAGCGCCGGGACGTCCGCGGCGGCGACGGACGCCAGGGCCGTCACAGCGCCTGGCCCACCGCGATCCCCAGGCCGGCCGCCGCGACGCACACGACGAGCATCCCCACGCCGTTCGCGAGCGCGGCACCCACACGGCCCGCCTGCGCGAGCCGCACGGTCTCGAGGCTCGCGGTGCTGAAGGTCGTGTAGCCGCCCATCAGCCCGCCGCCGAGGATCAGGAGCAGGTCGTGCGGGAGGCCCGCCTGCGCAGCGGCACCCGTGAGGAGGCCGAGGCCGAGGGATCCCGTGACGTTGATGACGGTCGTGCCCCACGGGTACGCCGCGCCGAGGCGGCCGCGGATGACGCCGTCGAGCAGCAGGCGGAGGGCGGATCCGACGCCGCCGGCCACGCAGATGAGCGCGAACACCAGGGGCCCGGTCACGACGCCGCTCCCGTCGCGCGGCCGGCCGCCGTGCGGCGGTGGATCGCGGCGCCCGTGGCGATCCCGGCGACGGACGCCGCGGCGCCGACCACGAGCGAGAGCCCCGCGTACGCGAGCGCCGTGCCGAGCGCGGATCCGGTGAGCGACGCCGCGTCGGTCGCGAGCGAGCTGTAGGTGGTGAAGCCGCCGAGCACGCCCGTGCCGACCAGCAGGCGGATCGCGCGGCGCCGGCCCTCGTCGGGCCCGCGGCGGACGAGCGCCTCGAGCAGGGCGCCGAGCACGAAGGCGCCGACCACGTTGATGAGGAGGATCGTCACGGGGATGCCCCCGGCGGGCGCGGGCCAGGTGAGCGCGAGCGCCTCCCGGATCCCCGTTCCCACGGCGCCGCCGAGCGCGACGAGGCCGAGGGACGACCAGCGGAGGTGGACCGGGCGGCCCGGGTCGTCGTCGACCTCGATGTCGCTGTCGAGGGGCAGGCCGTCGAAGGGCGTGCCGTCGCCGGTCGCGCCGTCGTCGGGCTGCGGGTGGTCGGTCATGGGGTCTCCCATCTCGGATGGCATGGCGATGCCGAAGAGACAGGGACTGTCGTCGACGAGGATGTCGAGGTTCGGGTACGGCGAGCCCCACCGCCGTGCCTCCCGAGGGAGGCCCCTCCCGTGAGGAGACCGGACCATTGAACCACGGCCCGGGCTCGCCACGGCCGTGCGCCGCCGGTACCGTCGCACCATGAACGCGCACGGCATCGTCGCCCCGCCCCCGCCGCCCGAGGGACAGAAGGCGAAGGGTCCCGCCTCCTACTTCCCGAGCATCGAGTCGACCTACGGGCAGCCGGTCCAGCGCTGGATCGACCTCGCCGACGCCCGCCTCGACGTCGAGCCGCACATGCAGGTCGTCGCGTGGCTGAAGTCCGAGCACGGCCTCGGACACGGGCACGCCAACGCGGTCGTCGCGTTCGTGAAGGCGGCGCGCTCCGCGTGACGTCCCCCTCGGTCGCCGGGCGGCGCCCGTAGCCTGGCCTGATGCGCACCCGCCAGCTCGTCGTCGGCGTGCCGGCCGCGCTCCTCGCCGCGGTCGGCGCCGTGCTCCTCGCGAGCGAGGGGATCCACCGGCTCGCCAGCACCCGCGGCCTCGGCCGCGCGCCCGGCCGGCCCGACGGCGCCGTGGGCCGCGAGGCGGTCGTCGTCCTCGGCTTCGGCAACGCCGGCCCGCGCGCCAACCGGATCAACCGCTACCGCGTGCGGGCGGCCCTCCGCTCGATGGACCCGCGGGCCGACGCGACCGCGCTCGTCCTCTGCGGCGGATCCGTGATGGGCGACGAGCCCGAGGCCCGCATCCTCGCCCGCTTCGCCCGCGACGAGCTCGGCTACGGGGGCCGGGTCGTCCTCGAGGAGGCCAGCACGAGCACGCGCGAGAACGTGGCGAACGCGATCCCGCTGGTCGAGGACGCCGACACGATCCGCATCGTCTCCGACCCCGTGCACGCCGAGGAGGCGCGCGCCTACCTGCGCCACGCCCGCCCCGACCTCGCCGACCGCCTCGCGCGCGCCGACGACTACCGGTTCGGCGAGATGACGTGGATGAAGCCGCTCGCCATCGCCGTCGCCCTGCTGCGGCGCGCGCGGTCGGGCTAGGCCCGGCCCGTCCGCTCCTGCGCCCGCTGCTCCTCGGCCGCGAGCCGCCCGAGGAACCGCACGGACGCCTCCGACATCTCCGCCGGCACCCCGAGCGCTCCGAGGTGCTCGACCACCGACTCCATCTCGTGCCCGCGACGGACCGCGTGCTTGCGGCTGCCGGACTCGTACCGCTCGATCTTCGCGGCCACGTCGCCCGAGAGCTGGCCCGCGATCTGGTCGCGCACCCAGTCCTCGCATCCGGCCGCGCGCCCCGCGGTGACCGCCTCGACCACGACGGCCGCGAGGCTCTTCATCAGCACGCTGCGGAGGAGCTTGCGGCTGGTGGCCTCGCCCGCCGGCCCGTCGATCCGCTCCACCTCCGCGCCGAGGGAGACGAGGTACGCCTCGACGTCCCGGGCGGCGGATCCGCTGACGATCGTCTCGGTCTGCGCGCCCTTCGCGGGCACAGGCCCGAGGATCGCGACGTCGGCGAAGCGCGCGCCCGCGTCCTGGACGACCCGCTCCACGCGGGCCATCACCTGCGGGGACGCCGTCGTGAAGTCGGCGTAGACGGCGTCCGCGCCGAGGTGCGGCGCGGCGTCGGCCGCGATGCGCTCGCTCAGCGCCGCGCCCGTGAGCACGACCACGAGGTCGGCTCCCTCCACGGCCTCGGCGAGGGTCGCCGCGCGCGTGACGCCCTCCGGCGTGGTGGGCGCGGCCGGGTCGAAGCCCGACACGTCGTCGCCGTGGGCCGCGGCGGCGGCCGCGTAGATCGCGCCGGCTTCCCCGAGTCCGATGAACGCTGTCCTCATCGTGCGTCTCCTCCTCTGCCGGGCGCGCGTCGCGACCCGGCGTCTACCGCTCCACGGCCGCTGCCGCTCGGCGCAGTTCCGGCACGCGCGCCTCGAGGCGCGCGCGCGTGATGGTCTCGGACGGCCCCGAGGTCGAGATCGCCGCGACGACCTCCCCGGAGCGGTCGTGGATCGGGACGCTCACCGCGGCGACGCCCGTCTCCCGCTCGTCGATCGAGATGTGGAAGCCGTCCCGGCGCACCACCTCGAGCTGCGCGCGCAGATCGTCGGCCGAGACCGATGCCCCGCCGGCCGTGTCCGTGCTCCCGATCCGGGCGAGCACCCGCTCGCGCTCCTCCTCCGGGAACGCCGCGAGGATGTTCTTCCCCGCGCCCACGTGCAGCGGGAGCCGACGGCCGAGCGGCAGCTGGTACCGCAGCGGGTCCTCGCCGTCGACCCGCACCGTGAGGATCCGCTCCTCGCCGATCCGCACGTACAGCGACGCCGTCAGCCGCGTGCTGTCCGCGAGCTGCTGCAGCACCGGGCGCGCCGTCGAGCTCAGCCGGTCGGTCGTGAGGAAACCGTTCGCGATCCCGAGGGCCGCCGGGCCCACGCGGTACTCGCCGTGCTCGACCGTCACCCAGCCGCGGTTCTGCAGCGAGCCGAGGATCCGCAGCACGGTCGCGTTCTGCAGGCCGGATCCGCGGCTCAGCTCCACGAGCCGCAGCGGCCCGTCGCCGCGCTCGAGCAGCTCGAGCAGGTCCAGCGCCCGGTCGACGCTCCGGACGGTCGACGACGAGGTCTCCGCGGGGGTGGCGCGGCTGTCCGATGGGGTTTCTGGCATGTGCCCCATCGTCCCAGGCGACGGGGGTCATCGCGCGGCGATGATCGAGGCCCGGGTGGCGGACTCGTCGGCGTGCTTGGCCTCGGCCCGGTCGGCGACCGCTGCGGCCTCCGCGGCGGGCACGATCGCGAGCCCGTCGGCGTCGCCGAGCACGATGTCGCCCGGCATCACGACCACGGTCCCGATGGCGACCGGCACCTGGATCCGGAACGGCCCATTGCGGTACGGGCCCGCGGGCGTCACGGCGCGGGCGAACGCGGGGAAGCCCATCTCCTCGAGGTCGTCGACGTCGCGCAGGGCCCCGTCGATGACGATGCCCGCGCAGCCGGCGGAGCGCAGCCGCTCGCCGATCAGCTCGCCGACGAGCGCGCGGTCCCGCAGGCCGTGGCCGTTGACCACGAGCACGTCGCCGGGCTGGAGCCGGCCGATGGCCTCGTGGATCCCCGCGTTGTCCCCGCCCGCGACCTCCACCGTGAAGGCGGGGCCGGCGACGCGGGCGCCGCGCCAGACGGGGCGGATCCCGGCGTCGACCACGCCGAGGCGGTCCATGGAGTCGCCCACGTTGGCGACGGGGAGGGCGGCGAGCCGCCCGAGGGTCGATGCGTCCGACATGACGTGCCTCTTCTTCCGGTGGGTGGTGCGGGGGCCTGTCCGCCTAGTCGGCGGGCTTCCAGCCGTGGACGTAGGAGAGCAGGAGCGTCCAGATCCCGAGCACCCCGGCGACGCCGAAGGTCCAGGGGCTGAGCGCGGCCGACGCGCCGGTGATCAGGCCGCCGTCGACGATCACGAGGCCGACGACCTGCAGCAGGACGAGCACGGTGCCGAGCGCGAGCATCAGCACGAGCAGGGCGACGAAGACGGCGGTCATCACGCGGATGGCGCGCAGGCGGGCCGGGCCGTGGGTGGTCTCGGCGGGGGGCTTCTCTTCCGACATCAGCTCCTCCTCGGGGCGGTCGTGCGGCGGATCGTGCGGGCGGGGACGGGACGAGGACGCGCGGGGCGTCCGCGTGCGGCTCGCATCAGTGCGGCACCGGCAGCCAGCCGGGCCCGATGAGGGCCGCGATCACGAGGATCGGCAGCACGTACAGGACGATGAGCGGCACGAACGTCTTCACCGGGTTGACCTGCGCGATGCCGGTCGCGATGTAGATCGCGGACGCCCCGGGCGGCGAGGCGCCCTCGGTCGAGGCGGCGACGAGCACGACGCAGGCGGCGAGCACCGGATCCACCCCGGAGGCCACGAGCACGGAGAACCCGATGCCGCCGATGGTCGCGATGGTGGCCGTGGAGCTGAGCGGCCCGGCGACGAGCACCACCATGACGGCGACGATGATCGACATCACGACGGGCGACGCGTCCAGCCCGTTGAGCACGCTGGACAGCTGCTCCGCGAGGCCGAGCTCGGTGAGCACGGCGCCGCCGGCGAAGGCGAACACGAGGGTCGCGCCGATGTCGCGGTAGCGCGGCGCGGTCTTCGCGACGAACCCGTACCACTCGCGGCCGGACCGGGGCAGGCGGCGCCAGCCGAGAGCCGCGGCGAAGAGGCCGAGGAGCACGGGGATCCAGACGATGATGCTGATCGACTCCATCACCTCCTCGCCGAGCACGCCCGTGAGCGACTCGCCGGTCGGCCCGAGGGTGACGAGCACCGGGATCACGATGCCGAGGAACACCAGGAGCGACGACCAGCCCTGCTTGAAGGAGCGGCCGAACGGCAGGATGTCGGCGGCGGACACCCGCCCGATCTCGTGCTTGCGCACGAAGTAGAAGACGACGACCAGCCGCCAGAGGATGCACCATGCCGCCGCCGCGAACATCGCGAGCAGCAGCTCGTCGATGGAGACGTACGGCGCGACCGTCGCGGTGCCGATGAGGATGAAGAACGAGGCGCTCGGCGGGATGACCGTGCCGTTGCCCGCGTTGCCGGCGATGAGCGTCGCGGCCACGTGCGGCGGCCAGTTCGAGCGCTTCATCCACGGGATCGCGACGGAGCCCATGGTCGCGGCGTTGGCGGATCCCGAGTGCGCGACCGCGCCGAACAGCGCCGACCCGACCGTGGCCACGTACCCGGCGCCGCCGCGGAGGCGGCCGAGCAGCGAGTTGAGCAGGTCCACCTGCCGGTCGATCACCCCGGTCGACGCAAGCAGGAAGCCGATGAAGGTGAAGGCGAGCGCCGCGAAGACGATCTCCTGGTCGAAGGCCGCCTGCACGCCCGTGAGGACGAGGCGCGGGAACTCCCCGCCCCCGAACGCGCAGACGACGAGGAACCCGACGACCATCGCCTCGCCGATGCCGCGCTTCAGCGCGACGCTCCAGACGACGATGATCCCGATGTACGAGATGAGGGCCCAGACAGCCAACCCCATGTGTATCTCCGCTCTCCATTGAGTGGTGCAGTTCGCTGTGCGGACTGAAAGTTCGTTTCGACGAGCATGGGGGCAGCCGCCCGGGATGTCAAGGCATCCGCGCGCCGCCCTACCGGATCCGCGTCCTGCGCGCGCGGATCATCCCGAGCCGGCCGCGTCTCCCCAGGCGGTGACGGCTCCTCCTCGCGGCGGGTTAGCGTCAGCCGCGATGAACACGCTCCGCCCCCTCCTCGTGATGGACCGCGCCTTCTCCTCCCTCGGTGGGGCCCAGACGGCCGTCGTCCAGCAGGCGCTCGCGCTCGCGCGCGCGGGCCACGCGGTCACCGTCGCGGCACCCGACGCGACGTCCGTCCGCGAGCTGCACGGCACGGGCGTCGCCCTGCACGACGTCGCGCCCACCGTGCCCGTCCCGCTCTTCGGCCTGCCGGTCATCCGCGCCGACGCCGCCACCCGCCGCGACCTCGGAACGCTGATGGACCAGGTCGGCACCGACCTCGTCCTCACGCACTCCGAGCACGGGCTCGCCGCGACCGCGCTGCGGCTCGGGCGCGAGCGGGGGATCCCGACCCTGCACACCGTGCACACCTTCTTCCTGCGCGGCCCGGCCTGGGGCGGGTTCCTCGCGCCCGCCGTCGCGGCCGTGCATCGCGCGATGACCGGGCTCCCGGATCCGCGCGTGCGCCTGGCCCCGCGCCGCCTCGACAGCGCCCTCCGCGGCATGACCCTCGCCGCCTGCCGCGAGGCCGACCTCGTGCTCTCCCCCTCCGCGCACCAGGCTGTCGCCCTCCGGAACGCGGGCCTGCCGGCCGTCGAGGTGCTGTCGAACACGAGCTGCACGGCGCGCGGGGCGTCCGCGGAGCTCCCCGCGAGCGGCGCGCTGCGGCTCGTCTGGGCGACGCGGTTCGTGCCCGGGAAGCGCCTGGACGTGATGCTCGAGGCGATGGCGCTGGTCGCCGCGAGGAGCGGACCGGACGCCGTCCACCTCGACCTCGCCGGCGGCCGACCGCGCGGCGCCGTCCCGCCCGGCGTCACGGTGCACGGCCGCGTGTCGACCGCCACCGTCACCGCGCTCCTCCGCGGGGCGCACGCGGCCGTGATCACGTCGCTGGGCTCCGACGACCAGCCGATGATCGCGATGGAGGCCTTCGCGGAGGGGCGCCCCGCGCTCGTCAGCGACCCCGTCCTCGCCGCGGAGTTCGGCGGGGCCGCGATGCTCGCGGACGGCACGGACGCGGAGGGGCTGGCCACCGCGATCCTGCGGCTGGCCGCCGACCGGCACCTCCTCGACGGGCCCGCCCGCGAGGCCCGGGATCTCGCCGCCGCGGTCTCCCCCGCGGCGCACGCCCGGGGCGTCGAGGAGGCGTGCCGCCGCGTGGCCGGCGCCCGACGCGGATCGGCCCCGGCGTGAGCCGCGCGACCACGCGACCGGAGACGCTCGGCGACGGAGGAGGCGAGATCGTGGGAACCTCATCCGTGCGCATCTTCCTCTCCGTCGTCCGCATCGCCACCGCGATCGCCGCCGTCATCGGCGTCATCGCCCAGTACCACGTCAACTACGCCTACTGGCAGGACCTCGGCGTCACCGGCATCGCCGGCAAGTCGCTCGACTTCGCCCTGTTCTTCACCGTCGACGCGAACGTGCTCGGCGCGGTCGTGCTGGTCGTCGGCGGCGTGGGGCTCGCGCGGGGCCGCGTGACGGATCCGGGGGTCGGCTGGGTCACGCTGCGGCTCGCGTCCACCGTGTACCTCGTCATCACGGGCATCGTCTGGAACCTGCTGCTGCGCGGCCAGCCCCAGCCGGAGCCGCTGAAGCTCGACTGGGCCGACCAGATCGTGCACGTCGCCGTCCCGCTGATCGTGCTGCTCGACTGGATCATCGCGCCCGACCGCCGTCCGCTGCGCGCGGGCGCCATCGGCCGCGTCATCGCGTTCCCCCTCGCGTGGATCGCCGTCACGCTCCTCCGCGGCCCGTTCACCGGCGACGAGGTCTTCCAGACCGCCACCTACTACCCGTACGGGTTCCTGAACCCGGACTCGTCGCCCGGCGGGTACGGCACGGTCGCCGCGTACGTGGTCGGCCTCACGCTCGCGGTCTGCGCGATCACGGGCGCGCTCATTCTCGTCTCGCGGTTCCGCGCCCCGACCGACCCGCGCCGCGGCGCGACGCCCGCTATACGCTGAGCACGCGCCCGGCCGCTGCCCGCCCGGCGCCGCCCGAACCCGAGGAGCCGCCATCCCGACCATGCGAGAGGTCGCCGCGCGCGCGGGGGTCTCGATCGCCACGGTCTCCTTCGTCGTCAACGGCACCAAGGCCGTCTCCGAGCCGACCAGGCGGGCCGTCACCGAGGCGATGCAGGAGCTCGGCTACCGCAACAACGTCGTGGCCCGCGCGCTCGCCAGCAAGCGCACCCGGATCGTCGCGCTGCTGTTCCCCGCCGACGTGCAGCGCCTCAGCCGCATCGCCCTCGAGATCTTCATGAGCGCCGCCACGCGGGCATCCGAGCTCGGCTACCACCTCGTGCTCTGGCCCACCGGCACCTCGCCGGACGACGTGTCCGACCTGGTGAGCGGCCGGCTCGTCGACGGCGTGATCGTGATGGAGGTGCGCATGGACGACTCGCGCATCAGCGAGCTCGCGGCGCTCGACGTGCCGTTCGTCTCCATCGGGCGCACGGCGGACACGCACGACCTGCCGTTCGTCGACATGGACTTCGAGCGCACCGTCGCCGACGGGATCGACCACCTCCAGGCCCTCGGCCACCGCCGGTTCGGGCTCATGGTGGAGGACCTCGAGGGCGGGCCGCTGCGCGGATACGGGCCGACGACGCGCACCGAGCGGGCCTTCCTGCAGGAGACGGCGTCGCGCGGGCTCGGCGGCCAGGTGGCCCGGTGCGCGCCGACGCCCGTGGGGGGACGCGCGGCGGCGGGCGAGCTGCTGGCGGCGGATCCGGGGATCACGGCGGTCATGCTCCTCAACGACCAGGCGGCGCGCGGCCTCATCTCGGGGTTCGACGCGGCGGGGCGGCACGTCCCGGAGGACGTCTCGATCCTGTCGCTCGCGTCGTCGACCGAGGTGGGCGCGCTCGTGGAGCCCGCCCTCAGCACCATGGACGCGCCGGGCCCCGAGCTCGGCCGCCTCGCCGTCGAGATGCTGCTCGCGCGGCTCGACGGCACGGCGACGGAGCTGCCGCACGCGCTCCTGCCGTGCCTCCTGCACGTGGCGGCGTCGACCGGGCCGGCGCCGGCCGCCCGCTGACCCGCGGGCGACCGGGCCGGCGCCAGCCGGCGCTCCGGCTCAGGCCTCGGTACCCGCCCGGTGCACGCGCGCGGCGGTGAGCAGCGCGTCGAGCAGCACGAAGCCGACCAGCGGGATCCCGACGAGCGGCAGGAACAGCCCCACGCCGACGCCGACCGCGACGACCGCCGCGATCCCCCACCACGGCGCCCGCACGAGCGCGCCCGCCGGAGCCGGACGGCCGGGGCGCGCGACGCCCGGCCGGCGCTTCCACCACATGAGGTAGCCGAACACGACCATCGCGGCGATGCCGAGCGCGGTCACCGCGAGGAGCAGCTGGTTCGGGAGCCCGAACATGGATCCCTGGTGCGTGTCGATCCCCCAGCGCGCGAGCTTCGCGGGGAACGGGTAGTCGACGAAGTCGGTGCGGCCCACGACCTGCAGCGTGCTGCCGTCGACGGCCACCTGGTCGACCTCGGTCGGGAAGCTGCGCTGGATCTCGCTCACCGTCCACGCCTGGCCGGCATCCGCGGGCGGCTTGATCTCGACCAGGCCCGTGTCCACGTTGACGCCCTGCGCGACCCGGAGGACCTCGTCGAACGTCGCGGGATCCACGGCGGGCGTCGTCGCGGGCGCGGCGGACGCGTGGTGGCCGGCGTGCGGATCCGCGGCGGAGGCCGCCCCCGCGCCCGTGCCCGGCTGCGCGGTCGTGAGCGTCGGCGTCTGCCAGCTGAGCGCGGCGCGCAGGTCGGTCACGTTCTGCCCGCCGAACTGCGACCACGTGATGCCCGTGGCCGACAGGAACAGCGCGCCCGCGACGAGCCACACGCCCGTCGAGGCGTGCCAGGAGAGGATCCGCCGGTAGCCGGTGGCCGTCCCGTCCGGCCGCACGAGATCGCGGCGGCGCGGCGACCGGCGCCAGCGCGCGACCCACAGGCCGAGGCCCGCGAGGGTCACGACGCCGAGCCAGCTCGCGGCGAGCTCGCTGTAGAGCCGGCCGGGGTCGCCGAGGCCGAGCGTGCGGTGGAAGTGGCTGATCGCGGTGCGCAGCGGCAGCGCGCCGCTCGTGCCGTAGACGGGCAGGTCGCCGCGGATGGACGCGTCGGCCGGGTCGACGAAGATCGCGCGGGTCTGGCTCGGGATGAGGCCGTCGCCCGTGAACATGACGCGCGTCGTGTCGCCGGGCGCGGGGGCCGGGCGGACGGCGACGAGCGTGCCGGATCCGCCGACCACGGCCTCCGCGGCCTCGACCTGCGCGGCGAGCGGCACGGTGGATCCCGTCGCGGGCGCGTGCAGCTCGTGGTCGTACACGACCTGCTCGGCGGTCGGCGCGAGCGCGTACGCGGCGCCGCTCAGGGCGGCGGTGAGGATGAACGGGCCCACGAGGATCCCCGCGAGGAAGTGCAGGCGCAGCAGCAGCGGGATGAACCAGCCGCGCTGCGGGCGGGTGATCGCGGGGGTCGCGACGGGCGGTCCGGCCTCGGGCGCGTCGGCGGGACCGGCGGCGTCCGCGCGGTCGTGCACGGCGGTCATCGGCGGCCGCCCTGCTGCGGGCGGCGCATGCCGATGGTGAGGAGCATCACGGCGACGACGCCCACCACGAGGGCGCCGAGTCCGAGGAGGCGCGCGACCGGGTCGACGGGCGCGACGGCCGCGGCGGCCGCGCTGGCCTCCGTGCCCGTCGCCGAGGCCGCGCCCATGCCGGCCATGCCGCTGCCGCTCGCGGTCGCGGCGTCGGTCAGCGTGATCGCCGGCGCCGGGTGGTCGGGCTCGGTGCCCGCGGCGGGCGTCTCGGCCCAGTCGGTGGATCCGGCGACGCAGGTCTGCAGCGTCGGGAACGTCACGACATCGCCGGCCGCGCCGTTGACGGGCAGCAGCGCCTCGACCTGCACGGTCGCGCGCAGGTCGTCGGGCAGCGGGGTGTCGGCCGTGTAGGTGACGGTCGTGCCGTCGGCCGCCTCCTGCTCCGCGACCGACCAGCCGGGCGCGAGCGTGGGCTTCACGGCCTGCACGTCCGTGGGGAAGCGGATCGCGAGGGCCGTGGTGGCGGATCCCTCGCAGCCGTGCCCGACCGCGAAGGTCAGGACGCTGAGCGAGGCGGGGGCGGTGGTGGACGCGTCGAGCTCGACGTGCGCGGAGGCGGCGAGCGGCGCCGACACGGCGAGCGCGAGGCCGACGGCGGCGCCGGCGACGACGCGGCGCGAGGTGGATGGGGTGCGGGAGGGCATGGCTGTCCTTCGGTGGAGGCACGGGTGTCCGTGCGCTGTTCGGGCGTGCGGGAGGCGCGCGGCGGCGCGACGACGACCCCCACGACCACCGCCGCGGGGTGCGCGGCAGGCGGGAGGGACGGGTCGGCGCGACGGCGCGGGACCGCGCCCGGGCTCCGAGGGAGCGGCGGCGGGCGCGGATCAGGCGGCGAGCGCGGCGAGCGGCGGGCCGCGGCGTCCGCGGATCCGCGCGGCGAGCAGCGACTCGAGCCGCGCGGGACGGAGGTCCGTCGCGAGCCGGCGCGGCCGGGGTGCGGCGGCCGGCTCGGCGAGCGCGGCGGCCAGCGCGACCGCCGCTCCGACGAGCGCGCCGAGGGCTCCAGTGAGCGCGCCACCGACCCGCAGGGCGAGGGCGCGCACGACCCGGCGGAGCGCGTCGGCGCCGGCCCGGAGGGAGCAGACGCTGACGATCCCGGCGATCACGTGGGCGAGCAGCATGGCGCCGTCGTGGTCGGCGGGCATCCCCGCCATCGCGGAGGACCCGGCGAGGGCGCGCGCGGCGTCGGCCGCGGCGTGCGCGTGGGAGTGCCCGGCGGACGCGGACGCGGCAGCGGAGGCCGCGCCGCCCATGTCCATGCCGGATCCGGGGACGGACCCGATCGCGGATCCGCCGAACGTGAACGCCGCGTGCAGCACGCCCTGGGTCGCGCCGATCGCGAGCACGAGGTGCGCGAGCGTCACCCGGCGGCCGCCGAGCCCGAAGCACAGCGCGACGCCGAGCACGAGGGCGAGCGCGAGGACGAGAGGATGCGGGATCCCGCCGCCGGCCGCCGCGTGCAGCGTCGCCGTGACGAGCGTGCAGACGAAGGCGGACAGCGCGGCGCGCAGCGTCCGCTCCTGCCGTGCCTGCACTCGTCCGCCTTCCGGTCGTCCGCTCCAGGTTACGGGAGCGCCCGGGCGACGCCGCGACGGCACGGCACCGGGACCCGGCTCCGCTCAGCCGAGCGCGTGATCCGCGGCGACACGCTCGGGCAGGACGTCGCCCTGCTCGTGGTCGATCCGCGCGAACGTCGCCGACGGCCCCGTGGCGCCGTCCGCCTGCACGCCCGCGTCCGGAGCCGCGAAGATGCCGGCGGAGCCGCCCGTGACGAACGACTGGGTGGCCGCGTCGCCGGGCAGGCGCGAGGGCCGCAGGTAGAGGAGGTACGTGGATCCGCTCCCGAGCATCGCCGCCGGGCCCGGCTCCGCGGCCGTGCCGATCTGCCGCACCCCGATCTCGTCGCCGACCGCGACGCCGCGCGCGGTCTTCGCGACGGACGCGACGCGCACCGTCGAGACCGTGGCCGGGGCGCTCGGCCCGAGGTCCGCCACCTCGCGCTGCGCGACGACGGTGCCCGTGACGATGTCGAGGCTGTCGTCCGCGAGCGCGGCGAGCGAGCCGTAGAGGGTGTGGCGGGATCCGTGGGTGTGCGACCCCGGCCCCGCCTCCATCGGCATGTCCATGCCGGGATCCATCGGCGCCGTCGTCGAGGCGTCGTCCGCGGGAGCGGCCGGGGAGGCGTCCGTCGGCGCTGCCGCGCAGCCGGCCAGCAGGAGCACGCCGGCTCCCAGGGCGAGGGCGGCGACGCGGATCGACGGCGCGGTCGTGCTCGTGCTCGTGCTCATGTGCGTGCCCATCAGTAGAGGGAGTCGATCCCGGCGACCTCGTCGTCGGTGAGGCCGTCCACGCCGTCCTCGTAGGCGTCGGATGCCCGGTAGTACATGACGTGGTCGATGCCGGGGACGTGCGCGAGCCCGAGCACGTGGCCCGTCTCGTGCTCCCACACGACCTTCAGGCGCGTGGTCGGCATCGAGTCGTCGAGGTACTCGGTGTTGAGGTGCATGGACGCCGTGTACGTGTGGTCGTCCCCGTCGTAGCTCCAGGTCGAGTAGCCCTCGTAGCCGTCGTCTCCCGCGTCGATGACCTGGGCGCTCCAGGGCGAGCCCGTCGTGTCCTCCGTGGTGACCGACGCGTGGGTGCGCGCGGTGTACTCGGCGGCCGCGTCGGCGAGGGCGTCGTGGAACGTGCCAGCGGGGACCGCGGTCGTGTCCACGGTCAGCTTCGCGGTGGGCCAGTGCGGGCCCTCGCGGTTGAAGGCCTGGGCCGGTGCGGCGACGGCCAGGGCGGCCAGCGATGCCAGGCCCGCGGTGGCGAGCAGGGCGACGCGACCGCGTCGGCGGGCAGGGGCGGGTGATCTCATGGGACCTCCGGGAGCGATGGAGCGGGTGCATCCCGACGTCCCCGCCCGTGCCTCCCCGCGGGCCGAAGTTAGGACCTGCCCGCCCTCCCGCGCGCGGATCGCTCCCAGGCGATCGTCTGACGAGGCCGGCAGGCGGGGAGCCGGCCGACCCCGCGCGCCGGATCAGCCTCGGGTGGCGTCCACCTGCACCCACGCGCTGCCGTCGGCCGAGCTGCGCTCCACGGCGTCGAGCACGCGTTGCACGCGGAGTCCGTCGGCGAACGAGGGCTGCGGCTCGCGGCCCGCGGCGATGTCGTGCACGAGGTCGCGCACCTGGTGGGTGAACGCGTGCTCGTAGCCGAGGCCGTGGCCCGTGGGCCACCACGCCGCCGTATAGGGGTGCTCGGGCTCGGTGACGAGGATCCGGCGGAAGCCCAGCCGGTCGGCGGGCGCGGTCGCGTCGTACAGCTCGATCTCGTTGAGGCGCTCGAGGTCGAAGGAGATGGCGCCGTCGGATCCGCTGAACTCCAGCCGCAGCGCGTTCTTGCGGCCGGTGGCCATGCGGGTCGCCTCGAAGCTGGCGAGCGCGCCGCCGGCGAGCTTCCCCGTGAAGTAGGCGGCGTCGTCGACCGTGACCTTCCCGCGCTCGCTCGACGCGACGCCGCCGAGGCCGCGCGTCTCGGCGAGCAGCGGGCGCTCCTCGACGAACGTGCGCAGCAGGCCGCTGACCGCGTCGAGCCGCTCGCCCGTGATGAACTGCACCGCGTCGACGATGTGCGCGCCGATGTCGCCGAGCGCGCCGGATCCCGCCGCCTCCTTGTCGAGGCGCCAGGTCATGGGGCCCTCGGCATCGGTCAGCCAGTCCTGCAGGTACAGCGCGCGCACCTGGCGGAGCTCGCCGATCGCGCCCTGGGCGACGAGGTCGCGCGCGAACGTGATGGCGGGCACGCGGCGGTAGCTGAAGCCGACCATCGCGCGGATCCCCTTCGCGGCGGCCTTCTCGGCGGCGGCGGCCATGATCTCGGCCTCCTCCACCGTGTTCGCGAGCGGCTTCTCGCACAGCACGTGCTTGCCGGCCTCGAGCGCGGCGACCGCGATCTCCACGTGGGTGCTGCCGGGCGAGCAGATGTCGACGACGTCGATGTCGTCGCGCTCGATGGCCGCGCGCCAGTCGGTCTCCGCACGATCCCAGCCCCAGCGGTCCGCGGACTCCTGCGTGCGCTCCTGGTCGCGCCCGACGACGGAGACCATGCGCGGCGCGAGCGGCAGGTCGAAGAACGCGGGCGCGACGCGCCAGGCCTGCGAGTGGGCGGCGCCCATGAACCCGTGCCCGATCATCGCGACGCCGAGGGCGCCTCCGGTCTCCGTGGGCGTCGCTGCGGGCTGCGTGTCGGACATGGGACTCCTTCGTCTCATACGGGGTGCGGATCCGCGCGCGGGTGATTCGTTGCGGGTCGCGTCAAATCTACGGGGAGGCCGCGGGGCGGGACAAGGCGCGCGGCCGCACACGACGACGGCCGGGCCCCGTGGGGGATCCGGCCGTCGTCGTGCGTGGTACGGGTGAGGCGGTGCCGCTACTCCGCGGAGCGCAGGCGACGACGGGCGACGAGCGTGCCCGCGCCGGCCAGCGCCAGCAGCGCGCCGAGGCCGCCGAGGCCGAGGGCCGCCGCGCCGTCGGTTCCCGTGACGGGCAGGGTGTCGCCGTGGTGCGCGGCCGGCTTCGTGATCGGCTGCGGGGCGGTGCCCGCGGGGTCGATCGACGGCGTGGTCGGGGTCGGGGTGGGGACGCCCGGGATGACCGGGCCGCCCGCGTCCTCGGCCGTCAGCTCGACGGTGCCGCCCTGCGTGAGACCCGACTCGAGGCCCGCGACGGACACCCGGTAGGTGCCCGGCTGGATGTCGCCGAACAGGATGATCGGCTGCGCGAAGGTGCCGTCGACGTCGGCGCGCACGAGGTCCTTGAGCGAGCGGGTGCCGACGCCCACGCCGCCGTTGGCGTCGCTGAGCTGGATCACGCGGCCGTCGGGCGCGGTGACCGTCACCTCGACGGCCTCGTAGCGGAGGTAGCCGGTGGCGTTGACCTTGAGGCCGCCGAGGAGGCTGGTCGCCTGGGCGACGGAGATCGGCGAGATGGTCGAGAACGACGCCTCGGCGCGCACGAACGGGCCGACGGGCGCCTCGGCGAAGCGCACCAGGCCGCGGATCTCGCCCTTGACCGTGAGGTCGAGGCCGACCTGCGTCAGCGTGACGCTCGCGGTCTTGGAGTCCTGCAGCAGCTCGGTGAAGCTCGCGGGGAACGCGTACGTGCCGTCCTCGCCGACGATGCCGATGCCGGCGATGGCCTTGACCCCCACCGCGTTGAAGTAGCTGGCCGTGACGATGCTGCCCGCGGTGCCGGTGCCGGCGAACGGCACGGCCTCGTTGATCGGGAGGGCGACGCCGCGATCGGGCGTGGTCCAGGTGAAGGGCAGCTCCACGACGGGGACGGTCGGCTCGAGCGTCGGGAGGCCGGTCGACGGGGTGCCGGGGGTCGTCGGGACGGCCGGGGTCGGCGTGGTCTCGACGGGGGCGTCGGCGACGGGGGCCGTCTCGTCGGCGGTCTCGGTGGGCGCGGGCGTCGGCGTCGCGTCGGCGGCAGGGGCCTCGACAGCGACGGGCGCGGTCTCGACGGGGACGGTCTCGGCGTGGGCGGCGGGCGCCATGGCCAGGGGCAGGATCACGAGCGAGGCCGAGAGGCAGGCGCCGGCGGCCGCGCGGCGGAACGACCTGCCGCGACCGGCGGCGGGGGTGGGACGGGACATGGCATCTCCAGTGGTGCAGGACCGTCCGCCCGCGCCATTGCTGTGCCGCGACCGTGCGGTTGAGGGGACGCGCTCCGGGGTCTCGAGAACGCGGCGGGGAGGATCTGCTCCCCACCGCCGACTGTAGGAGCTCCCGCTACCCACCTGGGGAAATTCTCGGCGCAGTGTGACGCGTGTGACTCGTGATCCCCGGAGTTGCGGGGGTGACTCGCCGCGCCGGCCCCCGGATTGGGGTGGCCCGCGCGGTCGGCGTCGGCCGGACCGGGCGTCAGACGGCGGGCGCGAGCACGAGGTCGTCGCCCGCCGCGGCGAGCAGGACGACCTGGTCGCGGCCCGCGCGGCGGCCCGTCACGGACGGCAGGTCGAGGAGCGCGCGCGGGGCGACGAGGCCCCAGCCGGCGTCCGTGAGGCGGTGCACGAGCTCGCGGCGGGAGAGCCGCCGGGTCGGCTCCTCGGCGAGCGCCCGCACGACGACGAGGTCCATCGGATCCAGCTCCAGCGGCACGCCCGCGAGCCACGCCTCGCCCGTGGCCGGGTCGAGCACGAGGTCGCCCGCGGTGACCATGCTCGGAGCGAGGCCACGTCGGCGGAAGAGCACGCGCAGCGTCTCGACGACCTCCTCGAGGCCGAACGGCTTGGTGACGTAGTCGTCGGCGCCCGCGCCGAAGGCCGCGAGCCGGTCCTCGAGCGAGTCGCGGCCGGTGAGGAACAGCACGGGCGTCGCGACGCCGGCGCGCCGCAGCTCGCCGACCACCTCCACGCCCGAGACATCGGGCAGCGTCATGTCGAGCAGGATCGCGTCGGGCGCGGCCTCGACGGCGGCGTCGATCGCGGCACGGCCGGTGGCGAAGACGCGCACGTCCCAGCCCTCCATCCGCAGCGCGAGCGACAGCAGCTGCGTGATGGGCGCCTCCTCGTCGACCACGAAGACGCGGAGCGCGCGGGGTGCGTCGCCGGGTGCGTCGCCGGGCACGTGCGCGGGCGCCGCCTGCTCGTCGTCGCGTGCGGCGGAGCTCAGGGTGCTGGCCATGCGGATCCTCTTCCGTCGGATGCGCCGCCGGCCCGGGGGGACGGGCCGGCGGCGGATGCTCCTCGCGGAGCGCGCGGCCGGGGGTGGGCCGCACCTCCATCCTCGCGACCGGGGAGCGCCGGGGCATCATCCGCGGGGACCGTCACGGGTAGTCCCTACGGCGCGCACGGGCGCAGCACCGGAGACCGTGAGGAGGCGCACGGCGCGTCCGCAGGGTGACGGCATCGGGCGGCGGGCTGTCGGGCCGGCCAGGGGATCCGCGAGACTGATCCGCACGCCGACCTCACGGATCACCCCGCCCCGGCGTCTACCCGGTGTGGAGATGATGCAGCCGTTCGACAGGGTCGTGACCGAGCACGGCGCCGTGGTGCTCCGCGTGTGCCGGGCGGTGCTCGGCGGGCACGCGGACGCCGAGGACGCGTGGTCGGAGACGTTCCTGTCGGCGCTCCTCGCGTACCCGGGGCTCGGGCCGCGCGCCGACGTGCGCGCCTGGCTCGTCACCATCGCGCACCGCAAGGCCCTCGACGCGATCCGCGCCCGCGGCCGCCGAGCGATCCCCGTCGACGAGGTGCCCGAGCGCGTCTCGGACCTCGGCGTGCCCGACTCCCGCGACCCCGATCTGTGGCGCGCCGTCGCCGCCCTGCCCGAGCGGCAGCGGCTCGCCGTCGCGTACCGGTACCTCGGCGGCCTGCCGCACGCGGAGGTGGCGGCGATCGTCGGCGGGACGCCCGAGGCCGTGCGGCGCGCGGCCGCGGACGGGGTGGCGAGCCTCCGGCGGACGATGGGGGCGGATCCGCCGGGCACCGGTCGCGCTCCCGCACCCACCACGACCCCCGGAGGACGACCGTGACCGATCCCGACGACACCATCCCCTTCCTCGACGCCGCCGCGCTCGAGGCAGCAGACCCGACCGCCCCCGCCCTCGACGCCCTCCGCCTCCGCCTCGCCGACCGGGCCGAGGCCGACGGCGCCCTCGACGTCGGCTTCACCACGATCGACTCCCCCGTCGGCCCGCTGCTGCTCGCCGCCACCGAGCGCGGCCTGATCCGCGTCGCGTACTCCCGCGAGGACCACGACACCGTGCTCGGCGACCTCGCGCGCCGGCTCGGCCCGCGGATCCTGCGCGCCCCGAAGCGCCTGGATGCGGCCGCCCGCGAGCTCGACGAGTACTTCGCCGGCCGCCGCCGCTCCTTCGACCTGCCGCTCGACCGCCGCCTGTCGACCGGCTTCCGCGACCGGGTGCAGCGGCTGCTGCCGGAGATCCCGTACGGGTCCACGCGCACCTACCGCGAGGTCGCCGAGACCGCGGGCAGCCCGGCCGCCACGCGCGCGGTCGGCACGGCGTGCTCGACGAACCCGCTGCCCGTCGTGATCCCCTGCCACCGCGTCCTCCGCTCCGACGGCACGCTCGGCGGCTACATCGGCGGGCTCGCGGCGAAGACGACGCTGCTGGAGCTGGAGGGGCGGATCTGACCGGCATCCCCCATCCGGCGGACGCGACGGCGCGGGCCCGCGCCTAGCGTGAGGGCATGGACGATGCGACGGGCCCCGGCGACCGCGCGACGACGGCCGGAGGCGCCGGCCGGCTGCACGACACCGGGCTCGCCGTCCTCTTCGCGATCGGCGTCGTCATGACGCTCGTCCACGACGATCTGCGTCCCCTCGGGCTCCTGCTGATGGTCGTGAGCGCGGTCGTGTTCCTGGTGTCCACGGTCGTCCGGTGGCGTCGCCGGGGCGCGAGGCGCTGACCGGGCACGTCTGCGGCGTGTACACCCCCTGTGCGGCACGCTTACGGGGCGCCGGGGCCGCGCACTAGATTCCTCGCGCATCCGTCCGCGTCCGCGACCGGGAGACGGGGATCGATCCTCGAACGCCCGCGAAGCCCGGGCGACACCCTTCGAGAGAACAGGATCCCCATGCCAATCAACCGCACACGCTCCACCGCCGCGCGCTCCGCGCTCGCCCTCGGCACGCTCACCGCCGCGCTCGTGCTGTCCCCCGCCGCGGTCTCCGCGGCGCAGGCCGCGCCCGCCCACCACGGCGCGGTCACGGAGACGACCGCGCGAGCGGCGCACTGCTACAGGACCATCGGCGGCGGCCCCGACGATCCCGGCCATGTCGGCGTCCGCATCTCCCACTACTGCGGCGGCCACGGACAGGCCTGAACCCGGCCGCGTGCCCGCGTCCCCCACGAGGCGGACGCGGGCGGGCAGCCCTGCTGCCTAGCGTGAGGGCATGAGCGATCCGACGACGCCCGGCGGCCCCGTCGATCCGCCCGCGGAGGACGACGACGCCGCCGACTCGAACCCGAACATCGCGCTCGGCATCGTCTTCGGGATGCTCGGCCTCGTGCTGATGCTCACCCTCGACGACACGCGAGTCGCCGGGCTGCCGTTCCTGATCCTCGGCGTCACCTTCTTCGTGATGGGCGTGCGCCCTGCCAAGGCGAAGCGCGACGGCCCTGCAGCGGACGGCACCCCGCCCCCGCCGGCGTAGACAGGGTCATGACCACCTCGCCCGACCGCCCGCGCCTGCTGCAGACCGTGCTCGACGCGCCGGATCCGCGTCGCCTCGCCGAGTTCTACCGCGAGCTCCTCGGCTTCCGGTACCGGCCGGGCGACGCGCCCGAGGAGACGGGGCCGGATCCCGACTGGCTGGTGCTCGTCGACGGCGACGGATCCCGCCGCCTCGCCTTCCAGCTCGCGCCCGGCATGCCCGCGCCCCGCTGGCCCAAGGGATCGCCGCCGCAGATGCTGCACCTCGACCTCACCGTCGGATCCGTCGCCGACCTCGAGCGCCAGCGGTCGCGGGCGGTCGCGCTCGGCGCCGCAGTGCTGCAGGACCGGTCGGCGGATGAGGACGAGCCCCTCTACGTGCTGCGGGATCCCGCCGGCCACCCGTTCTGCGTCTTCGTCGCGCCGGAGCCCTCGGGGGCCCAGGACCTCTAGAGCGTCACGGTGTCGTGCGGCTCCACGGTCGACACGATCCCCGGGTGCCGCAGCGTCGCGAAGTAGAGGTCGGTGTGGGCCACGATCTTCGCCGCGCCGATCGCGACGCCCTCGTGCAGCGCATCCGCCGTGGTGTGCGCATCACCGACGAGCGTCACGTCGAACCCGCGTGCGGCGGCGCTCTGCAGCGTCGTGCGCACGCAGTAGTCGGTCTGGGCGCCCGCGACCACGATCCGCGTGGTCCCGAGCCGCGCGAGCACCTCGGCGAGGTCGGTGTCGGCGAAGGAGTCGCGATGCGCCTTCCGCACGAGCGGCTCGCCGGCCGCCCGCGCGAGCGGCGGCACGAGCGCCCAGTCGGGGTCGCCCACCGCGAAGCCGTGGTGGTCCTGGATCCACACCACCGGAGTCCCGTTCGCGCGGGCGCGCCCGACGAGCGACGACGTGCGCGCCACCACCCCGTCGGCGTCGAGGCAGCCGGGCATCACCCCGACCTGGAGATCGATCACGAGGAGGGCCGTGGATGCGGTCATGCGGTGTCGCTCCCGTCTCGTCAGCTGGCTTCGTACGCCGTCGACCGGCTGCGCTCCGCCCACGCGTCGACGTCGGCGCGCAGGTCGTCGAGCGCGCCCGTGACGATCTCGACCGCGTCGCCGCCGAGCAGGAGATAGAAGGGAGCGCCCTGCTCGACCGCGTCCACGAGCACCTTCGCGCCGAGCGCGGGGTCGTTCGGCTGCGTGCCGTCGGTGGTGTCGTTCTCCTTGCGGCGCTTGCCGGCGGTCTCCGCGTAGTCGTCGATCACGGTGGACGACTGCGTGAGCGAGCGGCCGGAGAAGTCGGTGCGGAAGGATCCGGGCGCCACCACCGTCGCGACGATCCCGAGCGGCGCGAGCTCGGTGCGCAGCGCCATGGTCATCTGCTCGATCGCGGCCTTCACGGCGCCGTAGTAGCCGGATCCGGCGCCCGTACGCGCTGCGCCGATGGACGAGAGGTTCACGATCGTGCCGCTGCGGCGCTCGCGCATGCCGGGCAGCACGGCCTTGATCATGCGGACGCTGCCGTGGAACTGGGTGTCGAAGAGGCGCGCGACGTCCTCGTCGTCGCCCTCCTCGACGGCCGCGCGGTAGCCGTAGCCCGCGTTGTTGACGAGCACGTCGACGCCGCCGAACCGGGCCGTGGCCTCGTCGACCGCGAGCGACACCTGCGCGGGATCCGTCACGTCGAGGTCGAGCGCGAGCGCGTGCTCGGGGTACGTGTCGGCGAGGTCCTGCACGTTCGCAGCATCGCGCGCCGTGACGACGACGTCGTGCCCGCGCTCCAGCGCCTCGACCGCGAAGGCGCGCCCGAGTCCCGTGGAGCATCCCGTGATCAGCCAGGTCGTCATGCGCGTTCCTCTTCCTCGTGGATGCGGTGGGGGCGGCCGGTGCGGCGCGGCCCCACCCGAGGTTAGGCGCATCGGCGGGCGGCTGACGGTTGTGATCAAGGTCCTCTTTTACACGTAACACGAGAAAGTCGGGCACAGCAAATTGCTGCGGCGCGCACGATGAGAGCGCACATCTCGTCCTCAGGGCGGCGATCATGAAGAGCTCCCGTACCACGAACCCCATAGAGCATGTATTAACGCAAACGCTCGCGCCGACCGCGGCCACGATGGCCACCAGTCGCTACTGTGAGGCATGCACCTCACGCACCACGCTTCTGCAGACAGCGGCCTAGACCCGGTCGCAATGGCAGCTCTGATCTTGTCCGTATTTGCTCTCTCTGCACAGCTGCTATCCCGCTACCTTGACGGCGGTCGTGTCCGCGTCACACTGAGACCCTTACTCCATGACCCATTCGGTGGCATTGTTCACTCAGTCGACTCGGGAGAGTGGCCCTACCGAACAAAACGAGCTCGCGAATTAAATGAAAGTGCCAATAGAGGCACGGCGGTCGACCTTGCCGAGATTGTTCTCGAGAATGTCGGCCGCTTAGCGATCACCGTCACGTCGATACAAGTAGCCAAGCGCAGCGACGCCCGTCGCCGCTTCAGGCGACAATGGCATCACTTCGGGCTTCCCCCGTACGAACTTACAGACTTCGAGCCCAACCGATTTGTCAGCAGTGTAGACAGCTTCCGCCTCGAGCCCTATTCCCGCATTAGCATTTTGGTAGATCCTTGGCTACTCCTTGCCCCAGGGAGACGCACGAAAGAAGGATTCACAATCCTTCGCGCCACCGCGCAGGTGCCTGGGCGCCGACGAAGCTACTCCTCACCGCGTAGAGCCTGGCGCGTTTTGGACTCCGTCGTCACCTCGATTGAGGCAGCTTCGACCAAACCACTTCAAGCAGTAATCACAAAGGCTATCTTCAGTAGCGACCATCAGCAAACCCTTCGAACTCAACCAAGATGGGAGATGGTTTCGAGCTTAAGCGCAACTATTGCAAGCCAACCATGGCCCACTACCTATACGGCGCAACGCCAATTGGTACGCGAAGCGCTTGACCACTACAATGAACTCCTCGGCGCAGACGATCCTGATCAAACCTTCATTCTGACTCGACTGATCGTCGATGCAATTCGCACCGCTGGCGCCACAATCGAGTGGCCCTCACCTCGACACCCCGGCCCCTAGGAATCTAGACGGCCCGATCTAGGAGTCGACCAGCCGCGTCTGGCGACGGATCCCACCCAATGGAGCCCTTGTTTCACCAGGCGAAGGGCGCGCATGAGACCGAGGCTTGGGGGCACCTTTCCGAGCTCCGATCCTCGTGGCGTGTACTTACAAGCTCTCAGTCGGCGGATCTCTGGACGGCGTCGCGGTCCTCGCACGCGGGTGCAGCGACCCACTGACCATCCGCGAACCGTCCCCCGCATGACCGCACCCTCCACGCCCACCCGCCTCCCGCCCGGAAGTGGCACGATGGGCCGACGATGTTGCCGGGCCCGACCGTCGCATCCGCGAGACGGGGTCCCGGCGCCGCCTCAGGAGGATCACCCGTGCACTGCCCGGATCACGGTCAGATGACGTCCCCGCTCCGCACCGCCGACTCGGCGGCCCGCTCGTGAGCGCGCCGAAGCTGCTGCGCGCGCCCGAGCAGCGGCGCGCCCGCGACGGGATCACCGCGTGGCTGCTCGACGGCCTGCCCGGCGCGTCCGGCGCGCACCCCGGCCCGCACGCCGAGACCGTCGAGAAGACGCACTCGTGGTGGCGTGTCATGTGCCTCACGGGCGTCGACTACTTCTCCACGCTCGGCTACCAGCCCGCCATCGCGGCGGTCGCGGCGGGGCTCCTGTCGCCGCTCGCGACGCTCGTCCTCATCCTCCTGACGCTGCTCGGCGCCCTGCCCGTCTACCGGCGGGTGGCGCGCGAGAGCCCCCGCGGCGAGGGATCCATCGCCATGCTCGAGCGCCTCCTCCCCTGGTGGGGCGGCAAGCTCTTCGTGCTCGTGCTGCTCGGGTTCGCGGCGACCGACTTCCTCATCACCATCACGCTGTCGGCGGCGGACGCGACCGCGCACGCCGTCGAGAACCCGTTCGCCCCGGACTGGTTCCAGGGCAACGAGGTGCTGCTGACCCTGGTGCTGCTGGCCGCGCTCGCGTTCGTGTTCCTGCGCGGCTTCAAGGAGGCGATCTCCATCGCGGTCGTGCTCGTGGGCGCATTCCTCCTGCTCAACGCGATCGTGATCGTCGTCTCCCTCTTCCACGTCGCCGGCAACCTGCAGGTGATCGACGACTGGTGGCTCGCCCTCACGGCGCAGCACGGCAACCCGCTCGTGATGGTGGGCATCGCGCTCATCGTCTTCCCGAAGCTCGCGCTCGGCCTCTCCGGCTTCGAGACGGGCGTCGCGGTGATGCCGCAGGTGCGCGGCGAGGACGACGCTGACGGGGTGCCGCGGGCGCGGATCCACGGCACGAAGCGGCTGCTCGCGACCGCGGCGCTCATCATGAGCGCGTTCCTCATCACGTCGAGCTTCGTGACGACGCTGCTGATCCCGCAGGCCGAGTTCCAGGACGGCGGCAAGGCCAGCGGCCGCGCGCTCGCGTACCTCGCGCACCAGTTCCTCGGCGACGGCTTCGGGACCCTCTACGACATCAGCACGATCTGCATCCTCTGGTTCGCGGGCGCCTCCGCGATGGCCGGGCTCCTCAACATCGTGCCGCGCTACCTGCCGCGCTACGGCATGGCGCCGCACTGGGCCGCGGCTGTCCGCCCGCTCGTGCTCGTGTTCACGGCCATCGCCGTGATCGTGACGCTCGTGTTCCAGGCCGACGTGGACGCGCAGGCCGGCGCCTACGCGACCGGCGTGCTCGTGCTGATCACCTCGGCCTCGGTCGCGGTGACGCTCTCGGCGAGGAAGGCCGGGCAGCGGAAGCGCACGATCGGCTTCGCGGTCATCGCGACGGTGTTCGCGTACACGACCGTCGTCAACGTGATCGAGCGGCCGGACGGCGTGCGGATCGCGGCGCTGTTCATCCTCGGGATCCTCGTGGTCTCGATCGTGAGCCGCGTGCAGCGCTCGTTCCAGCTGCGCGCGACCTCGCTCACGATGGACGAGCAGGCGCGCGCCTTCGTCATCGAGGATGCGGAGGACTACGGGGCGGTGAGCATCATCGCCCACGAGCCGGACGAGCCCGACGAGGCCCTGACCGAGGAGGAGCGCATCGCCGAGTACCGCCGCAAGGCGAGCGACGAGCGCCGCGACAGCGGGATCCCGGCCCGGGCCCCCGTGATCTTCCTCGAGGTGACCCCGGGCGACTCGTCCGAGTTCGAGGAGGACCTCGTGGTGCGCGGCATCGTGCGCTGCGGCTTCCGCGTGCTCCAGGTCACGAGCGGCAACGTCCCCAACACGATCGCCGCGGTGCTCCTCGCGGTGCGCGACCTCACGGGAGTGAAGCCGGGCGTCTACTTCGAGTGGACGGAAGGGTCGCCCGTCGGCAACCTCCTCCGCTTCCTCGTGACGGGCACGGGCGAGGTCGCCCCGGTCACGCGCGAGGTGCTGCGGCGGGCCGAGCCGGTGCGGGCCAGGCGGCCGGATGTGCACGTGAGCTGAGGGACGCACCCCCCTGTGGAGCGATCTTCCGTGACCCGATCATCCGTGTCCTAGCATGCGGGCGATGCCGACCGGCATCCCCGACGAACGGAAACCCCATGCCCATCCGCCGATCCTTCGCCGCCTGCCACCAGACGCGCATCGGCGGCGGAGGCGGCTTCGCGTGGACGGAGCACGCGAATCGCGCATGAGGTCGACGCCATCCCGCATCCTCTACTACCTGACGCTCGCGACGACGGCGACGCTGGGCCTCGTCATGTCGGAGACGGTGTCCCGCGTCATGGCCCTCGGTGCGTGCTGGTATCTCGCGTCCTTCCTCGTCAGCACGCGAGAACGCCGACGAGGGCGGGGTGCCGCGACTCCGGGGCCGGGAAGGTCCACCGTCTACCTCGAGCTGCACCCCCTGATCCTCGCCGTCGCGGGCGTGATCGCCTTCGTCCGACGCGATGACGTGGCGGCGGTGCTGATCACCACGGGGACCGCAGCATGCCTGTCGATCATCCTCGACACGCGTGAAGCACGCGCGTCGGCGGGAGCGCCATCTCCTGGACGAGAGCCCCACCTCCATGGCCTCCGGGATGCCCGGCGATCCCCCCTCGTCCTCGCGGCCGTGTTCCTCATCGCGATCGGAGGTCTCTGCGTGAGCATCCCTGACGATCCCGGCGCGGTCACGGCGGCGGCCAGCGGGGCGTTCGCTGCGCTGCTCCTCCTGACAGCGTTCGGTTTCCCTCATCGACGGCACCGCACCGCGACGACGGGCGCCGGCGCGGACGTCGGCGAGGACTGACAGGAGCGGAGCGCGAGGCTCGCGCCGCGCCCCCGCATTCGCCAGGGGCCCGCATCTCCCCTATCGTTCACCTGAACGATAACGAGGAGGGCCCGTCCCGATGCCATCGATCGTCACCACCCGCACCACGCTCGCCGGCGCCAGCGCGCGCACCATCCGCATCGCCGACCGCCCCGAGCGACCCCGCACCCCGAGCCGCCGCGCCGTCCTCGCGGGCACCGCCGGGATCGCCGGCCTCGGCCTGCTCGCCCTCACCGGATGCAGCACCGGCGCGAGCAGCACGACCATCCCGGAGGCCGCCGCGACCGGCACGCCCGTGCGGGGCGGTCGCCTCCGCGTCGCCCGGCCGGCCGCATCCGCCGCCGAGACCCTCGACTCCGCCAGCTCGCTCTCCGCGTACGAGTACCTGGGCGCCCTCTACAACCGGCTCGTCAAGCTCGACGAGAAGGGCGAGACGATCCCCGACCTCGCGGAGGAGTGGTCGGCGAGCGGCGACGGCGTCACCTGGACCTTCCGGCTCCGCCGCGACGTGCGCTTCCACGACGGCACGCGCTTCACGGCGGCCGACGCGATCGCCTCGATCCAGCACGTCATCGACCCCGCGACGGCGTCCCCGCAGGGCGGCGTGCTCGGCGACATGCTCGACCCGGGCAGCATGTCGGCGCCGGATCCGCACACCCTCGTCTTCCAGCTGAAGACCCCCAACGCCGAGTTCCCGTCGCTGCTCACGGCGTACCAGTGCTACATCGTGCCGGCCGACGCGATCGCGACCATCGGGAGCACCGGCATCGGCACGGGGCCGTTCCGCCTCTCGTCGTTCCACCCGGCGGGATCCGGCAGCGTCGAGGCATTCGAGGACCACTTCGCCGGCCGGCCGGTGCTCGACGGCATCGACTTCTCCTCCATCCAGGACACGACGGCCCGGGTGAACGCGCTGCTCGCCGGGCAGATCGACCTCATCTCGCAGACCAACCTCGACTTCGCCACGGCCCGCGTCGTCTCCGCGTCGAGCCGCGCCACGGTCGCGCGGGTGGAGAACGCGCAGTGGTACACGATCCCGATGCTCGCCACGAGCGCCGAGTTCCAGGATCCGCTCGTGCGCCAGGCGATGAAGCTCGCCTACGACCCCGACCAGATCCTCGCGACCGCGCTGCAGGGCACCGGCACGGCCGGCTGGGACAACCCGGTCCCGCCGTCGCTCGCCGCCTTCGTGGACGTCCACCGCGCCTACGACCCCGACCAGGCGAAGGCGCTGCTCGCGAAGGCGGGCGTCCCGGGGCTCCGGACGACGATCCACACCTCGAGCTACGAGTCGGTGTTCACGCCCATGGCGGTCGCCTACCGCGACCAGGTGAAGGCCGCCGGCATCGACCTCACGGTGACGAACGCCTCCTCCGACTCCTACTACACGGAGATCTGGATGCAGAAGCCGCTGATGGTGAGCTACTGGTTCACCGGCCGGCCCATCGACCAGCTGCTCAACCAGATCTTCCGCACCGGCTCCTCCTACAACGAGAGCGCGTGGTCGAACCCGACCTTCGACGCGCTCCTCGACGACGCCCGCGCCACGATGGACGACGCGAAGCGGCGGATGCTCTACCAGGACGCCCAGCGGATCGTCGTGGAGGACAGCGCCGACATGACCCCGATGTTCGGCGACCGGCTCGTGGGCATCTCGCGCGACGTCGTGAACTACCGCGAGTTCGGCTTCGAGTTCGACCACCTCCAGATCGGATTCCGTCGATGAACATCTCCGCGCAGGTCCTGCGCCGCCTCGGCACCGCGATCCTCACGATCGTGCTCGCGTCGCTGTTCGTGTTCCTCGCGATCCAGCTGCTGCCGGGCGACGTGGCGCAGCAGCTCCTCGGGCAGGACGCGACGCCCGAGGCCGTCGCGACCCTCCGCGAGTCGCTCGGGCTCGACCGGAACGTGTGGCTGCGGTACGGCGACTGGCTGCTCGGCGCCGCCCGCGGGGACTTCGGCACCTCGCTCGTGAGCGGGGATCCGGTCGCGCCGGCCCTGCTCGTCGCCTTCCGCAACAGCATGCTCATCGCGGTGCCGGCGATGCTCGTCGGCGTGACGCTGTCGCTCACCCTCGGCGTCATCGCGGGCGTCCGCCGCGGCCGCACGAGCGACTCGGTCATCAGCATCGTGAGCCTCGTCGTGATGAGCGTCCCCGAGTTCATGGTCGCCACCGTGCTCGTGCTGCTGTTCGCGATCACGATCCCGGTCTTCCCGGCGGTGGTCCTCCGCGGGAGCGACGCCACGGTCGCCGAGCTGCTGCCCTCGGTGTGGCTGCCGGTGATCGTGCTGACGCTCGCCATGGCCGCCTACATCGTGCGCACCATGCGCTCCTCGACCATCGACGTGATGGCCTCCGAGTTCGTCACCACGGCCGAGCTCAAGGGCCTCACCACGCGTCAGGTGGTGTGGCGGCACGCGGTGCCGAGCGCGCTGCTGCCGACGCTCAACGTGGTCGCGCTCAACGTCGCGTGGCTGCTCGGCGGCGTCGTCGTGGTCGAGAACGTCTTCAACTACCCGGGCATGGGGAAGCTCATGCTCGAGTCGGTCTTCACGCGCGACCTGCCGACGATCCAGGCCATCGCGCTGCTGAGCGCCGCCGTGTACGTGGTCTGCAACCTCGCGGCCGACCTCGTCGCGCTCGCGCTGGATCCGCGGCTCCGCACCCGGCAGAGCGCGCGCCGCACCCGGCCCGCCCGATCCGCCGCCCGACCCAGCACCCGACGGAAGGCCCGCGCATGACCGCGACGCCCCTGCCCACCCGCCGAGGCGGACGCCTGCGCGGGTGGACCACCCCGCTCCGAGCGTCGACGGCGCTCTCCGTCGGGCTCGGGATCATCGCGATCCACGTCGTGCTCGCGGTGCTCGCGCCGTGGATCGCCGGGCACGACCCCGTCGCGACCGACTCGACGGACGTGCTCTCCGGCACGACGTGGGCGCACTGGCTCGGCACCGACCAGTACGGCCGCGACGTGCTCTCCCGCGTCCTCAACGGCGGCCGGTATGCGCTCGTCGTCACCTTCCTCGCGACCACGATCGCGGTCGCCGTCGGCACGGTCGTCGGCTGCGTCACGGCGTACGCGGAGGGCTGGCTCGACGAGGTCGTGATGCGGATCGTGGACGCGCTGCTGAGCGTGCCGTCGATCCTCGCGCTGCTCGTGGTGGTGACGGTCTTCGGATCCGGTCTCGGGGTCATCGTGCTCGCGGTGACCGTCGTGTACGCGCCCGCCGTCACGCGCGTGGTGCGTGGCGCCGCGCGGACGGTGATCACGCAGGACTACGTCACGGCGGCACGCGCCCGGGGCGAGCGGCCGCTGAGCATCGTGTTCCGCGAGATCCTCCCGAACGTGCTCGACGTCGTGCTCGTGGAGTACGCGATGCGCGCCTCGTGGATCGTGCTGCTGATCTCCTCGCTCTCCTTCCTCGGCTTCGGCGCGAACCCGCCGACGCCCGACTGGGGGCTCATGGTGCAGGAGAACCGCACCGCCCTCACGGTCGTGCCGCTCGGCACGCTCGCGCCGATCGTGGCGCTCGCGACCCTCGTGGTCGGCCTCAACCTCAGCGCCGACGGGCTCAGCAAGTCGCTCGGCGTCGACCGCGCCCAGAGGGGGATCGCATGATGCCCGGCAACGTCGAGGACACCCTCACCGGACAGGTGCGGCTCGGCACCGTCGTCCGCGTCGCCGACCTCGCCATCTCGTACGCGGCCGGGCGCACCGACGTGCCCGTCGTGCGCGGCGTGAGCTTCGAGATCCGCGCCGGACGCGCGCTCGGGCTCGTCGGGGAGTCGGGCAGCGGCAAGTCCACCGTCGCGCGGACGCTGCTCGCGCACCTGCGCCGCGGATCCCGCATCGTCGGCGGATCCGTCGAGGTCGCCGGCCAGGACGTGTTCGCGCTCTCGCCCGCCGCGACGCGCGAGCTCCGCGGCGGCACCGCCGCGGTCGTCGCGCAGAACGCCGGCCAGGCGCTCACGCCCTCGATGCGCGTGGGCCGCCAGCTCCGCGAGGCGCTCGAGAGCCACGGGCTGCCGAGCGACGATGAGCGGGTCGCGGAGCTGATCCGGCTCGTGCGCCTGCCGGATCCCGCGACCATCGTGCGGCGCTACCCGCACCAGCTCTCCGGCGGGCAGCAGCAGCGCATCGCGATCGCGATGGCCGTCGCCGCGCGCCCCCGCGTGCTCGTGCTCGACGAGCCGACGACCGCCCTCGACGTCGTGACGCAGGCGGCGGTGCTGACCCTGATCCGCGACCTCGCCCGCGAGCTCGGCATGGCGGTGCTGCTCGTCAGCCACGACCTCGGCGTCGTCTCGACGATGGTCGACGAGATCGCCGTGATGCGCGATGGCGTCATCGTGGAGCACCGGCCGACCGCGGAGCTGTTCGCGACGCCCGAGCACGCATACACGCGGGAGCTGCTCGCCGCGATCCCGGGTGGCGCCGGTCCGGTCGCCCCGGCCGACGCCGACGACGCGGTGACCCCGATGGTCGTCGCCGACGGCCTCGTCGTCCGGTATGGCCGCAGCCTGCCGCCCGCGGTGTCCGACGTGTCGTTCACCATCGCGCCGCGCGAGACCCTCGCGGTCGTCGGCGAGTCCGGAAGCGGCAAGACCACGCTCGCCACCGCCCTCGCCGGTCTCGTGCCCACCGAGTCGGGCACGTTCCGCTTCCAGGGCGACGGCGTCTCCGGCGACCTCACCTCGGCGGTCGCCGGCCGCGCGCCCGAGCTGCGGCGCGCGGTGCAGCTCGTGTTCCAGAACGCGGACACCTCGCTCAACCCGCGGCGGACCGTCGGCGCGGCGATCGCCCGGCCACTCAAGCTCTTCACGGGCCGCGCGTCCGCGGAGCGCGTGGGAGAGATCCTCACCGAGGTCGGGCTGTCGCCGGACTTCGCCGCCCGGCTTCCGAGCCAGCTCTCGGGCGGCCAGCGGCAGCGCGTCGGGATCGCCCGGGCGCTGGCGGCAGGGCCGCAGCTCGTGATCGCGGACGAGATCACGACCGCGCTCGACGTGCGCGTGCAGGCCGAGATCCTGGATCTCCTCGCCACCCTGCAGCGCGACAAGGGCCTCAGCTGCCTCTTCATCAGCCACGACCTCGCGGTCGTCCGCGGCGTCGCGGACCGCGTGGCCGTCATGACCGGCGGGCGGATCGTGGAGATCGGCCCGACCGAGCGCGTGTTCCGCGGGCCGAACCACCCGTACACGCGGCAGCTGCTCGCGGCGACCCTCGAACCGGGCGCCACCGAGCTGCCGCGGGTGGAGGACGTGACGGCCACCTGGCGCGACGCCGCCGGTGGCGGGTGGAGGGAGCTCGGCGACGGGCACCGGATCCGGGATTGGGAGGACGCACGATGACCGACGCCGCACGAGGGACGAGCCCGACCGGAGCCGACACCGGGACGTCGGACGGCGTGACGCATCGCGACGTCTGGATCCCGATGCCCGACGGCACCCCCCTGCACGCCCGCATCTGGGCGCCGGCGACCGACGAGCCCGTGCCCGCGCTCCTCGAGTACCTCCCCTACCGGCTCGACGACTGGACCGCCCCGCGCGACAGCGAGCGGCACCCCTGGTACGCGGCGCACGGCTACGCGTCCATCCGCGTCGACATCCGCGGCACGGGATCCTCCGACGGCCTGTTCGTCGACGAGTACTCCGCGCAGGAGCTCGACGACGGCGTCGCGGTGATCGAGTGGATCGCCGCGCAGGACTGGTGCACGGGCGCCGTCGGGATCTTCGGGATCTCGTGGGGCGGCTTCAACGGCCTGCAGCTCGCGGCCCGCGCCCCCGAGGCCCTCAAGGCCGTCGTCACGGTGTGCTCCACCGACGACCGCTTCGACAACGACGTGCACTACATGGGCGGCGCGGTGCTCGGCATCGACATGGCCGCGTGGGGCGCGACGATGTTCGCGTTCAACTCCCGGCCGCCCCGGCCCGAGGTCGTGGGCGCCGGCTGGGTCGAGCGCTGGCGCGAGCGCCTCGAGGCGAACCGGCCGATGACGCCCACCTGGCTCGCGCACCAGGAGCGCGACGACTACTGGCGGCACGGCAGCGTGTCCGAGGACTACTCCTCGATCGACGCCGCGGTGCTCGCCGTCGGCGGGTGGGCGGATCCGTACCGCGACGCCGTCCTGCGCCTCGTCGAGAACCTGTCCTCTCCCGTGAAGGGCATCGTCGGCCCGTGGTCGCACCAGTACCCGGACCGCGGCCTGACGCCGGGCCCGTCGATCGGCTTCCTGCAGGAGACGCTGCGCTGGTGGGACCGCTGGCTGAAGGGCGTCGACACCGGCGTGGAGGCGGATCCCGCGCTCCGCGCCTTCGTCAGCGACTCCGAGCCGCCCGCCACGAGCTACCCCGAGCGCACCGGGCGCTGGGTCGCCGCGGAGTCGTGGCCGCCGCCCGCGTCCGTCGCGGCGCAGCCCGTGCTGCCGCTGTCCGCGTTCCACGGGCCGGCCGCCGCGGGCGACGCCGTCGTGGTGCGCTCGCCCCAGCGCACCGGGCTCGACGCCGGCCGCTTCTTCCCCTTCGGCAACGCGACCGACCTGCCGCCCGACCAGCGCGCGGAGGACGGCCTCTCCGTCTGCTTCGACCTGCTGCTCGACGAGCCGCTCGACGTGCTCGGCAACGTGCTCGTCGACCTCGCGGTCACGAGCGACCTGCCCGACGCGAACCTCGTGGTGCGACTCTGCGACGTGGCGCCCGACGGCGCGTCCACCCTCGTGACGCGCGGCGCGCTCAACCTGAACTCGCGGATCGACCGCTCCCGGAACGACCCGATGGTGCCGGGCTCCGAGCAGGTCGTGCGCGTGGCGCTCGTCTCCACGGGGCACGCGTTCCCGGCCGGGCACCGGCTGCGGATCGCGGTGTCGTCGGCGTACTGGCCGTGGATCTGGCCGCACGCCCGCGAGGCGACCCTCGTCGTCGCGCCCTCCCGCAGCGCCGTGACCCTGCCGGTCTGGACGCGCGCGGAGGACGACGGCGTGCGCTTCGAGGAGGCCGAGCGGTCGACGCCCATCGCGATCGAGCGCATACCCGACGACTCCGGCCTGCCCGAGCGCAGCGTCTCCCACGACGTCGCGACGGGCGAGTGGACGCTCGACGTCGACCCCGGCTACGGCGGATCCCGGATCTACCCCGACGGCCTCGTCTTCACCGAGTCGAGCCGAGAGACGTACCGGATCACCGAGGGCGACCCGACGTCGGCCGTCGCCGAGTCGCGCTGGGCGATCGGCCTCGAGAAGCCCGGCTGGCGCGCGCGCCTGGAGACGACGTCGCGCGTGACGGCCGACGCCGACGCGTTCCGCGTCGTGAACACGCTCAAGGCCTGGGCGCGCGACGGCGGCCCGGATGCGCCCGAGGTGCTCGTGGCCGACCGCGTGTTCGACGACCTCGTGCCGCGGACGTCCGCGTGAGCGCGGGCACCGGGGCGGGCACGACCGCGACCGCGACCGCCGCCCGCCGCGGCGGCAAGCGCGAGAAGCCCGAGGTGCGGCGCGCGATGATCGTCGAGGCCGCGCGCGCGGTGATCCTCCGCCAGGGTCTCACCGCCACCGGCCTCCGCGACATCGCGGCCGAGGGCGGCGTCTCGGTGGGCACGGTGACGTACCACTTCGCGAGCGTGACGGAGATCCTCGACGAGGTCGTCGTGCTCGAGACCGACCGGTTCTACGCGTCGATCGTGGAGGAGGTGGACGCGGATCCGGATCCCGTGCACGGCATCCGCCTGCTGGTCGAGCCGCTCTTCACCGGCGCCGAGGACGCCGAGGCGCACTGGCGGCTCTGGTCGGACTACTGGACCGCCGTCGCGCGCCAGCCCGGCCTGACCGCCGACCGGCTGGAGCGCATCCGCGTGTGGGAGGCGTGCCTCGTCCGCACCATCCGCCGCGGCGTCGAGGGCGGCGCGTTCCGGGCGGTGGACGCGCCCGAGGTCGCGCTCAAGCTCGCGGCCTACAGCGACGGGATCGCGACCCAGCTCTCCCAGAAGGTCCCCGGCCTCGACAACACGCGCGCGCTGGCGTGGATCTGGACCTTCCTCGACGCCGAGCTCGCCGACGGGACGCCGCTCTTCCGCTGAGCCGACGCGGAGACGGCCGTGCCGCCACCGTGTCGCCACCGTGCCGCCACCGTGCCGCCCGCCGCGGAGGCGGGCATGATGGGCGAGGCGACGCGGCCCGAGGGCGCGCGGGACGCCGACCGCCCGCCGAACGCCCGGAGGATCCATGCTCATCGAACCCGTCGACGCCGCCCGCGCGCACGTCAGCAGCCACGTCGACCCGGACGACTTCGACGCGTTCTGGGCCGCCACCCTCGCCGAGGCCGGACGCCACGACCTCGACGTGCGGCTCGCGCCGGTCGACACCGACCTCGCGCTCGTGGACGTGCAGGACGTGACGTTCGCGGGATCCGGCGGCACCGACGTGCGCGCGTGGCTCCGCACCCCGCGCGGCGCGACCGGCCCGCTGCCCACGGTCGTCTCGTACGTCGGCTACGGCGGCGGCCGCGGTCGCGCCGAGGAGACGCTGATCTACGCGGCCGCCGGCTACGCGCACCTGCAGATGGACACGCGCGGCCAGGGCTCGTACTGGAGCGCCGGCGACACCGCCGACCACGGCGAGGCCGGACCCGCGATCCCCGGCTTCATGACCCGCGGCATCGCGTCGCGCGACACCTACTACTACCGCCGCCTCTTCACCGACGCGGTGCGCGCGGTCGACGTGGCGCGCTCGCTCGACGTCGTGGATCCGTCGCGCATCGCCGTGCAGGGCGGCAGCCAGGGCGGCGGCATGGCGCTCGCGGTCGCCGGCCTCCGCGACGACATCGCGGCCGTCTCCGCCTACGTGCCCTTCCTCTGCGACATCGAGCGCGCCACCCACATCACCGACGCGTACCCGTACCACGAGGTCGTCGACTACCTGAAGACGCACCGGGGTCGCGGCGAGGACGTGCACGCGGTGCTGCGGTACTTCGACGGCGTCGCGTTCTCGCGTCGCGCCACCGCGCCCGCCCGGTTCTCGGTGGGCCTGATGGACGCGACCTGCCCGCCCTCCACCGTCTACGGCGCCTTCAACGCGTACGCGGGCGAGAAGGAGATCGTCGAGTGGGAGTACAACGGCCACGACGGCGGCGGCATCGACGACGAGCTCGGGACGCTCGCGTTCCTGCGGCGTCGGATGGGCTGAGGCCGGCCCGGCGACGACCGCGGACGACGCACGGGGATCGGCACGGGGATGGGGGCGCGAACCGCCCCGCTGTCGGCCGTTCCGCGTAACCTGGGAGCACCTCGCCGGTGGAGCGAGCGGACCGGGAGGACATCATGCCCCGGCCCCGCATCCGCCCCGCGAAGCCCTCCAAGCCGGGCGCCCCGCCGCCGTCCGTGGCCGCCCGCGTCGCCGCGGATCCGGCGCAGAAGGAGGTGCTCGTCGAGGAGTCGCTGCTGCTCGTCGGCGTCGCGCTCCGCATCCAGATGGTCAACCTCATCATCCTGCGCACGCTGCGGGAGCGCCGCCCGTACGACGAGGAGTCGCTCATCGAGGCGCTCCGCGGCGAGCTGGCCGAGCTCATCGGCGAGAAGCGCGGCGAGGCGGAGCGGCTGCGCATGGCCCGCGACCGCGCGGCGCTGCGCGACGGCAAGGGACGCCGGCCCGACGACTACCGCGAGGGCGACGTGCCGGGGCTCCGGCTGCGCGCCGAGATCGCGGAGGAGATCGTCGAGCGGCTGGGCGCGCTCTCGCGCGACCCGGAGGCGCTCCGCGAGGTGCTGGTGATCGCGCGCGACGCGGCGCTCGAGCAGATCGTGCGCGCCCGCCTCTCCCCGCAGCTGCTGCCCGGCGCGTTCCCCGAGGAGGGCCGCGACGACCGCGTCGACGAGCTGCGCGCCGAGCTGGCGCGGCTGGCGGCGGATCGGGAGCGCGAGGCCGAGCGCGCGGAGGCACGGGATGCGGGCCGGACGCGCGTGCGCTCCGGCGGCCGCGGGCGCGCGCAGAAGGTCTGACGCCCGGCGCCTCCCCGCCTCAGCGGCCGGGCGGCCCGCCGCCTCAGGGCGCGAGCGCGAACCGCGGCTCGACGCGCTCGCCGGTCGCCGCGTCCGCCGCGAGGCTGCCGATGAGCGGCGCGAACTTGGCGCCGTGGCCGGAGCACGGCGAGACGATCGTGATCCCGTCCACCCGGTCGATCACGAAGTCCTCGCTCGGCGTGCTCGTGAACAGGCACGTCGCCTCCGCGTACGGCACGGGCTCGACGCCCGGCAGGTTGCGGCGCACCCAGTCGACGACGCGGGCGCGGTTGGCCGGATCCACGACGCCGTCCTGGTGCGCGGCCGACGGGATCACGCGCCCGCCGTCGAACTCGGCGACCTTGTGGCCGCGGTGGTCGGCATCGCGGCCGCCGGGCAGCGCGTAGACCTGCATGCGCTCGTCCATGTGGATGGAGGTCGGCACGGATCGCGCAGGCGGGCCGTCCATGTAGGCACCCTGCCGGTACGGACTCTGCCGATACGGGAAATGGAACACCTGCTCCTGCCGCACGCGCAGCGGCGGGATGCGGTCGAGCGCGGCACGCGGCAGCGGCAGCGCCCCGCCGAGCAGCTCGGGCAGCCAGGCGCCGGCGCCCACGACCACGCTGTCGCCCTCGACCCGGCGGCCGTCATCGGAGGTCACGGCGAAGCCCGCGCCGATCCGCTCGACGGACGCCGCCTCCCAGCCCTCGTGCACGACGGCGCCGTGCCCGACGGCGAGGTCGAGCATCGTGCGCACGGCGGTCTCGGCGTCGACCACTCCCGCGGCCGGGTGGAACAGCACGTCGGAGTCGAAGGACATCTCCGGCCAGCGGTCCTCGGCCTCGCGTGCGCCCATCAGCTCGTGCTCGATGCCGACGCGCTCGAGCACGCGCGCGAGCTCGGCGGGGCGGCGCACGAGGCCGGAGTCGACGGATCCGGTCGGGGTCACGAGCCGCGCGCCCGTGGTGCGCTCGAGCCGGTCCCAGAGCACGCGGGCGTCGCGTACCAGGCGCACGTAGAAGGGGTCGTCGTAGGCGTAGCGGAGGATGCGCGCGGATCCGTGCGAGCTGCCGAGCATTCCCGCCGGCCGGTCGCGCTCCAGCACCGTGACCTCGTGCCCGCGGCTCGCGAGCTGCCAGGCGGTGGCCGCCCCCGCGAGCCCCGCGCCGATGACGACATGGTGCGATGCGCGCCCGCGCCCGGTGGATCCCGCCATGCCCCCAGGCTACGTGCGCGTACCGCGCGCGACCGGGCCGGGCGGGAGGCCGTAAGCGGTGGGGTCGGCAGCTACCCTGTCGCGGTGATCCCCCCTCCCACCGGGTCGTCCGCATGACTGGCGCCAAGCCCACGGCTGCCGTCTACGTCGACGGCTTCAACCTCTACCGCCGGCTGCTGACGCGCGAACCGTCGCTGAAGTGGCTGGATGTCGCTGCCCTGTGCGACCTGCTGCTCCCGTCGTTCGACGTCGTCCGCGTCCGGTACTTCACCGCGCTCATCCGGGCCACGGCGGGGACGGACCCTCGGAGCCCCATCCGTCAGCAGGCCTACGTGCGCGCTCTCCGCACCTCGCCGAGGGTCTCCGTCCACCTCGGCACGTTCCGGGTGGACAAGCGGACGATGCCCGTCCATCCGGTCCGGTTCGATGCTGACGGCGCGCTCGTCAAGGTCAACGTGCGGAAGACCGAGGAGAAGGGCTCGGATGTGAACCTCGCCGCCCACATGCTGGTCGACGCCTTCCGCCGAGTCTCCGACGTGTGCTTCTTGCTGTCCAACGACTCGGACTTCACCGACGCCTTCCGCCTCGTCCGAGACGAGGCGGGTACCGACATCGGTCTCATCTCACCGACGGACCGCCCCTCCGCGTCGCTGCTCGGCGTCGGGCCCTCGCACATCAGGAAGATCCGACGCGGGGCGCTCGAGCGATCGCAGTTTCCGGACACCATCGGCGACTCGGTCGGAGAGGTCCACCGACCGGAAGCGTGGCGGGAAATAGCTGAGGCTCCTTCCGGGGAAGGAGCCTCGCGCCCGGAAGCCGAAGCGACCGGGGGTGTGAACCCATGTTAGCGGACCGCCGCTCTCGTTGAGCGGAGCTGCCCGGCGACAAGTCCGGCCGTGGACGCGCTCCGACTCAGTCGAGCACGATCCCGACGATCATGGCCAGCATCCCGACGATGGCGAAGGGCAGGGCCGCGAGGTACATGGACCTCGGCGCCGGCTCGTTCGTGCGGGAGGTGTGGTTCAGCGTGCGGAAGAGGCCCACCCCCATCCCGATGAGGCACACGATCGTCACGACCTGCAGCACCTTCTCCACGACGTCAGGCACGGGTCCGCCTCCGCAGCCGGACCGCGCGGACGACCGCCCATCCCAGTCCCGCGAGGCCGAGGCTCGCGAAGAGGCACGCGCCGAACCAGGCGGGCGTCCCGCCCGCACGACCGCTCGGCGTGGACAGGTCGGGGACGAGCCCCACGATCAGCAGACCCAGCATCAGCGTGAAGGCGGCGATGCCCGCGAGCGTCCGGACCCGGGCCGCCTCGGCGTCGTGGTCGCGCATGCCGTCCCCCTCGCGTGGTCGCGCCCGGTGCCGGCCGCTCCCCCCATCGTGCCCGACGCGTGGAGGTCCGTCGCACGGGTCCCGCGTCAGCGACCCAGGAGCGCCTCGAAGGCCGGGAGCGCCTCTGCCGCCGGGGGCAGGGCCGCGATCTGGTCGCGGATCCGGCCGGCCGCGTCCGCGAAGGACGGCTCGTCCCGGATCCCGCGGACCGCGTCGGCGATCTCCTGGGGCGTCGCCGTCGCCGCGTCCAGCATGCGGCCGACCCCGAGCTGCGCGATCCGCTCGCCGTTCAGCCGCTGGTCGGCGCCCATGGGCAGCACGACGAGCGGGACGCCGGCGGCGAGCGCGCCGGCGACCGTCCCGGATCCGCCGTGCGTGATCACGACGTCCACGCGATCCAGCACCGCGCCCTGGGGCACGTAGTCCTCGAGGCGGCGGCGCGGGGTCGCGCCGGGGAAGGCGGCGGGATCCACGCAGGGCCCGACCGTCGCCAGCACCCGCGCCTCGGTGGTCGCGAGGCCGTCGAGGATGCGGTGCAGCAGGTCCCCCGAGCGCGTGTTGAACTGCGTGCCGAGGGTCGCGTAGACGCGCCAGGGCTCGTCGCCGGCGGCGAGCCAGCGCACGGCGGGGTGGTCGTCTCCCGTCTCGGGGGCCTCCGGTCGCACCCGCAGCACGGATCGGGGCGCCGGCTCGGCGCCGGACGCCGCGCCCTGCCCCGCACCGGCCACGGACTCCGGGAACGGCACGACGAGGAGGTCGCCCGCGAGCATGGCGAGCCCGGGATCCGGCGCGAGCCCCGCCTCGGCCCGCAGCGCATCCAGCGCGTGCGCCACCGACGGCCGCCAGCCCGCGTACGCCGAGGCGGTCACCTCCACCACGACGACCGGCACCCCCGCGCGCTCCGCGGCCACCATCGCGCCGAAGTCGAACTCGTCGCAGACGACGAGGGACGGGGCCCAGTCGGCGATGGCATCGTCCACGCTCCGCGCGACCGTCCGCGCCGCCTCGCCCAGGAACACCTCCTCCACCCGCGCGTACGGCCGCCGCGGATCCGCGACCACGAGGCGGCCGGTGCCCCGCTCGGTGCGCGCCGCCCCGGTGTCGCTCGGGAACAGGGGCGCGAAGTCCGCCCGCCCCGCCACGTTCTCGCGCGGCCCGGCGAGGGCCGTCTCGTGACCCCGCGCGCGTGCGGCGCGGGCGAAGGGCAGCAGGGGGTTCAGGTGGCCCTGACCGCGCGCGAAGGAGAACAGGATCCGGAGCGGAAGGGGCATGGCACCACGATCGCCCGTGCTCGCGGACACGGGAGCACCCTCTCCACATCGGCTCGCCGTCCGCGCGTCCGGGAGACTGGACGCATGTCCTCCCCCGTCACGCTCACCGCCCGCGCGCTCCTCCTCGACATGGACGGGACGCTCGTCGACTCGACCGCGCTCGTCGAGGAGATCTGGACGATGCTCGCCGTGCGCTTCGGCCACGACCCGGCCGACCTCCTGCGGCGGATCCACGGCGTGCGCGCCGCCGACAGCATCGCCCGGTTCGCGCCCGCCGGCAGCGACGTGCCCGCCCTCCTCGCCGAGCTCGACCGCCTCGAGCTCGACGGGAGCCCGGCGACCGTCGAGATCCCCGGCGCCCGCGAGCTCGTGGCCGGGCTGCCGGCCGGATCCCACGCCCTCGTCACGAGCGCCGGCCGCGAGCTCGCGCGCGCCCGCCTCACCGGCGCCGGCGTCCGCGTGCCCGACCTGCTCGTCACCGCCGAGGACGTGGCCAACGGCAAGCCGCATCCCGACGGCTACCTGCTCGCAGCGGAGCGCCTGGGTGTCGACCCCGCGGACGCGATCGTCTACGAGGACGCCGAGGCGGGGATCCGCGCGGGCCTCGCCGCGGGCATGCGCGTGGTCGTCGTCGGCGACCACGCGAGCGACACGACCGTCGGCCTCCCCCGCGTGCGCGACCACCGCGGCACGACGGTAGAGGTCCGCGACGGGATCCTGACGCTCACGCTGCCGGGCGCCTGACGCCGGCCGCCAGCCGCCGGCCGCCGGGCGCTCCCCTGCGCATCAGCTCGGAGCGACCTGCGCGGAGCCCTCGATTAGGCCACCCGGCCGAATCCAGCGATACGGTCTCCCCATGACCTCCCGCTCCCGCATCCGCTCCCGCAGGGCCGCCTCGTGAGGTGGCTCCTCCTCGGCGCCGCCATCGTCTCCGAGGTGGTCGCCTCGCTCGCCCTGCAGGCCGCCGTCGAGGTGCCCGGCTGGTACGCGCTCGTCGTCGCCGGCTACCTCACCGCGTTCTGGTTCCTCACCCGCGTGCTCAAGGCGGGCATGGCCGTGGGCGTCGCCTACGGGATCTGGGGCGCGTCCGGCGTCGCGCTCACCGCGATCGGCGCGACGGTGCTGTTCGGGCAGCCGCTGACCGGCCTCATGATCCTCGGCCTCGTGCTCATCGTCGGGGGCGTCCTGCTCGTCGAGCTCGGCTCGCAGCGCGCGCACGCGACCCGCGCGGCCGCCGCCGCCAGCGCGACCGCCGCCGAGGCAGCCGCGCCCGCCCACGTGACCCCGACCGGCGAGGCCCGCTGATGGCCTGGCTGCTGCTCGCGATCGCCATCGTCACCGAGGTCGCCGCGACCATCTCCCTCAAGCTCGCGACCGACGGCCGGAAGCGCTGGTACGCGGTGGTCGCGGTCGGCTACGTGACCGCGTTCTCGATGCTCGCCGGCGCGCTCTCGCTCGGCCTCCCCATCGGCGTCGCCTACGGGATCTGGGCTGCCACCGGTGTGGCCCTCACGGCGATCCTCGGCCGCGTGCTCTTCCGGGACCCGCTGACGCGCACGATGCTCGCGGGCATCGCCCTCATCATCGGCGGCGTGCTGCTCATCGAGCTCGGGCACTGACGGCGGCGCGACCGGCCCTGGCACCATGGCCGCATGACATGGACGGACGCGGGAGACCCGCAGCGGTACGGCGCGGGGATCCTGCAGGGCGAGCGGATCCGGCTGCGGGCGCTCGAGGACGCCGACCTCCCCGACCTCGTGCGCTGGTGGCGGGATCCGGAGTGGGCGGTGCTCCAGCAGCTCACGGTGCGCCCGCGGCCCGAGGGCGATCTGACGGAGCTGTTCCGGAAGTGGAGCAGCAGCGAACCGGCGGGCGACGTCGGCTTCTGCGTCACCGACCGGATCTCCGGCCGACTCGTCGGCCACGTGACTCTCTTCGGAGCCAAGCTCCTGACCCGCGCGGCGACGCTCACCGTGATGATCGGATCCGAGCACACGGGCTCCGGCTACGGCACCGACGCCGTCCGCACCCTCGTCGACTACGGCTTCCGCGAGATGGGGCTGAACCGGATCCAGCTGCACGTGTTCGCGTTCAACGCCCGGGCCCGCGCCACCTACCGGAAGGTCGGCTTCGTCGAGGAGGGCGTGCTCCGCGAGACGGTCTTCCACGACGGCGCGTTCCACGACGAGGTCGTCATGTCGGTGCTGGCGCGCGACCGGCTCGCCGCCCGCTCCTGATCCGCCGCCCCGCTCACTGCGGGTGCGGCGCCTCCCCGCGCTCGAGCATCGCGACGAGCTTCGCGAGCCGGTTCGCGCGGACGGTCGCGTTCGGCGCCGTCGTCACCCGATGGATCACGGCGTAGCGGTTGACCTTGGACAGCGTCGCGAAGGTCTCCGCGGCCGCGGGCGACGCGGCGAGCGCGGCCAGCAGGTCCTCCGGCTCGGCCGCCGACGCCTGGCCCGCGTAGGCGCGCTCCCACCGGCCGTCGGCCTGCGCGCGCTCGACCTCGCGGATCCCGGCCGGCCGCATCCGGCCCTCCGCGGTGAGCGTCGCGACGAGCCCGATGTTGCGCTCCGACCACAGCGACGCCTTCCGCCGCGGGGTGAAGCGGCGCCGGAAGACCCGCTCGTCGATGCTCGCGGTCTGCCCGTCGATCCACCCGCTGCACAGCGCCTCGTCGAGGGCCTCGGCGTAGGTGAGCGAGGTCGGATCCGTGGTGCCCTTCTTCGCGAGCACCAGCCACACGCCGTCGCTCGTCTCCTCGTGCGCGTCGAGCCAGGCGCGCCAGGCGGCGCGGTCGGGGACGGTCAAGAGCTCGTGCGCGGCGGCGGGCATGCCCCGATGCTACGGAGCGCCGCCGACGACGCGGCTCCGCTCAGGCGCGGTCGACGGGGTGGCCGGCGGAGATCCAGGCGCTCGTGCCGCCCTCGACGTCGACCGCGTCGACGCCCCGGGCGGCGAGCGCCTCGGTCGCCCGGGCGCTGCGGCCGCCGGACTGGCAGATCACGTGCACGGGACCATCGGTCGGCACCTCGTCGACGCGCGCGTCGAGCTGCGACATGGGCAGGTTGACGGCGCCGGGCGCGTGGCCCGCGGCGTACTCGTCGGGCTCGCGCACGTCGATGAGGACGGGCGAATCCAGGGCGGCGAGCTGGTCGACGGTGATGCGGCTCATGCGGGTGCTCCTCGGGTGTCGGTGCTCCCCACGCTAGCCGCGCGGGTCACGCCCGGTCGTCCAGCGCGACGACGTCCTCTCAGCGCATACCAGAATCATTCGCGCCGACGTATGATTCTGGTCTCACATGGGAGGCGACATGGCGGAGGTCAGTGCGGCCGAGTACGCGAAGGACCAGGGCGTCTCCGCCCGGAGGGTCCAGGCGGCGGCCTCGGCAGGCGTGCTGCGTGCACGCAAGATCGCGGGCAGGTGGGTCATCGACTCGACCGAAGCCCGACATGACGAGGTCGGACGTCCGCTGTCGTCGCGCTCGGTGCGCGCGCTGCTCGCGCGCCTCTCCGGGGATGACGCATGGCGCGCCGGATTGTCCGCCAGCGAGGCGGGCCGCGTGATCGTGCGTCTCACGAGGCTCCGAGACGCCCCGAACGCAGCGGAGGTGCTGACAGCGTGGATGCGGAGCGCTCGGCCCGCGGCCCGGTCCTTCCACGTGGCGGACGAGGATCTGGAGGACCTGCGTGGGGATCCGCGAGTCGTCGCCGGCGGGATCAGCGACCCCCGCTCGGGCATGTCGGACGCGGGGGAGCTCGAGGCGCACGTGCACGTGCACGATCTCGATCCGATCGTCCATGAGTACCTGCTCGTCCCGGCCGACCGGCCCAACGTCCTCCTGCACGTGCATGAGCGACCCGTCCAGCGCCCCCTGCCGCTCGGGGAGCTGATCGCCGATCTGGCCCAGCACCGGGGCCCCCGCGAAGGCGCGGCGGTCGCGCGCCTCCTCGGGGAGGTCGCGTGATCGTCGAGGCGCCGCCCCTCCGCCGCGCCCAAGCCGATGCATGGCATGCGCTCTTCGAGGTCCACGAGCGGATCCCCACCGGCTGGGCACTCGTCGGCGGTCAGATGATCCAGGCGCTGTGCTGGGAACGCGGCGCCCCGACCAACCGCCCGACGGTGGACGCGGACACCGCCCTCGACATCCGCGCGCATCCGCAGATGCTCATGACGTTCACGACGGTGCTGCGCGACATCGGCTTCGAGCCGGACGGCACGAGCTTCGAAGGACACCAGCATCGATGGGTCCGTGGGGAGGCGCTCATCGACGTGCTGATCCCGAGGTTCCTCGGCGAACGGGCCGATGGCCGTCGCGGCGCCGGTGGCGGGACGACGGTCTCCGCTCCCGGGGCGCAGGGCGCGCTCGACCGATCGGCCTATCTCCTCTTCGGCGTCGAGGGCCAGGTCGGGACCATCCGCCGCCCGACGCTGCAGGGCGCGATCCTCTCGAAAGCCGCAGCTCTCGAGATCACGGGTGACGACAGCACGCGGCACCTCGTCGACATCGCCACCCTCGGAGCGCTCGTGACGCGACGAGACGATGTGGGCGCGAACATCAGCGCGACCGAACGCCGTCGTGCGCTGGCTGCTGCGGCCCTGATCCGGCGCGACTCCACGTACGCGCGCCTGGCGGGCGTGGATCCTTCGGTCTCCGAGCGGCTGCGCCTGGCCTTCGCCGAGCCTCCGCTCGCCGCACCCCGCGCCTCGGACAGGCCCCGCACCCACCCACGCGCTCCCGGAGGCACGACGGGTCGTGGTCGCTAGCGACGGAGAGCGATCGCTGGAGGGGTCGGATCCGTCGTGCCCTTCTTCGCGAGCACCAGCCACACTCCGTCCGATGCCTCCTCGTGCGCGTCGAGCCAGGCGCGCCAGGCGGCCCGGTCGGGGACGGTGAGGAGGTCGTGCGCGGCGGCGGGCATGGATCCGATGCTACGGACGGACCCCGCCACCTACCGCGTGGGCATCTCCATCATCCCGTCAGCGGTCATCGCCATCCCGCCGTCGGCCGCCATCTCCATCGCGCCATCTGCCGTCATCGGACCCATGTCGCCGAAGGCGGAGGGCGCCGCGGAGGCCGCCTCGGCCTGATGGGCGGCGCAGGGCACCGTGACGTCGATGGTGGCGGTGTGCGCGGTCTCGTCCATCGCGGCGACGGAGACGGACATGCCGTCGGCGAGCGCCACCTTCTCGCCGGGCTGCACGAGCTCGTCGCCGACGCCCGAGTCGCCGGGGCGGATGAGGATGGTCCCCGAGTCCGGCACGGTCGGATCGGTCCGCAGGATCTGCACGCCGGACGGTCGCTCGACCTTGAAGCCGGAGATCCACAGCGGGTCGTACTCCGACTGGTCGACCACGTCGGCGTACTGCACGTAGTACCGGACCGACGGGCGCTTCGGGTCCGTCCACGAGATGATGCGCAACGCGTCGAAGCCCGCGCTCATGGTCTGGATGGGGATGCGCCGCGTGGCGCCGCACGTGGGGACGGCGCGACGCGAGATCAGGCCGAGCCGGTCGAGCGAGGGCGCCGACGCCGGGTAGTAGGAGTAGGAGGAGCCCATCAGGTCCGTGGTGTTCCCGTACTCGTCGCGGCTGCAGGAGGAGGGCAGCCCGTTCGAGGCGTCGAAGTCCCAGCCGGTGGAGCACTGCACGCCCGACGCATGGTGCAGCGAGAGGTTGTGCCCGAGCTCGTGCGTGAGTGCCGCCGGCGTGATGTCCGTGACGTAAGCAGTGCCCCCGGCGTCGATGTCGTCCCCCTGGTCACCGGAGGAGAAGTCCCCGCACTGCTTCCCGCCGGGCACGAAGGCGACGAGGTCCTTGTCAGGGCCCGGCTTCCAGCCGGACTGGGCCAGTGCGAACGTGACGACCGCGGTGGGGTCGTCGCAGCGGACGCCCGGGTCGGCCGGCTGGATCCAGTCGGTCACCGACGCGGCGTCGAACTTCACGAAGCCGTTCGACTCGTGCTCCCAGTACGCGGACGCGTCCTGGATCGTGGTCAGGGCGTCGGCCCGCGTGAAGTCCCGCGTGGTGCCGGCCGGGGCGACGAGGACCGCCGTCACCTCGTGCACGGCTGCTTTCCCCGCGGGTGAGGACGACACGACCGTGTACGGAGCCGTCGCCGCCAGCGCCGAGTCGGCCGGGACGGCGGACGTGACCGCCCCCATGAGGAGCAGGCCGGTCAGGACGAGCAGGGTCAGCGGTCTCCGCATGGCGATGCCTCACTCCCGCGAACGGGGTTCACGCCGCAGGTGCTCCGCAACGTGGAGGAAGCTAGCCGGTCGCGGCCGACGCCCGCGGGATCACCGCACATGCGACGCGCGGGCCGGTCGCCGGGCCTCTCCGCCTACAGCGTGACCACGAGCTTCCGCGCCGAGACGCCCTGGCGCAGCCGGTCCATCGCGGGCTGGATCGCCGCGAGCCCGGATCCGACGACCTCGGCCGCCGGCGCCGCGACGTAGCGACCCTCGGCGAGCGCGGCCGGCAGGAAGCGCTCCCAGAGCATCGGGCCGACCTCGTCGTGCATGAGGGCGCTGCCCCAGATGAAGGTCGCCCGGATGCCGCGGACGCGCGCGCGGATCATCAGGGCCGGGGTCGCGGTGCCCATGCGGATCCCGAGGCGCACGAGCGGCAGGCCGACGCGCCCGCCGCGCGGGAGGGTCTCGAACGACACCGGCGGGCTCGCCATGCTGACCCGCGTCGCGCCCGTGGCGACGGCGATGTCGACGGCCGGGGCGCCGGATCCGGTGCCGATGGCGAGCACGCCCGCCACCTTCCTGCCGCTCGCCGAGAGGTGCGCCACGATGTCCCGCACGGCCGTCGGGCTCCGGTAGTCGAACGCGCGGCTCGCGCCGAGGCCCGTCACGAGCTCGTGGTTGCGCGGCGAGGCGGTGGTCACGACGTCGTACCCGGCGGCGACCGCGAGCTGGATCGCGTTCAGGCCGACGCTCGTGGATCCGCCCCACACCACCACCGTCCCGCCCGTCGGCGACGTGGTCGCGTCGGGCATGCGGAGACCGAGCTGGCCGGCGCCGAACAGGGCCGATGCGGCGGTGGAGATCCCGAGCGGGAGGACGGCGGCGTCCTCGAAGCGCATCGCGTCCGGGATCGGCGAGGCCAGGTCGGTGCGCACGATCGCCCGCGTCTGGAACCCGCCCTCGGGCGCGTGGCGCCGCCCCTTCTCCATGCCGACCGCGTACGCGACGACGCGGTCGCCGACGGCGAAGCGCGTGACCCCGGGGCCGACCTCCTCGACGACACCCGCGACGTCCTCGCCGAGCACCGCGGGGTGCGGCAGCCAGCGGTACATGAGGTCGCCCATGTGCTGCTTCATGGTGTCGAGCGGGTTGATCGCGACGGCGCGGACGCGGATCGCGACCTCGCCCTCCCGAGGAGCGGTGAGCGGCGCGGGCCCGACGGTGAGGTCGGCGGCGGACGAGGCGAGCCAGGCGGCGGATTCGGTGGGCACGGTGGATCTCCGATCTGCGGATCGCGCTGCCCGATGGCATCGCGTGTCATCACCATACACACCCATGACACGGAATGTCATCACTAGGATCGACGCATGAGCAGATGGCGGCCGGACACGCGTGAGCGCCTGGCCGCCGCCGCCCTCGAGCTGTTCCAGAGCCAAGGCTTCGCAGAGACGACCGTCCCCGAGATCACCGCCCGCGCCGGCCTCACGACCCGCACCTTCTTCCGCCACTTCGCCGACAAGCGCGAGGTGCTCTTCGCCGAGGAGGACGAGCTGCCCTCGCTCGTCACGCGCATCATCCGCGAGGCGCCCGCCGACCGCTCGCCGCTGCAGGTCGTCGAGGACGGCTTCCCGGAGGTCGTCGCCTCGCAGTTCGCGGAGGGGCGCGACACGCTGCTCGCCCGCAAGCGCATCATCGGCGCCGATGCCGGGCTGCAGGAGCGCGAGATGCGCAAGGTCCAGGCGATGCAGGAGGCCGTGCGCGCGGGCTTCGTGGAGCGCGGGTCGGATCCGCTCACCGCCGTGCTCGTCGCCCACGCAACCGCGACGGTCTTCGGCGTCTCCATCGGCCGCTGGCTCTCCGACGGCGGCGCCGAGACCGACCTCGCCGAGGTGCTGCGCGAGACGCTGGATGCGTTCCGGGCACTGATGGGTTCGGGCGCGTGATGCAGGTCACCTACGACCCGAGCGCCGACGCCGCGTACGTCGAGCTCACGGGGCCGCTCGGCGACGGCGCGGCGGCCACGACCATCCACTCGATCATGACGCCGGGCGGCCGCGGCGAGGTCGCGCTCGACTTCGACGCCGACGGCCGCCTCCTCGGCATCGAGGTGCTGCACGCGAGCGCGGTGCTGCCGGCGGCGGTGCTCGCGGAGGCCGTGCGAATCGGCTAGCTGCCGCGCAGCACCTTCTGCATCGGCCGGCCGCGCGCGACCTCGTCGACGAGCTTGTCGAGGATCCGGATCTCCTTCATCAGCGGGTCCTCGATCTCCTCGATGCGGACGCCGCAGATCACGCCGCGAACCTCGTCGGCGAGCGGGTTGAGGCGGGCCGCCGCGAAGAAGTCCTGGAAGGTCGTCTCCGCGTCGATGTGGCGCTGGAGCTCCGCGGCGTCGAAGCCGGTGAGCCAGGTGATCACCTGGTCGACCTCCGCCTGCGTGTGCCCCTTGCGGTCGACCTTCTTCACGTAGAGCGGGTAGACCGCGGCGAACGGCGTCGTGAAGATGCGGTGCATGGTCGGAGCGTAGGCCGGTGAGGTCGGGAGTGCCAGGTACCGTCGCGTCACCCCCGACGAAAGGTGACCATGACCGAGGACGACGAGACCTCCTACCTGCTCCGGAACCCCGCTGGAGCGAAGAGGCTGCTGGCGGCGCTCGAGCGAGCGCGTTGTGGGGAGATCGTCGAACGCGAGCTGATCGAGCCGTCGGATGAGGTTGAGCGGCACGACCCGCGGGAATAGGCAGGCGCGGGGGCGTGGTTCGCTTCCATGCAGACGCATCCACCCGGATCCGTCGCCGTCGAGCACCGAGGAGCGCCCCATGGCCACGAAGATCGGCTTCCTGTCGTTCAACCACTGGCAGGACGTGCGCGGATCCCGCGTGCGCACCGCCCAGGACTCGCTGCTCCAGTCGATCGACCTCGCGGTCGCGGCCGAGGAGATCGGCATCGACGGCGCGTACTTCCGCGTGCACCACTTCGCGCCGCAGCAGGCGTCGCCGTTCCCGCTGCTGGCCGCCATCGCGAGCCGCACCAGCCGGATCGAGATCGGCACCGGCGTCGTCGACATGCGCTACGAGAACCCGCTCTACATGGCGGAGGAGGCGGCCATGACCGACCTCATCTCCAACCGCCGGGTGCAGCTCGGCATCAGCCGCGGATCGCCCGAGCAGGTCGAGGCCGGCTACGAGTCGTTCGGCTACGTGCCGCTCGACGGCGAGACCGACGCCGACATGGCCCGCCGCCACACCGGCCTCTTCCTCCGCGCGCTCGAGGGCGAGGAGCTCGCGACCGCGGCACCGCAGCGCGGCATGATCGCCGGCGGCGTCGCCATCACGCCGCAGTCGCCCGGCCTCCGCGAGCGGATCTGGTGGGGCGCCGGCACGCGCGCCACCGGCCAGTGGGCGGCCGAGCAGGGCATGAACCTCATGTCGTCGACGCTCCTCTCCGAGGACACCGGCGTGCCGCTCGACGTGCTCCAGGCCGAGCAGATCCAGCTGTTCCGCGACGGCTGGGCCGCCGCCGGACACGCGTGGGAGCCGCGCGTGAGCGTCAGCCGCAGCATCATCCCGATCGTGGATGACGAGTCGGAGATGTACTTCGGCGTCCGCTCGCAGATCGAGGGCAAGGACCAGGTCGGCCAGGTCGGCGGCGAGAAGTGGCGCTTCGGCCGCTCCTACATCGGCAGCCCGGAGCGCCTCATCGAGGAGCTCGGCGCCGACCAGGCGATCGCCGCGGCCGACACTCTCCTCGTCACGATCCCCAACCAGCTCGGTGTGGACTTCAACCTGCGGTCGCTCGCCGCGATCAAGCAAATCGGGGAGGCGCTGGGGTGGGACCGGGCGGACGTCGCGGTGGGGGCGTCCGCCTGATCCGCTGACGCCTGCGCGCCCTCGCGCTCAGTCCCCGGTCGGCCGCTTGCGCTGCTGCTTTGTCGCGGAGCGCTGCGTCTTGGCCGCGAGGCGCCTCTTCTGGGATCCCTTCGTGGGGCGGGTCGGACGTCGTGGCGCGGCGTCGGGCGCGAGCGCATCCGCCACGATCTCGCGGAGCGCGTCGAGCGCGGCCACCCGGTTCCGCAGCTGCGACCGCTGCTCCGAGACCGTCACGGTGATGGTCCCGGCGACCAGGCGCCGACCGAGCCGGTCGAGGATCCGCTCCCGCTGCTGATCGGTGAGCACCAGCGACTCGACCGGGCTCCACGTGAGCTGCACCCGACTGTCCGACGTGTTGACGTGCTGCCCACCGGGCCCGGACGACCGGGAGAACCGCCACCGCAGCTCGGCGGCGGGGATGGTCAGCGCGGGGCCGACCTCGAGATCCATGCGGCAAGGGTCGCACGGAGCGGCCCTGGCGCGGGCGGGCTAGCGGTTCCGGCGGAGGTTGCTGCGGCGGATGACGACCCGGCCGATCAGCATGAGCACCAGCATCACGACGATCATCAGGACGATCCGCGTGACGAAATCGATCTCGACGAATGCGAGGGCGGACGCGGACATGAACGCGGTCACCGCGATCAGCACGAGGATCTGACGAGCGGACGGCTCACCCGTCAGACGCTGGTGTGCCGCGGAGTCGTGCTCGAAGCTGCGCCTGTCATCCATCTCCCCACCGTCCCACAGGCCGGACGGATCAGCGGGCCCCGACGACCGACGCCACCTCCGGCCGCCGCGTTGTCAGATACAGCCGATGCGCCGTGATCACCAGCGCAAGCCACGCGCCGCCGAGGAAGAAGGCCGCGAGCACGTCCGTGAACCAGTGGTGGCCGAGGTAGACGCGGGTGGCGGCGATGGTCACGGCGAAGACCACAGCCACCGCGACCGAGAGCACGCGGGTCGCGCGGCGGTGCTGGCGGAGGAGGAGTAGGTAGGCGAGGATCCCGGCGATCACGACCGCGTTGAGCGTGTGGCCGCTCGGGAACGACGGCGAGGTCTCGTACGGCGGCACCGCGTCGGCGAGCGCGGGGCGGGCGCGGTCGATGATGTCCTTGCCCGCGATGGTGAGCAGCAGGGATCCGCCGCCGGCCGCGACGACCAGGATGATCGGCGTCCACGAGCGGCGCCGCAGCGCGAGGAACAGCATCGTCGCTACCGCGATGATCGGCATGCCGACGACGCCCGCCACGTTCGTGTACGCGGTCGCCGCGTCGTCGAGCCACGGGGTGCGGAGGCCGAGCATCGCCGTGAGGATCGGCTTGTCGAGGCCCGCGACCCCGTCGGCGTCGGTCACGTTGTCGTAGACCTGCGCGGCGATCGCGGAGAGACCAAAGGCGAGCACGAGGCCCACCAGCAGCGTGATGACGAGGGCCGCGTACGGGCCGAGCGCCCGCACGATCCGCTGCACGAGCCGCACCAGCGCACGGCCGGGCGGCGTCGCCCAGCGGGTGAGGTCGCGTCCGCCGAGGAACCGGTCGCGGCGGAGCTCGCCCTCGACGCCCTGGTCGGCGGGGTCGATGCGCGTGCGGCCGGGGGTCTCGCTCATGTGGTCCTCCTGGTCGGGCGGAGCGGCGGGAGGACGCCGACCGCGCGGGGACGGCGCCGCGCGCTCCCGACCAGCTTGGCCCGCCGGGCGCCCGGCCGCCGCCACCGGGAGGATCCGGGACACCGACACCGACGCCGGATGCCGACACCGGAAGCCGGAAGCGCGGCGCACGCGGACCGGAGCGCCCGCGCCCGCCACCCGCCACCCGCCACCCGCCACCGGCCACCGGCGGCGCCCTACCCCCCGGTCGACGCCCGGACGACGAGCTCGGGCTGGAAGAGCACCTGCCGCGGCGATCCGCCGAGCAGCAGCTCGACCGCCGTGGCGCCGATCAGCGCGCTCGGCTGGCGGATGCTCGACAGGGGCACGACCGTCGCGCTCGCGAACGCGATGTCGTCGTAGCCGATGAGGGCGATGTCGTCGGGCACCCGGGTGTCGCCCAAGAGCACCAGCGCCTGGAGCACTCCGACGGCCACGAGGTCGTTGGCGGCGAAGATCGCGTCGGGGCGCGCGGCAGCGTCGCGGGCCGCGATCGCGCGCCCGGCCTCGCGCCCGGCCAGCACGGAGAGGTCGTCGGTGGGGATCTCCTCGAGGACGGCCCCGGGCACGGCGGCGACCGCGGCGCGCGCCCCGGACACCCGGTCGGACACCTGGCGGATGGAGGACGGGCCGCCGATCACCGCGATCCGACGGCGACCGAGCCGCAGGAGATGCTCCACCGCGAGGCGGCCGCCGGCCACGTCGTCGACGGCGACCGACGAGTGCTCCGCGTCGTCGGCCTCGCGGTCGACCAGCACGCAGGGGATCCCGTGGGCGCGGAGCCGGGCGATGCGGGTCGAGCCCTCGCCCTGCGGGGAGATGAGGACGCCCGTCACCCGCTGCTCCTCGAACAGATCGATGTAGGCGTCCTCCCGCCCGGCGTCGCCGTCGGTGCTCCCGAGCAGCACGGCGAGCCCCGCGTCCGCGGCGCGGGCCTGGGCACCGCGGGCGAGCTCGGCGAAGAACGGGTTGCCGGAGTCGAGGACGACGAGGCCGATGCTCCGGCTCCGGCCCGCGCGGAGCTGCCGTGCGGCGTCGTTGCGGATGAAGCCGAGCTCGGCGATCGCGTCCTGCACCCTGCGCACGGCGTCGGGCCCGACCCGCTCCGGGCGGTTGAGGACGTTCGACACCGTCCCCACGGAGACCCCGGCCCGAGCGGCGACGTCGCGGATGCTCACGGACACGTCGGCTCCTCGCCACGGGATCGGGGATCGCGGCGGGGTCGCCACCGCCTCGGGTCCCGAGGCTATGCCATGGCGGGCCCGCGGCAGGGCGCGGGCGGATCGCCGGCGGAGCGCCGGCCGGGCGCGGACAGAGCCCGGGCGGATCGCCGGCTGGTCGATTCGGGCCCGGCTCGTTGACAGCCCCGCGGATCCCGCACTACTGTCGCTCACGGGTCGATGAAACGATTCATCCGCCGCCCTTCCTCCACCGTCGCAGACAAGGACTCCCCGTGACCGACCTCGGCCCCGACACTCTCCGCCAGCTCGAGCAGCAGGCCATCGAGCTGCCCTCCTGGGCGTTCGGCAACGCCGGCACGCGCTTCAAGGTTTTCGCGACGCCGGGCACGCCGCGCACCATCGAGGAGAAGATCTCGGATGCCGCGACGGTGCACGAGCTCACCGGGCTCGCCCCGACGGTCGCGCTGCACATCCCCTGGGACCGGGTGGACGACTACTCCGCGCTGGGCGACTTCGCCGCGTCGAAGGGGGTGTCCCTCGGCACGATCAACTCCAACACGTTCCAGGACGACGATTACAAGTTCGGCTCGCTCACGCACTCCGACCCGGCCATCCGGCGGAAGGCGATCGATCACCACCTGGCCTGCATCGACATCATGGACGCGACCGGATCCCGCGACCTCAAGATCTGGCTGGCCGACGGATCCAACTACCCGGGCCAGCAGGACATCCGCGGCCGCCAGGACCGTCTCGCCGACTCCCTCGCGGAGATCTACGCGCGCCTCGGGACCGAGCAGCGGATGGTGCTCGAGTACAAGTTCTTCGAGCCGGCGTTCTACCACACGGACGTCCCCGATTGGGGCACCAGCTACGCGCACGTGGCGGCCCTCGGCGACCGGGCGCTCGTGTGCCTGGACACCGGCCACCACGCGCCCGGCACCAACATCGAGTTCATCGTCGCCCAGCTGCTGCGCCTCGGGAAGCTCGGCTCGTTCGACTTCAACTCGCGCTTCTACGCCGACGACGACCTCATCGTCGGCGCGGCCGACCCGTTCCAGCTGTTCCGGATCCTCCACGAGGTGATCCGCGGCGGCGGCTACGGGCCCGACTCCCCCGTCGCGTTCATGCTCGACCAGTGCCACAACGTCGAGGACAAGATCCCGGGCCAGATCCGCTCCGTGCTCAACGTGCAGGAGATGACGGCGCGCGCGCTGCTCGTGGACCGCGCGGCGCTCGAGCAGGCGCAGCTCGCCGGCGACGTCCTCGGCGCCAACGGGATCCTCATGGACGCCTTCTACTCCGACGTGCGCCCCGCGCTGGCCGCGTGGCGGGAGAGCCGCGGCCTCCCGGGCGACCCCATGCGGGCCTACGCCGCGTCCGGCCGCGCGGAGCGGCTCGCCGAGGAGCGCGCCGGCGGGACCCAGGCCGGCTGGGGCGCCTGACCGCGCTCCGCCCTCCCACCCCTCTCGATCCCCCTCTGGACAGGAATCCCGCATCCCATGACGAACGACACCGCAGCTGAGCTCATCGCCCGCTCGAACCGCCTGGGCGCCGACCCGGCGAACACGAACTACGCGGGGGGCAACACCTCCGCGAAGGGGACGGCCACGGATCCCGTCACCGGGGAGCCCGTCGAGCTGCTCTGGGTGAAGGGCTCCGGCGGGGACCTCGGCACGCTCACCGAGTCCGGGCTCGCGGTCCTGCGGCTCGACCGCCTGCGCGCGCTGACGCGCGTCTACCCGGGCGTCGAGCGGGAGGACGAGATGGTGCCCGCGTTCGACTACACGCTGCACGGGAAGGGCGGCGCCGCGCCGTCGATCGACACGGCCATGCACGGACTCGTCGACGCGGCCCACGTCGACCACCTGCACCCCGACTCCGGCATCGCCTTCGCGACGGCGGCCGACGGCGAGCGGCTCACGGCCGAGGCCTTCGGCGGCACCGTCGCGTGGGTGCCGTGGCGGCGCCCCGGCTTCCAGCTCGGCCTCGACATCGCCGCCGTCAAGGACGCCGACCCGCGGCTCATCGGCGCGATCCTCGGCGGGCACGGCATCACCGCGTGGGGCGACACCAGCGAGGAGGCGGAGGCGAACTCGCTGCGGATCATCGAGACCGCGACCGCCTACATCGCCGAGCACGGCCGCCCGGATCCGTTCGGCCCCGTCCTGGACGGCCACGGCGCGCTCCCCGAGGCCGAGCGGCGGGCCAAGGCCGCGGCCCTCGCGCCGCACCTCCGCGCGATCGCCTCGCACGACCGCCCGCAGGTCGGCCACTTCACCGACTCCGCCGAGGTCCTCGACTTCCTCGCGCGCGCGGAGCACCCGCGCCTCGCCGCCCTCGGCACCTCGTGCCCCGACCACTTCCTCCGCACCAAGGTGACGCCGCTCCTCGTCGACCTGCCGGCGACGGCGAGCGTCGAGGAGATCGTCGAGCGCCTGCCCGCGCTGCACGAGGCGTACCGCTCGGGCTACCAGGCCTACTACGACGCGCACGCGACGCCCGAGAGCCCGGCGATCCGGGGAGCGGACCCGCTGATCGTCCTCGTCCCCGGCGTCGGCATGTTCTCCTACGGCGCGAACAAGCAGACCGCGCGGGTCGCGGGCGAGTTCTACGTCAACGCGATCAACGTCATGCGCGGCGCCGAGGCCATCTCGACCTACGCGCCCATCGACGAGGCGGAGAAGTTCCGGATCGAGTACTGGGCGCTCGAGGAGGCCAAGCTCCAGCGGATGCCGAGGCCCAAGCCGCTCGCCTCCCGCATCGCCCTCGTGACGGGCGCCGCGTCCGGGATCGGCAAGGCCATCGCCACGCGCCTGGCCGCAGAGGGCGCCTGCGTCGTCGTCGCCGACCTCGACCTCGCGAAGGCGCAGGCCGCGGCCGCGGAGCTCGGCTCGACCGACGTCGCCGTCGGCGTCGCGGCGGACGTGTCGGACGCCGCCGCGGTGAAGGCCGCCGTCGACGCCGCCGTGCTCGCCTTCGGCGGGCTCGACCTCGTCGTCAACAACGCCGGTCTCTCGCTCTCCAAGTCGCTGTTCGACACGACCGAGGCCGACTGGGACCTCCAGCACGACGTGATGGCCAAGGGCTCGTTCCTCGTCTCCCAGGCCGCGGCCCGCGTGCTCGTCGACCAGGGGCTCGGCGGCGACATCGTCTACATCTCCTCGAAGAACTCGGTCTTCGCGGGCCCGAACAACATCGCGTACTCCGCCACGAAGGCCGACCAGGCCCATCAGGTGCGGCTGCTGGCCGCCGAGCTCGGGGAGCACGGCATCAAGGTCAACGGCATCAACCCCGACGGCGTCGTGCGCGGATCCGGCATCTTCGCCTCCGGGTGGGGAGCGAACCGGGCCAAGACCTACGGGATCGAGGAGGAGGACCTCGGCGCGTTCTACGCGAAGCGGACGATCCTCAAGCGCGAGGTCGTGCCCGAGAACGTGGCGAACGCGGTCTTCGCGCTCTGCACGTCGGACTTCTCCCACACGACCGGCCTGCACGTGCCGGTCGACGCCGGGGTCGCGGCCGCGTTCCTGCGATGAGGGCGGTCGCGGCGGTGGACCTCGGTGCCACCAGCGGGCGGGTCGTCGTCGGGTACGTCGGCCAGGACGAGCTGCGCCTGCGCCACGTGGCGCGGTTCCCGAACCGGCCGGTGCGCACGCACGAGGGCGACGCGTCCGCGCTGCACTGGGACATCCTCGAGCTGCACCGCGCGCTGATGCACGGGCTGTCCGGCGCGCTCCGCGAGGAGCCGGGCATCGTCTCGATCGGGGTCGACTCGTGGGCCGTCGACTACGGCCTGCTGCGCGGCGGCCGCCTGCTCGGATCCCCGTACCACTACCGCGACGAGCGCACCGCGCGCGGCGTCGCCGACGTCCACGCGCGCATCGACGCCGAGGAGCTGCACGGGCGCAACGGCCTGCAGCACCTCCCCTTCACCACGCTGTACCAGCTCGCGGCCGAGCGCGACGTCGTGGCGCTCGCCGACCGGGCGCTCCTCGTGCCCGACCTGATCGGCTACTGGCTGACCGGGGTCGAGGCCACGGAGATCACCAACGCCTCGACCACGGGCCTCCTCGACCCGCGGACCCGCACCTGGGACGCGGAGCTCCTCGCCCGGCTCGACCTGCCGCGGGGGATCCTCGCGCCGCTGATCGAGCCCGGCGCGCGGCTCGGCACGCTGCTGCCCGCTGTGGCCGCCGAGCTCGACGCGCCGCCGGACCTCGGCGTCGTCGCGGTCGGCTCGCACGACACGGCCTCCGCGGTCGTCGCGGTGCCGTTCACCGGCGACGACGTCGCGTACATCTCGAGCGGCACCTGGTCGCTGGTCGGCCTCGAGCTGGAGGAGCCCGTGATCACGCCGGCCAGCCGCGCCGCGAACTTCACCAACGAGGGCGGGGTCGACGGGAGGATCCGGTTCCTCAAGAACGTGTCCGGCCTCTGGCTGCTGTCGGAGTCCATCCGCACGTGGGAGCGGTCCGGCGAGAGCGTCGACCTGCGCGGCCTGCTCGCGGAGGCCGCCGCCGTCCGTGGCCGCACGACGACGTTCGACGCGTCCGACGAGCGGTTCGTCGCCCCTGGCGACATCCCCGGGCGGATCGTCGAGTGGTGCGTCGAGCACGACGCCGCGCCGCCGCGCACCCGGGCGGAGTTCGTCCGCGCGATCCTGGAGTCCCTCGCCGAGGCCTACGCGACCACGCTCGAGCAGGCGTCCGCGCTCTCCGGCCGGCGGATCGACACGGTGCACGTCGTCGGAGGAGGATCGCAGAACGAGCTGCTCTGCCAGCTGACCGCGGACCGCACCGGCAGGACCGTCCTCGCCGGCCCGGTCGAGGCGACCGCGATCGGGAACGTCCTCGTGCAGGCGCGAGCGCAGGGTCTCGTCTCCGGCTCGCTCGAGTCGCTCCGCTCTCTCGTCCTCCGCACGTACCCGCCGGTCCGATACCGGCCGGCGCAGCCCACCCGCTGATCCGCTCGATCCACTCCCCTCCCCACCAGAAAGGGCGGCGCGCACATGGTGCAACGTCAGTTCCCCAAGCCCGTCGAGCTCCTCGAGTACCTGAGCTTCAAGAAGCCCGAGCTCGACGGCCGCAAGCGCCGGCTCGACGCGGCGCTCACCATCGAGGACCTGCGCGCGATCGCGAAGCGCCGCACCCCGAAGGCCGCGTTCGACTACACCGACGGATCCGCGGAGGGCGAGATCTCCATCGCGCGCGCCCGCCAGGCCTTCGAGGACGTGGAGTTCCACCCGCAGGTGCTGCGCGACGTGGCCGCCGTGGACACCACGGCGCACGTGCTCGGGGCGCCGTCCGCGCTGCCGTTCGGCATCGCGCCCACCGGCTTCACCCGGCTGATGCAGACCGAGGGCGAGACCGCCGGGGCGGGCGCGGCGGCCGCCGCCGGGATCCCCTTCACGCTCTCGACCCTCGGCACCACCTCCATCGAGGACGTGAGGAAGGTGAACCCCGAGGGCCGCAACTGGTTCCAGCTGTACGTGATGCGCGACCGCGACATCTCCTACGGTCTCGTCGAGCGGGCCGCCGCCGCCGGGTTCGAGACGCTCTTCTTCACGGTCGACACCCCCGTCGCCGGCGCCCGGCTCCGCGACAAGCGCAACGGGTTCTCCATCCCGCCGCAGCTCACGGTCGGCACCGTCCTCGACGCGCTCCCCCGCCCCTGGTGGTGGTACGACTTCCTCACCACGAAGAAGCTCGAGTTCGCCTCCCTCAGCTCGACGGGCGGCACCGTGGGCGATCTGCTCGACCTCGCGATGGATCCCACGATCAGCTTCGACGACCTCCGCATCATCCGGGAGATGTGGCCCGGGAAGCTCGTCGTCAAGGGCGTGCAGAGCCTCGAGGACGCGAAGCGGTTCGTCGAGGCCGGCGTCGACGGCATCGTCCTCTCCAACCACGGCGGCCGTCAGCTCGACCGGGCGCCGATCCCGTTCCATCTCCTGCCCGAGGTGGTGCGCGAGATCGGCTCCGACACCGAGGTCATGGTCGACACCGGCATCATGAACGGCGCCGACATCGTGTCCTCCATCGCGCTCGGGGCGAGGTTCACGCTCATCGGCCGCGCCTACCTCTACGGCCTGATGGCCGGCGGGCGGCAGGGGGTGGACCGCACGATCGCGATCCTCTCCGACCAGATCGTCCGCACCATGAAGCTGCTCGGCGCGCACTCGCTCGAGGAGCTGACCCCGCGGCACGTCACCCAGCTCGAGAGGCTGCAGCCGCGCCCGCGCCCCTGACGCGGGGCCGCATCCGGGAGGCGCCGCTGCGGGACCGGGCGGATCAGGCCGCCGTCCCTGGCGCGCCGCCGCGGCCCCCTCATCGGGAACCACGGCGGCGCGGGTCGCGGGCGGGTCGGGGGCGCGCCGTCGCCGGCCGCCCCCGTGCCGTCACCTCACCGTGAGGGAGGACGTCACCGCCGTCTCGACCGACGACCCGACCGTGACCTCGTAGCTCCCGGGCGACGTGACCCACGCCCCCGACCCCTCGTCCCAGTGCTGGAGCAGGTGCATGTCGGCGAGGTCGGATGCGGAGAGCAGCATGTCGACCCACTTCTGCTGGCCCGGCTGCAGGGTCACGCGCTGCCAGGCGACCAGGCGCTTGGAGGGCTCCCCCGCGGGGTCGGGGAGCGCGACGTACGCCTGCGCGACCTCCGTGCCGGGGCGGTCTCCGGTGTTGGTCACACGGACGCGGATCCGGACGAGCTTGTCGCCCTTCGTCGAGTTCGAGGTGACCTTGGTGTCGGTGTAGGCGAAGTCGGTGTAGCTGAGCCCGTGCCCGAAGGGGAACAGCGGGTCGATGCCCTGCGCCTGGTACCAGCGGTAGCCGACCTGGAGCCCCTCGCTGTAGTCGACCTGCCGGATCTCCTGGCTCCCGGCCGGACGCGTGGTGGATCCGTCGGCGAACACGCCCGGGTACTGCGCCGGGGTGCTCGTCGGGGTGTCCGCGAGAGCCTTCGGGAACGTCATCGGCAGCTTCCCGGACGGGTTGACGTCGCCGAAGAGGAGGCCCGCGAGGGCGGGGCCGCCCTGCTCCCCGGGGTACCAGGCTTCGAAGACGCCCTGCACGTCGTCGATCCAGGGCATCTCGACGGCGCTGCCGGTGTTCAGCACCACGACCGTGGAGTCGTTGACCGCGGAGACCTGCTTGATGAGCGCGTCGCCGCCGCCCTGCAGACGCAGGTCGGGGATGTCGTTGAACTCCCCCATGCGCTGGTAGCCGAAGACGATGGCGACGTCGGCCGCCGCGGCGTCGGCCGCCACGCTCGCCGGGTCGGTCCCGGGGTTGAACGTCACGCTGGCTCCCGACTTCGCCGCCCGCTCGCGGATGGCGGCCTCCGGCGAGACGATGTCCTCGCACGCGAGGGTGTTCCGGAGCGGTCCGGTGCCGAAGCGGATGGACATGCTGCAGACCGACGAGGCGCTGACGCCGTCGGTCGGCGTCGTAGACGCCGTGGGGCCGAAGACCGCGATCTTCGTGCCGGCTGTCGTCGTCAGCGGCAGCAGCCCGTCGTTCTTGAGTAGGACGGTGCCCTGCTCCGCCAGCTGGCGGGCGGTGGCCTTGTGCTGCGCGGTGGAGACGTCGGCCGCCGGGGTGGCGGGAAGCAGGGTGTCGAACAGGCCGCCGCGGATGTAGCCGGCGATGACGCGCGTCGCGGCCGCCTCGATCTGCTCCTGGGTGATCTCGCCCGCGGCCAGCGCCGCGTCGAGCTTCTCGGGGGTGTACCAGATCGGCCGGTTGAGCTCCTGGTCGAGGCCGTTCACGAGCGATGCGGCCGTCGAGTGGACGGCGCCGAAGTCGGACATGACGAAGCCGTCGAAGCCGAGCTCGCCCTTGAGGGTCGAGTCCAGCAGCGGGTTCTCGCAGGCGTACGCGCCGTTGATCTGGTTGTAGGAGCACATGACGCTCTCCGGGGCGCTCCGCTTCAGGGCGATCTCGAACGGCAGGTCGTAGATCTGCTTGAGGGTGCGCTCGTCGACGTTCGAGGAGCTGCTGCCGCGGTCGAGCTCCTGCTCGTTCGCGAGGTAGTGCTTCAGGTTCGAGATGACGGGCTTCTTCCGGTTGCCCTCCTCGAGCCCGGTGACGGTCGCGGCCGTGAGCAGACCGGTGAGGACGGGATCCTCGCCGAAGTACTCGGGCGTCCGACCGGCGAGCGGGGTGCGGCCGCTGGCGAGCCCGGGCCCGAGGACGCCGTTCTTGCCCTTGTCGAACGCCTCGGCCCCCATCTCGGCGCCCTTGGTCTGCGCGAGCGCGGTGTTCCAGCTCGACGCGATGGCGATCGGTGCCGGGTACGCGGTGACGCCCTCGCCAGCGCGGACGCCGTCCGGACCGTCGACGTAGGTGATCTGCGGCGTGCAGTCGAGCTGCGCCGGGTAGAGGACGCCCCCGAAGTCGGTCTGCGTAGGGTTGTTCGCAGGCTGCTCGACGAGCCACCGGTACTTCTGGTGCTGGCTGCTCGCGGCCAGCAGAGCGGCGGCGCGCTTCTCCGGGGCCTGGGTCTGCTTCATCCAGGGTGCCCGGAGGCAGTTGGCCGCTTCTGCGGGAGCGGCGTCGATCGTCGTCGCGACCGCCGGCACGAGCAGCGAGACGGCCGTCGCCGCGGCGACCACCCATCTGCGTCGCCGTGCTCCGGGTCGTGATGCGGGGGTCTCGTGCATGGGGTCCCTTCCCTCGTCATTGAGAGTGCGCGCGGTTGAAGCGCTGCAATGGTCGGAGGTTATTCCCTGGGCGGGGAACACGTCAACGGCGCGGAACGCCGGATACCGCCCTTGCGCTGCTCCCGGGGGACCCGCCGACTCGACCCTGTGGATGCTTAAGCTGCCGGACTTCTCACACGGAGTCCGCATCGCGCCCACCGCGGCATCCGGCTCCGAGCGGGGGCGCGAGGGTTGACGCCCTCGGCAGTCCTCCCTACAGTTCGAGACACTTGAAGCGCTTCACGTGCGCTCATCGCTCCGGCCGCCCGGAGTCCGTGATTCAAAGGAGAATCCCTTGCGCCCACCTGCTTCCCGTGCCCGGAGGAGGGCCTACGCGACGACCACGGCCGTGGCCATCGCCGTGGGCTCGTTCGCCCTCCCTGCCCACCCCGCGGTCGGAGCCACGGCCGCCGGTCCGTCCGTGTCCGTCACCTACAGCTCGTCCGACGGGAGCGATGAGCTCGCGAAGCAGGACGACCTCACCTTCACGCCTATCAGCGGGGCCGGCGTCACGACCATCGGCGTCGATCCGACGATGACGGGCCAGACGTTGGACGGGATCGGTGGATCGCTCGAGTCGTCGAGCGTCTACAACATCACGCAGCTCTCGCCCACGAACCGGGACGCCGTCATGGAGGCCCTCTTCGATCCCCGCACCGGCAACCGGTACGACCTGATGCGACTGTCCTTCGGCTGCCCCGACTTCTGCGCCGAGGACTTCTACACCTACGACGACCTGCCCGAGGGTGAAGTCGACCCGGAGCTGGAGCGGTTCTCCATCCAGAAGGACATCGACGCGGGGATCATCGATATCGCCCAGCAGGCGCTCCGCATCAACCCGGACGTCGAGTTCTTCGCGTCGGCGTGGAGCCCGCCGGCGTGGATGAAGGAGAACAAGAGCCTGAACAACGGCGGTTCCGTGCTGCCCGAGTACTACCCGGCACTGGCCGACTACTACCGCCTCGCGATCGCGGCGTACGCGGAGCAGGGGATCCCGATCACGGCCGTGACGGTCGCCAACGAGCCGCTCGTCGTGCCGGACTACCCGTCGTCGTCGTGGACGTGGGAGCAGGAGCGGGACTTCATCCCGCATCTGCGCCAGGCCCTCGACGAGGTGTCGCCCTCCACCGAGATCTGGATCCAGGACGACAACTGGTGGACGACCTCGCAGTTCGAGAACATCCTCAAGGACCCGGTCGTCGGCCCGATGGTGGACGGCGTGGGCGTGCATGACTACGACGATGGCGACGTCACGCAGGCGACGGGCATCGTGGACCGGTACCCGGGGGTCGAGGTGCGCCTCACCGAGCGGTCGTACTACGACGTCAAGGGGATGGACCGCCTCGTGCAGCTGTTCCGCAACGACGTGAGCAGCTGGACGTACTGGCTGACCTTCCTCGACGAGGACGGCCTCCCGAACGCGGGTCCCCTGGACGGCGATTCGTTCCCGCAGCAGATCGGCGCACCGCACGGCGACCTCGACTCCTACTACCTCGATCGGGACTACTACCTCTACGCGCAGTTCTCGCGCTTCCTGGACAACGGGGCCGTCCGGATCAGCAGCGATCCCGGGTCGCCCAGCACCGTGACGAACGTGGTGTTCCGCAATCCCGATGGGGAGCACGTCGCTGTGGTCGTGAACCAGACGGACTACGACCAGCAGTTCCGGATCGCGACCTTCGACGGCCAGGCCGTGGACACGATCCCGGCGGCCACGGTCGGCACCTACACCTGGACCCCGGCGAACGAGGAGCTCCCCCGCGACGGGTGGACCGCCGGCGCCAGCCTGCAGGAGTGGGGCGCGGCCTCGATGCTCGACGGCGACGCCGGCACGGCGTGGCGGAACTTCACGGCGCAGGCCGCGGGTCAGAGCATCACGCTCGACATGGGCGGCCGCACGCCGATCGACCAGCTGAGCCTCGACTCGGGGACGCTCGAGGGCGGCGCCAGCTCCAACGACTGGCCGCGAGGCTACGAGGTGACCGTCTCCGACGACGCGTCCAGCTGGAGCGACCCCATCGCGACGGGCCGCGGCACGAAGCGGTTCACGAACATCGCGTTCCCGACGGTCGACACCCGGTACGTCCGGGTGAGCCTCACGGCTGCGGCGCCCGCCGCCTACTGGTCGGTCGCGGAACTGCATGCCTTCGCCGGAGCGCCGGTCGATCCGTCCGTCACAGTGACCACGGACCCGGCTGCGCCCCAGGGCGCGAACGGCTGGTTCACCGACGCCCCCGTGCGCGTGTCGCTTGAGCTCGAGCAGGGATCGCGAGCGGGGACGCTCGAGTACGCCTTCGGGGATGTCTGGTCCCCGTACGCGGGACCGATCACCGTGGACGAGGACGGAGCGCACGCCCTCAGGTACCGCGTCCTGCGTGACGGCGAGGAGGTCCCCGCGGCCGGCGGGTCCGTCCGGGTGGACATCGATCGCGTCGCGCCCGTCGCGTCCGCGGCCCTCGACGCGCCTTCTCGCGCGGTGTCGATCAGCGCCACGGACGCCGGTTCCGGCATCGCCGCGGTGGAGTACCGGGTCGGCGACGCGGGTCCGTGGACGCCGTACTCGGCGCCGGTCCCCGTCGGCGACGGGGCGGCCACGATCGGATTTCGGGCGACCGACGTCGCGGGGCTCGTCTCGCCCGTCGCTCGCATCGCCGTCCCGTCCGCGTCGGCGGGTGTCGTGCAGGTCTCCGCCCTCTCGAGATGCGTCGGTACGAAGGCGTACGTGACGGTCACCGCCACGAACACCTCTACGGCGAAGTCGAACATCACGCTGAGGGCCCTGAGCGGGAAGCAGCAGTTCTGGAACGTCGCCCCGGGACGGACCGTCTCCTACCCGGTCAGCTCCACGAAGTCGTCGATCGCCGCCGGAACAGCCTCCGTCACCGCAGTCGCCTCCGCCAAGGGGTCCGTAGCGTCGACCGTGACCGCGGCCTACGCGGCCATCAGCTGCAAGTAGCCCACCCTGCTCGCCCTCCCGCCCTCGAACATCGGAGCTCTCATGAACGGATCAGCGGCCTCTCGTGCCATCTCGCGTCGGACGGTCACGGCGGGCCTCCTGGGAGGAGCGGCCACCGCTGCTCTCGGCCCCGTGCAGACCGCCCGCGCCGCGGGCGAGGGCGACTGGGTCACCGTCTGGGAGGACGGCTTCGGCGGTGGCGCCCTCGACGCCGGGTCCTGGAGCGCCATCGTCGGCGGCGGGCAGACCGACCTCCGTGACCAGCAGTACAACGACGCGTCGATGGTGATGCTGGACGGGCAGAACCTCGTCCTCAAGGCGCGGAAGGAGCCCACGAACGGGTTCGCGTACCGCGCCGGGAGCATCACCACGCGCGGCAAGCGCGTCCTGGGACCGCATGGGCGCCTGACCACCCGGCAGTACCTCACGACAGGAACAGGCGTCGGGGTGGGCGTCTGCCTGTTCGGCGAGGACATCGACGCCGTCGGCTGGCCGCAGTGCGGGGAGATCGACGCCACGGAGATCGCCCTGGGCCGCCCCGGCGCCCCCTTCGGGTCGATCCACGGGCCGGGGTACTCCGGCGCGTCGCCCATCTCCGGGACCTACACCGGTCCGCTCGACTCCCTGGCCGGCCGCTGGGTCGAGCACACGCTCGAGTGGTCGTCGTCGGAGATCACCTGGGCCATCGACGGCCAGGTGTACCACTCCGCCACGCCCACGGATCCGCGCGCCGCGGGGGGCTGGCCGTTCGATCAGCCGTTCTTCGTGCAGCTGGTCGTCACGGTGGGGTCCTGGGCGAGCGGTGAGGTGGATCTGGCGGACTGGCCGGTCGCCGCCGACGGGGTGCCCGAGTTCAGCGCGGTCATCGACCTCATCCGCTTCGAGCAGCGGTCTGCCTGAGAGCTGAGTCGTCAGGAGGCGCCCCCAGGAATCGCCTCCGCGACGAGGGCCGGCGCTGGGAGCACCGGCCCTCGTTCACGCGGTGACGAGGGCCTCCGCCACGGCCGCGGTGAACACGTGCTCTCCGGGGCCGACGATGTGGGTCGACCCGTCGGGCAGCAGGACGTCCCCGCTGGTGCCGATGGGTAGCGTCACGGTGAGGTGCATGGTGGTGCCGACGATCCTCCAGGAGGACGACGCCGATCCGTACGGCGAGAGGTGCCGGGCGCTCGCGTGGCGGAGCCCGCCGCCGGGCCGCGGCGCGAAGCGGATGCGTCGCCAACCCGGTTCGGCCGGGGCGAGCCCGGCGATGGTGCCGTGCATCCAGTCGGCGACGGCGCCGAGGGCGTAGTGGTTGAAGCTCGTCATCTCGCCGGGGTTCACGGTGCCGTCGGGCAGCATGCTGTCCCAGCGCTCCCAGATGGTGGTGCCGCCCATGCCGACCGTGTAGAGCCAGGACGGGCAGGAGCGCTCGAGCAGGAGGTCGTACGCCGCGTCCGCGTGGCCGGTCGAGGTGAGGGCGCCGGTCACGAGGGGTGTGCCGGCGAAGCCGGTGGCAATGCGGTTGCCGGCCTCGCGGACGAGCTCGGCGAGCCGGTCCCCCGCACGCTCGGCGGCATCGCCCGTGACCAGGCCGAACTCGATGGCGAGGGAGTACGCGGTCTGCGCGTCGCTCGTCATGGTCCCGTCGGGCAGGACGTACGCGCGCCGGAACGCATCGCGCACCTCATCGGCGACGCGGGCGTAGTGCGCCGCGTCGTCGTCGAGCCCGAGGACCTCGGCGGTACGGGCGAGGTGCAGCGTCGACTGCGCGAGGTACGCGGTGGCCACGAGGTAGCGGTCCGTGGAGGCGTCAGCCGGGTCCTCGGGCGGCGCGGCCGGATCCAACCAGTCGCCGAGTTGGAAGCCCTCGTCCCAGAGCCGGTCGGGGCCGGCCAGGGAGACGATGAGGTCGACCCATGCCTTCGCGGACGGGTACTGCTGTGCGAGGACGCCGGTGTCGCCGAAGCGCTCGTACAGGACCCAGGGGGTGAGGACGGCGGCGTCTCCCCAGACGGCGCCGGGCTTGATGGGCTCCCACGAGGGTCCGCCTGGGATGCGCGGGATGAACCACGGGACGGTGCCGTCGGGGAGCTGCTCGATGGCGAGGTCCTGGAGCCAGGATCCGAGCATGCCGGAGCAGTCGTAGAGGAAGGAGGCCGTCGGGGCGAAGACCTGGATGTCGCCGGTCCAGCCGAGCCGCTCGTCGCGCTGGGGGCAGTCGGTGGGGATGTCGACGAAGTTGCCGCGCGTGCTCCAGAGGACGTTCTCGTGCAGGCGGTCGAGCTCCGGGTCGGAGGACGCGAACCAGCCGGTGCGCTCCATGTCGGTGTGGCAGACGAGGGCGGTCACGGTGGAGGCGTCGAAGCCGTTCGGCGCCCCGGTGATCTCGGCGTAGCGGAACCCGTGGATGGTGAAGCGCGGCTCCCAGGTCACGGAGCCGGTGCCGGCAAGGGTGATGCTGTCCTCGGCGGCCGCGATGCGCAGCGTGCGGCGGTAGAGCTCGCCATCCTGGATGACCTCCGCGTGTCGGAGGGTGACGACGTGCCCGGCCGGGCCGTCGACCGTGAGGCGGAGACGTCCGACGAGGTTCTGGCCGAAGTCGAGGAGCAGCGCGCCGGATGCAGTGCGGCGCACGTCCACGGGGGCGAGTTTCTCGATGCGGCGCACGGGCGGCTGCTCCGTCGCGACGAGGGTCCCGGGGTCACGCGCGCCGACGGCTACAGGCGCCCATTCCCTGCCGGCAGATGCGGGCGTCGACCACGCGAGGTCGTCGAGGCGCTGGTCGTAGCGCTCCCCGTCGTAGAGGCCGCTGAAGGTGATGGGGCTCGGGCCGGCCTCCCAGTCGGCGTCGGTCGCGATGCGCTGGATGGTGCCGTCGGTGAGGGTGATCTCGAGCTGTCCGATGAACGAGAGGTCGGTGCCGTAGAGGTCGTGGTAGCCGCCGTTGAAGCCGAGCCGGCCCCGGTACCAGCCGTCGCCCAGCCAGGCACCGATCATGTTGTCGCCCTCGGCCACGAGGTCGGTGACGTCGTAGGTGCGGTAGCGCAGACGTGATCCGTAGGAGGTCCAGCCGGGCGCGAGGACGTCGTCGCCGACGCGTGTGCCGTTGATCTCGGCCTCGAAGACGCCGTGGGCGGTGGCGTGGAGGCGGGCGGAGGCGATGGGGGCGTCCACGTGGAAGCGCCGGCGCACGCGTGACGGGCGGCGGTCGGTGCCGGCCCCCTCCGGCCAGCTGCCGCCGACGGGAGCGGCCGACCAGTCGGACGGCTGGAGGAGCCCGGTCTCGAGGGCCGTCGGTGCGCTCCACTCCCCCGTCGTGCTGTCCTCGCCGTGGAGCCGGATCCGCAGGTCGACCCGATCGCGGCTGGCCAGCGCCGGGAACGGCCAGGGCACGAGGACCTGGTCGGCCGAGCGGACGACTGCGGTCAGGGGTTCGTCGGTGCCGCGGCGGAGCTCGATCTCGTAGGCGGCCTGTCGCCAGCCGTCGGGCGCGGCGGTGCGCCAGCTCAGGCGGGGTGCCGGGGTGCCGACTCCGAGCGGTTCCCGGAGGTGCTCGATGCGGATGGGCCCGTCGATGTGCGCCATGCCTCAGCCCTTGACCGCGCCGGCGGTCAGGCCCTTCTGGACCTGCTTGTTGAGGAAGAGGTAGATCACGAGGATTCCGATCACGTTGAGGCAGATGGCCGCGAAGAGCGGGCCGTACTGCACCGAGCCGAACTGGCCGGTGAAGTTGAGGAGGCCGACCTGCAGGGTGCGCAGGGAGCCGGAGTTGGTGAAGGTGAGGGCGATGAGGAGGTCGTTCCAGAGCATGAAGAACTGCACGAGCCCGACCGTGAAGAGGGCGTTCCGCACCATGGGCAGGCCGACCAGGAAGAACGAGCGGATGATGCTCGCCCCGTCGAGGGTCGCGGCCTCGAACACCTCGCGCGGGACGGCGCGGAAGAAGGTCGCCATCAGGAACACGGTGAGCGGCAGACTCGTCGCGGTGTAGGTGATGATCAGCGGCCAGAGAGTTCCCGTGAGCCCGGTGCGGAAGTACGCGGCGAACAGCGGCAGCAGGATCATCTGCGTGGGCACCATGATCCCGGCGAGGAAGGTGAGCAGGATGGCGCCGCGGCCCTTCCAGACCAGCACCTCCAGCGCGAACCCGGCCATCGAGCCGAGGAGCAGGACGAGGAAGAGCGACGGGATCACCGTGACGACGGAGTTGAACGCGTACTGCGCGAAGTTGCCCGTCGTCCAGGCGAAGACGTAGTTGTCGAAGTTCCATTGCTGCGGCAGCATCCAGACGGGGTTCTCGAGGAACTCGGTCTGGGTCTTAAAGGAGCCGAGGACCATCCAGATCAGCGGTCCGACGACGATGACGAGCAGGAAGGCGACGAGGGCGCCGCTGACGATGCGGCCGAGCACCCGCCGCGGCGACACAGGTCGGCGGCTGGGACGGGTGGCGGGACGGGGTGCGTCGATGCGCGGCTGTGCGGTGGTGGTCATCGGTCAGCCCTTCGTGGTGTCGCGTCGGTTGGCGCGGAAGATGACGACCGTCACGGCGAGCGAGACGATCGTGAGGAGGAAGGCGACCGTCGATCCGTAGCCGTACTGCCCGTAGCGGAAGGCGGTGTCGAACATGTAGATCGTCAGCGGGCTGGTCGAGGTGCCGGGGCCGCCGTTGGTCAGCGCGAGGATGCTGTCGAAGACCTTCAGCGTCCCGTTGATGGAGAAGATCAGCGAGGAGATCAGCACGGGCAGCGAGAGCGGCAGGACGATGCGCCGGACGAGGCCGAAGCCGGAGGCGCCGTCGAGGCGCGCGGACTCGAAGATCTCGTCCGGGATGTCGAGGAGGCCCGCGTAGAGGAGCACGCCGTAGAAGCCCATCGAGCGCCAGACGTCCATGACGATGATCACGAGGAACGCGGTGCCCCCGTCCCCGAACCAGTCGGTGGACGACAGGCCGATGGCGTTGAGGAACGTGTTGACGAGGCCGTTCTGCGGGGCGATGGCGAACATCTGCTGGAAGAGCAGCGCGACCGCGACCGTGGGCAGGACGACGGGGAAGAACACGAGCGTGCGCACCGAGCTCGACCACCTGCGGAGGACGAACACGTACGTGAGCGCGAGGAGGTACCCGAAGCCGACCTGGAGGACGGTCATCACGATCGCGTACCGGATGGTCAGCAGGAGGGCGTCCCTGACCCGGGTGTCGGAGAGGAGCTCGGCGTAGTTCTCGATGCCGGAGAACTGGAAGCCGATGATGGCGTTGCCGGAGGTGAAGGTGTACCCGATCGAGACGATGATCGGGACGAGCATCACCACGCTGTAGATCAGCAGGGCGGGTCCGACGAGGATCAGGGTCGATCGCCGGTCTCCGAGGAGGGGGTTCATGGGCTGCCTTCTGTGCGGATGTGCGCGTGGAGGCGCGGCTCACGGCGGTGCCGTGAGCCGCGCCCGGGTCGATCAGTCCAGGTCGCCCTGGACCAGCGTCATGAACTGCTCCGCCGTGATGGCGCCGGTCACGAGCTGCGCGGCGTTCTGCTGCGAGGTCGTGGTCGCCTGCGCGGAGAAGTACGCCTCGAACCACGGGACGGTGGTGTCCGTGGAGGAGATGAGGTCGCGGACCTCGGTGGTCAGCGGCGACGTGGGGACGTCGCCGTCGACCGTGAACCCGGAGATGCGGCTGCTGTCCTGCAGGGCGACCGTGCCGTAGTTCTCGGTGATGCACTTCACCCAGGCGCGGCTGTCGTCGTTCAGCGCCGACTCGTTGATGGTGAAGGGCAGGCCCACGTTGGCGACGAGCTGGCTGCTGTCGCCGGCGCCGCCGTCGACGTCGGGGAACGGCAGGAAGCCGATGTTCTCCTCGCCGACCTTGTTGGCCTCCGGATCGGCGATGTTGCTCAGCAACCAGCTGCCCATGTAGATCATGGGCGAGCTGCCGTTGAGGAACTGGTTGAGAGAGGTGTCGTAGTCGATGGATCCGACGCCCTCGCCGAAGTAGCCGGCGGCACCGAGGTCGGCGACCTCCTGAGCGGCGGCGACGTACTCGGGATCGGTGAGCTTCGCGTCACCGTCCTTGACCTTCTGCAGCGCATCGGGGCCGAGGTCGCGCTCGATGTAGTTGCCGATGAGGCGGGTGAGGGGCCAACCCTGCTCGCCGCTGGCGGAGAACGGCACGACGCCGTCGGACTCGAAGGTCGCGGCAGCGGCCTTCAGGTCGTCCCACGTCTCGGGGACCGCGATGCCCTTCTCCTGGAACTGGGCCTTGTTGTACCAGACGCCCTCGATGTTGTACTCGGTCGGCAGCACCACGAAGTCGCCGTCGTAGAGGGACTCGACGGTGGATCGCGCCGCGGGCTCGATCTTGTCGGAGACACCCAGGTCGTCGAAGAGGGTACTGAAGTCGGCGCCGCTGCCGGCCTCCTTCAGCTGGAGGGTGAGCTCGCTGGTGTCGACGGCGTACATGACGGGGAGCCCGCCCTGGCCGGCGAGGAGCTGGACCTGCTGGTTGAGGTTCGTCTGCGGCACGGTGTCGACCTTGAGCGGCATGGCCGCCTGCTGGGTCTTGCACGCACCCTCGGCGAGCGTCTGAAGGGTTTTAGGGACGACCTCGTTCTCGACGTTGCCGAGGACGGTGAACTCCGTGGGAGCGGCGCCCCCTCCGCCGCCGGCGCACGCGGACAAGGCCAAGATGGTCACGCCCGCTGCGGTGACCGCAGCAGCCCGACGAGCTGACTTGAGCAACATTCCTCCTTGAATGGCTGGGCGCTCCAGAAGTTGAAGCGCTTCAAAGTAAGTCACGGCGACGCGGCTCTGTCAAGTTCCGATCCGGTCACGGCGAGGTACGCTCGGCAGCACCATGACGGTCTCCTCCTCGACACCTCCGCGCCGGGCGCCGCTCATGTCGGACGTGGCCAAGCTCGCGGGCGTGTCCATCGGGACGGTGTCGAACGTGCTCAACAGCCCGGCGGCCGTCCGGGCCAGCACCCGCGACCGCGTGCTCGACGCGATCTCCACGCTCGGGTTCGTGCCCAACAGCACGGCACGCAACCTGGCGGCCGGCCGGGGGACGGCGATCGGCTTCATCGCGGTCGACCTCGGCAACTCCTACTTCCTCGACATCTCCCGCGGCATCGAGCAGGAGGCCGACTCGATCGGCCGCCGCGTGCTGCTCGCGAACTCCGACGTCGACCTCGGCAAGCAGACCGCGCACCTCGAGCTCTTCGAGCAGGCGCGGGCTGCCGGCATCGTCCTCGCCCCGTTCGACGGGCCGCTCGACGAGGTGCAGACGCTCCGCCGACGCGGCTCGCGGATCGTCTACGTGAACTGGCCGGGGGTCGACGGCGAGAGCTGCGGCGTGGTCGTCGACGAGGTGCTCGGAGGCGAGCTGTCGGCGCAGCACCTCATCGACCAGGGACGGACCCGCCTCGTGTTCGTCGGCGGGCCGCTCAGCCTCACCGCCGTGCGCGACCGCTTCGAGGGGGCGTCGCGCGCCGTCCGGGCGGCGAGCGGCGTGACGCTGGAGCTCCTGACCACGCCCAAGCTCACCGTGCAACCGGGCATCGCGCTGGGTCGGGAGATCGCCGGGAGGGCGCCGGCGTCGCGCCCCGACGGCATCGTCTCCGCGTCCGACGCCGTCGCCGCGGGCATCGTGCAGTCGCTCCTCGTGGAGGGGATCCGGATCCCCGAGGACATCGCCGTCGTCGGCTACGACGACAACCACTTCGCCGACAGCACGCTCCTGCCGCTGTCCACGGTCGGCCAGCCGGGCCTGGAGATGGGGCGGCGGGCGATGCGGCTGCTGGCGGAGGAGATCACCTCGCCCGCGGACCACGTGCACGAGACCGTGACGCTCTCGCCCCGGCTCATCCAGCGCGCGAGCAGCGGAGGGCGCTGAGCGGCACACCCGCCGGACGCGCACGTCGTCGGCCTGGGCCCCTGTCCGCTGGCCGCACGGATCCGGTCACTCGCCGCACCCGGTGGTTCGCTGGCGAGGACGCCCGGCACGGGACCCGCCCGCCGCCTGCGCGTCCGCCGACGAAGGAGTCCGCCATGCCCGACATCACCAAGGTCACCGTCCTCGGAGCCGGGGTGCTCGGCGCGCAGATCGCGTTCCAGGCCGCGAACCACGGGAAGACCGTGACGAGCTACGACGTGGACGACGCCGCGCTCGAGGCCGCGCGCGGGCGGCTCGACGCGATCGTCGCGCAGTTCGTGTCCGAGTCGGGCGAGGAGACCCGGGAGTCCGCGACGGCGGCCGCCGCGGGGATCACGCTGACGAGCGACCTCGCCGCCTCCGTCGCCGACGCCGACCTCGTGATCGAGGCGGTCCCCGAGCGCCTCGACCTCAAGCAGGACGTCTACCGGCGCATCGCCGAGGCCGCGCCCGAGCGCACGGTCTTCGCCACCAACTCGTCGACGCTCCTCCCGAGCGCGATCGCCGACTCCACCGGCCGCCCCGACCGCTTCCTCGCGCTGCACTTCGCGAACCATGTGTGGCGGCAGAACACGGCCGAGATCATGGGCACCGAGCGCACGTCGCCCGAGGTGTTCGACCGGGTCGTCGCGTTCGCGGAGGAGATCGGCATGGTCCCGATCCCGCTGAAGAAGGAGCAGCCCGGCTACGTGCTCAACTCGCTGCTCGTGCCGCTGCTCGACGCGGCCGCGGGCCTCCTGCTGAAGGGCGTCGCGGATCCGCAGACCATCGACACCACCTGGCGCATCGCGACCGGCGCGCCCCTCGGCCCGTTCCAGATCTACGACGTCGTCGGCCTCCG